>NZ_CP017560.1:0-312416 GCF_001753205.1 Sporosarcina ureilytica | reverse complement strand
TGCAGCAATTGGTAGTAATGCATTTCTGAAAATATGACGATTATAGATTCTAGACTCCGACGCTCCCTTTGCTCTTGCAGTGAGAATGAAATCTTTTTGTTTCGTATCGATAATTTCACTTCGTAAATATTGAACAGTTCCTACTGTTGCAATTAATGCCATTGACAGAGCAGGCAGTAACATATGGTGTAGTTTACTGATAATGTAAGCAAGTGATCCTGGTTCTGTTCCTGGTTTTACACTTCCGCCTGTCGGAAACCAATCCAAATGGAAACCAAAAAACCAAACCATTAATAATGCAAAAATGAATAACGGCGTTGCGAATCCAATATATGTATAGCCAGTAATAAGTTGATCTGCTAAGCGATCATTATATCGGCCACTAATAATTCCGAGTGGAATCGCAATGAGATAGGTAATGATTAACGAAAGTAGCGATAACCATAAAGTATTCGTCATCCGTTCTGATAGTAATTCCGTTACTTCCACCTTATGTCTGAATGACATGCCAAAATCGCCTTGAACGACACCAGACACCCACCGGCCGTATTGTTGATACCATGGATCGTTAAAACCCAGTTCTTCACGTTTCTTTTCGATTGTTTGATAGTCTAAACTAGGGTCAATCTGCCCAGATAATGCATCTCCTGGCATCATACTTGCTAGAAAAAAGATTAAGATACTCAATAAAATTAATTGCGGAATCATGATGAGTACACGCCTTACAATAAACTTCCACATAATTACTCACCCCGCCTTGGTAACGCGACTAAATGCGTGTCTGAAATTCGTTGTAATGGATAAACAGATCCATCTTCATCAAAATATTTATCATACGATTCTTCATACTCTTTTTTAACTTGTGCACGAAGGTCAATTTGTCTTTGACGATTTCTAGGATTAATATCAGGAATCGCTGATACCAATCGCTTTGTGTAGATATGTTGTGGATTATTAAAAATTTCATCAGTATTTCCTTCTTCCACAAATCTACCTTTATACATAATCCCAATTCGGTCACAAACATGTCTAATGACACCTAAATCATGTCCAATAAAAATATAGGTTAATCCGTACTCTTTTTGAATCTCTTGCATAAAGTTAAGAACCTGTGCTTGTACAGATACATCCAGTGCAGAGACTGGTTCGTCGGCAATAATTAGTTTCGGTTGTAATGCCACTGCACGTGCAATCCCAATCCTTTGTCTTTGCCCACCAGAAAATTGGTGCGGATATTTATGTATACTTTCTGGACTGAGCCCAACTGTTTTTAATAATTCATGGATTCTTTTATTCTCTTCCTCTTTCGATAATTTTTGAAAATTACGTAACGGTTCTGCCAATATGTCATAAACGCGTTTGCGAGGATTCAAAGACGAGTAAGGGTCCTGAAAAATCATTTGTACTTCTTTTCGGAATGTTTCTCTTGTTCCTCTTTCATTTGTTACGTCTTTCCCATTTAAAATAATATTACCTTCTGTGATTTGGTTTAAGCCCATAATCGCGCGACCAGTCGTCGACTTACCTGACCCTGATTCTCCGACTAATCCATAAGTCATTCCTTTTTCAATACGTAGTGAAACACCATCTACCGCTTTAACATGGTCAACTGTTCTTCCTAGAATACCGCCCTTAATTGGAAAATGGACCTTTAAATCATTTACCTCAAGATATGCCATGATGTCCATCCTCCCTTTCACTTGGTAAATAAAAATCTTTATAGCATGTACATCGAACAAAGTGTCCTGGTTCTACTTCATTTAAAGTAGGGTTTTCTGCATGTTTTGATTCGTCTATCCATGGGATTCTTGCACTAAAACGGCAACCCTTTCTAGGCAAGTTTTGCAAAGATGGTACAATCCCTTGAATGACATGCAACTCTGACTTCGGTGCAACTGATGATGGAATTGAGTTTAATAATGATTTCGTATAAGGATGTAATGGATTTTCAAACAAAGTATGCACATCTGCAATTTCAACAATTTGACCCGCATACATAACCGCGACCCTGTCAGCGATTTCAGCTACGACACCTAGGTCATGCGTAATTAACACAATCCCAGCTTTCATATTTTCTTTTAATTGATTAATTAAATCTAAAATTTGTGATTGTATTGTTGCGTCCAACGCTGTTGTCGGTTCATCCGCGATTAAAAGGCCAGGATTATTCGCGATTGCAATCGCTATAATAATTCTTTGTCTCATACCACCCGATAATTCATGTGGAAATTGTTCATATGTTCTTTCGGGATAAAGAATCCCTACCTCTTCTAGTAGAGACAATACCTTTTCTTTTCGCTTCGCAGGCGACATTGATCGATTATGTAAATAAAGAACTTCATCGATTTGTTGACCAATAATCATTAATGGGTTTAAAGCCGTTAATGGGTCTTGGAATATCATCCCTAACGAACTACCTCTTAATTTATTTAATTGCTCAGGAGACATGCCATTTAAATTTTGACCATTATACATGATTTCACCATCGATTTTTGCATGACGATGAAGCCCCATAATAGAGAATGCTAAAGCACTCTTTCCGCATCCTGACTCTCCAACGATGGCTAATACCTCATTTTTATTTACTGTAAGTGAAACATCATCGACTGCTGGATAGTACTCATCACCAATTCGAAATGACGTTGTCAAATTTTTAATCTCAAGAATACCATTCGACACTTTATCCACCGTCCCAACTAAAATTAAATCCAAATTCAATCATGTATGTATGTCAGTACGATACGTTGGATTATGAAAATCACTACTTATCTCTATTTATCGCGGATTTCCACTATAAAAAAACCATTTCAATAGAATTATATCTGTATAGTTATTTCCTTCTTTCCACATCGACACTAGTAAGTAAAATTATATTTTTTATATAAGAAAACCATCAAATTAATACCAATCAATGGAATTATCCAATGGTTCTTCATGATATGAATATAGACTCATTACTTTTGCATTTTACCAACGGAATATTCCGACTACAATAGTTTACGGGTACTGCACTCTTGTGGATTTTCAAGGAATCATTATCTACCGCAGCATAATAGTCTCCCATGACGTTAGCGAAGTGCGGAGATTTATAATTTCCAAACTTATTTTTCCCAAGAATAATTACCCCTAACATAAAACTATTAAAAGCTTATAGTTCCGCCTATATATAATTTTCAGAATATCAAACTACTTGCACTAATATACTACAGAAATTTTAAATTGACAACTCCATTTTTTAGTAATTCTATTTATTTGAATCATTTACAAAGTAATAATAATGCTGCAAACATTGATTTCATCGAATTTTATGCCGAATTTCTAAATCATTTTACTCCTATATCTTTTTTTCAACATTTCATTTATAAATCAACAAAAAACCCGTTATCTGTACGATAACGGGACTAATGTCATTGACACAACATGTCTCCTAGTAGTTTCCTAATAGACTTGTTCATTTGTCAGTTTTTAGTTGTTTTTATTACTTCAAGAGTTTGAAGAGTTCGTTGCCGCAGACGAAGCCATTGCAGCAATCGTTGCAGCCATAATCGCTTGTTGGGCCTGTATAATCAGTTCCGTAGAAGTTGCAAGACTTACACTTAGGGCTGTCTGATTTTCAATTAACTCATTTAATACATATCCGATTGATATCGAGAGTGCCATTTCTCTTTTCCCTTTTAGGATTTTTGTTTCCTCCAGTGACTGGGTTAAATCTAAAATTTTCTCTAGCTCTTTATCCTGTATACCGAATACAGTTAGAAAACCAATCATCGGATAATGGACTTGTCGAACTTTCGCTTTCTCTTTTAAAAAGTTTGTAATTTCATGCGCCCTTAAAACATTTGACTCTTGAAAAGGTGCTTCAATATATGTCAACACTTGGGACATCCATTGCAATTCATTGCCACCGCGAAACCCTTGTTTACGAAGCGTATCATAATATAGGCGCATTGCCTTTGCATGTTCAACTGGATTAAAACCTCTATTGCCAAGTAAAACTGCGTAAGCATAATCATCATCAGATGTTAAAAAATAATGTTGTTTCTTCATTTCAACAAATAATGCTTTTGCTTGTCTAGCTTCCATCTCATACAAATCAGGATCGTCTGTCATGAGCAGTGCCGCTAAATACGAATGAATGGTATTCCGAAAACCAACAGAACGTAACATACGCTGCTTATCAAATAGACGGGTCACCTCTTCTTCAATTACTACGTCAGGTCTATCGAGAAATGCAGCAATCATTGGCAGTAGATTACCCCGTAGAGGAGAAAACCAGCCTGTTTTATCCTTAATCGCATCCATTGCCCGATTTAAACTTTCCGCATCAAACTCTCTCTCTGAAGTGACGTAATAGGAAGTAATTGTCAGTACAACATCTTTATCAACCGTCCATCCAGCTAATGATTTCACTTTTTCATATGTCATTTCTACTTCATTTCGAAACATACCCGTATTCACGCCACCCACTCCTTATATATATATGTACGCATGACAAGCGATAAGGTTTCACTTCGTCATGAATATCATACTAACATTCTCTAGCAGCGTAAAGTGTATATATAATAGAGGAAACTCAATTATCCTACTCATTCCACTTATTTGATAACCGCTTTTATTTTGTGATAGGCGTCGGTTTGGAGGCGTTTATTAATGACTTTATCTTACCATATTCTTCCTCATGCAACGCTTGAACAATAGCACTTCCTACGATTACCCCATCTACAGATGCGCCGATATTCTGCACTTGCTCAACAGTGGATATTCCGAATCCAGCAAGCACAGGAACCGGGCTTATGTCTTTTAATTTTTGCAAATGATTTTCTAGTGCATCACCAAATCCATTTCTTACCCCTGTAATGCCATTCACAGTGACTGCATAAATAAAACCTTCACTTTCAGCAACAATTTTTTCAATTCGTTCTACTGGGCTCGTTAGCGAAACAAGTGGGATAAGCGCAATATCTGCTTCTTGAAGCGCAGGCTGTAATAACGCGCTTTCTTCCAACGGTAAATCTGGAACGATAATTCCGCTTACTCCTGACGCTGCACAATCCCTTACAAACTGATCAATGCCGTAACAGATGATTGGATTTAAATACGTCATTAACACGAGCGGAACTGTCACCTCATCTTTAAAAGAATGAATGGCTTGTAGGACTTTTCGGAGCGTAACGCCGTGTGTCAATGCACGTTCACCAGCGGCTTGAATGACGGGGCCATCCGCGACAGGATCGGAAAATGGAATACCAAGCTCAATCGCTGTAACGCCACTTTCTTGGAGGAATAAAATGTCCTTTTTCAGCTTTTCTAAACCTCCATCTCCCGCCATTATGTAAGGGACAAATGCCTTTCCTCCCTGATTTACACTCTGAACAATCGCCTCCGTTAACAACTGTTTCGTCATCGCTCTTCCCCTCCCAATGCATCCTTAATTGTTTGAACGTCTTTATCCCCACGTCCAGAAAGACAAATAACAACAATTTCATCTTTCTTCATTTCACTTGCAAGCTTAACCGCAAATTGAACAGCATGCGCGCTTTCAAGTGCCGGCAAAATGCCTTCTTTTTTCGACAATAATTGCAGTGCCTCCAATGCACCTTCATCTGTTACAGAAGTGTATGTGACTCTTCCAATATCATGTAAATAACTATGTTCTGGCCCAATTGCCGGGTAATCCAGTCCCGCTGAAATCGAATGGGCTTCTTGAATTAAACCGTCTTCATCTTGCAAGATATACATATAGGCACCGTGCAAGACACCTTCTTTTTCATCCGCAATGGCTGCAGAATGTAACCCGGTTGAAATCCCGCTACCTGCTGCTTCTACACCATATAATGCAACTTCTTCGTCTTCCACAAAAGGATGGAACATGCCGATTGCATTACTGCCGCCGCCTACACAAGCAACAACAGCATCAGGCAATCGATTTTCCTTTTCTATAACTTGGCGCCTCGTCTCCACGCCAATCACACGTTGAAAATCACGAACAATCTTTGGAAACGGGTGTGGTCCTAGTGCAGATCCTAAAATATAATGTGTATCTTCCACATTTGTGACCCAGTAACGAAGTGCTTCATTGACTGCATCTTTTAACGTCCCAGCACCTTGGTCAACCGATACAACTTTAGCACCGAGTAATTCCATCCGAAATACATTGAGTGCTTGCCTGCGAATATCTTCCTTCCCCATGAAAATCGTACATTCTAAGTCGAATAACGCACAAACCGTGGCCGTCGCAACTCCGTGTTGACCTGCTCCCGTCTCAGCGACAATTTTCTTTTTCCCCATACGTACCGCAAGCAATGCTTGACCGATCGTATTGTTAATTTTATGGGCACCTGTATGATTTAAATCTTCACGCTTCAAGTAAATCTTCGCCCCGCCTGCTTCTTTCGTAAGACGTTCCGCGAAATAAAGCGGTGTTTCTCTCCCGACAAAATCCGTTAAATAATAATCTACTTCCGCTAAAAATGCTGTATCCTCCATCGCCTCATCATACGCTGCTTCCAATTCATTCAATGCCGTCATTAACGTCTCAGGCACGTATTGCCCACCAAACTTACCGTATCTTCCTGCTTTTTCAATCGTTTCTCTTTCTTTTACCATTTCTCATCTCTCCTCATCTCGAACTGTTTCAATAAACGTTTGCATCAACAGCCCATCTTTTCTCTTATTTTTCTCTACTCCGCTTGATACATCGACCATAAACGGCTGCACACGTTCTATTGCCTCTTGTACGTTCTCTGCATGCAAGCCTCCTGCAAGGATTAACTTTTCTGTGGAAACACCACTACCTCGCAAAAGTGCCCAATCAAAAGTAACGCCGCTTCCGCCTTTATAAACCGTTCCAGGTGCATCGAACAAATAATAATCGACGTCGTACGCCTTCGCTTCCAACACATCCTCCGCTTTTCGAACCGCAAATGATTTGATCGTTGGAAGACCAACCTTTCGAATAAATTCTGGCGTTTCTTCACCGTGTAATTGAATATAATCCAATCCGACTTCTTGGTAAATGTGGTGAAGTTCTTCTGCCGTTGCATTGACAAAGACACCAATTTTTAAAACGCCTTTTGGAATCAATGCACTAAGTTGCTTCGCTTCATTGACAGAAATTTGTCTGCTACTTGGCGCAAACACAAATCCGATTGCATCCACACCTGCTTCAACGGCCGCTTCGATATGCTGTTGTTCAGTTAATCCACAAATCTTTACTTTTGTCATCTAACTTTCCTCGGTAATCGAACTTGCATCGATTGGATGGCTTCCTCGACTGAACCGCAACGCATCAGTGACTCACCAACTAACACCGCGCTTGCCCCCGCTTCAGCAACTCGCTCCGCATCTGCACTGCCAGCCATCCCGCTTTCGCTAATAAGTACACGTTCTTCATGAAATGGAAATGCAGCCGCAACCTCTTCCGTCCGCTTTAAATCCACCTCGAAAGTTTTTAAGTCTCGATTATTCACGCCGATTAACGCCGCATCGATTTGTAATGCACGCGTTAATTCCGGAACGTCATGCACTTCCACAAGCACTTCCAATCCTAATGACAGTGCATACGCATGAAGTTCTGCTAACTTTTCATCGTCTAAAGCTGCGACAATGAGCAAAACAACCGAAGCACCCGCCGCTTTCGCTCGATCAATTTGCACTGGATGGACAATAAAATCTTTACATAATAATGGTGTTTGAACTGCATTTGCAACATCCGACAAGTCTTGAAATGAGCCTTTAAAAAACGTCGTGTCGGTCAACACCGAAATACAAGCCGCGCCAGACTTTTCGTACGCCTTTGCTTGCGCGACCGGGTCAGCTCCCTCTCTTATCATTCCTTTTGAAGGAGATGCACGTTTCATTTCCGCAATCACTTGTAAACAATCCGTTTCCACCAATTTCTCAAAAAGAGAAGGTCGCTTCACTGCGACTGGCGCTGCTTCGGGTACATCAACTAGCAACTGCGCCACTTCTTTATATTTTTCCTGTAATATTTCATCTAAAATTGTCATGCCAACACACCCTCTTTTCTCGACTCCCTGCTAAACGACACAATGGCTTCCAATTTCTTCAACGCACGACCAGATACTATGCTATCGATTGCTTTCTTCACGCCTTCTTGAATCGTTCCAACACGACCATCTGCAAATAATCCAATCCCTGCATTAAAAACAACCGTATCAAAATGGGGTCCTCGCACTCCGCTGAGCACAGAACGAACAATCTCAGCATTCTCTCTTGCATCTCCCCCGCGAATCGCAGAAAGAGGAGCGGCTTTTAGTCCAACATCATCGGCAGTCATTGTAAATGGAATCAGGTCTCCTTTATCCAATAAAACGAAAGAGTTTTGCCCCGCAAGCGATGCCTCATCCATTCCACCAGCTCCTGAAACAACAATTGCACGTTTCCTTCCCAACATGGCAAGAACTGAAGCATACTCCATCGCAAAGTCGGCCCTACTTATGCCAGTAAACTGGGAAGCAAGGGGCATTGGATTCGTTAACGGTCCAACTAAATTAAAAATTGTTCGCTGACCAATCTCTTCGCGAATTACGCCGATACGCTTCATTTTTGGATGCACTTGAGGGGCAAAAATAAAGGCCAACCCTTCTGTCTCCAATAAATGTCTTAACTCAGTCGTAGTAAAATCCAATCGAACACCAAGCGCTTCAAGCACGTCTGAACTTCCTGATGAACTTGAAACTTTACGATTCCCATGTTTCGCCAACTTAGCGCCAGCACCCGCCAACACAAATGAAGCTGTTGTACTAATATTAAACGTATTTGCGCCATCTCCACCTGTTCCGCAATTATCCATAAAAGATCCTTTAGCCCTTCCAAGTGGAATTGCAAAAGACCTCATTACTGTTGCAAGTCCTGCGATTTCCTGAGCCGTCTCCCCTTTAATGGACAAAGCAACTAAAAAATCGCGAATGTCACTTGCTGCTGTCTGTTCATTAAATAAAACATGTGCCGCCTCTTGCATTTCTTCAAAAGACAAGTGGAACCCTTCAGCTACCTTTTCGATAATCTTTCTCAACTCAATCTCTCCTCTGCTCTACTCTGCTCTACTTTTCACTCGACTACTTCTAATAAGGATTTAGCTTTATTCACAGTTTCCATAAACTCTGCTGCCGGCTCGGACTTCTCAACAACTCCTGCTCCGGCTTGCACATACGCTTTTCCTTGATGAATATACATCGTACGAATCGTTAAGGCGAAGTCTATATTTCCGTTAAATCCGATATAGCCAATCGCACCGCCGTAAATTCCTCGCTGCACTTCTTCTAACTCATCTATCAATTCCATTGCTCTTTGTTTCGGAGAACCCGTTACCGTCCCTGCCGGCAAGCAAGTCGTCAACGCATCGAGCGGATGTAAACCTTGCGCTAACTGGCCTTCCACTTCTGATACAAGATGCATCACATGCTCATAGTGAACAACTTCTTTATGCTTCGTCACTTGTACAGTTCCCGGTTCACACACTTTTTCTGCCTCTTCGCGCCCAAGTACCACGAGCATATCGTGTTCCATCAACTCTTTCGGGTCACTCTTTAATTCCTGTTCCAACTTCCGATTTTCGTCCTCATCCTTCGTCCGCTTTCTCGTCCCCGCAATCGGATTCGTCATCATCGTTCCTTCCGTCACGCGAACAAGGCTTTCAGGTGATGCCCCAACAATAACGGAGTCCCCTATTTCCATGTAATACATATAGGGCGAAGGATTTTGCTTGCGCAACTTTCGATATAGTAGAAAAGGGTCCCCTTCAAAATCCGCTTCTAATCGTCTAGATAATACGATTTGTTCTACGTCTCCTGCGCGAATAAACTGTTGCCCTTTTTTCACGAGGTCTTCAAACTGTCCTTGAGACAGTGGACAATTAAACTCACCTAGCGTAAATGCTGTATCTTTCACTTCTTTCCCATATAAAATTTGCTCTGCAAGTTCCTCAAGATTTTCATGCTTTTTCACAATATCCGTTTCCGTCCGCACAATCGTCACTTCATTCAAAATATGATCAAATACAATCACGGTTTCAAATATATTGAGATACACTTCCGGCACCTCAAACTCGTTGTGCACTGTTTTTCCTGAAGCCCGCCCCGCCCCATAACTGACATACCCGACTGCTCCGCCAGCAAAAGGAAACTCAACACTATCGGAAATCCTTGGCATAAGTCGTTTTAACAACGTAAAAATATCGCCTTCATGTACATACGTCTTTTTTGATGCATGTATGAACTCCTCTATTTTACGTCCGCTACCTTGATAGGATTTAATCGGGTCCATGCCAATAAAAGAATAACGTCCGGAATCCTCATGTTTTGCACTACTTTCCAACAAAAACTTCTGCTTACCTTGCAACCTTCTAAATATTAAAATGGGTGTTAAGGAATCCCCATTCATTTTTTTCATTGTCGTACGTAAACTGGTCTGCTCTACACTCATCTCTACTCGCCTCGTCTCATCTTTATTAAATAAAAAAAGCCCCCTGCAATTGGACAGATTAGTCCAGTTGCAGAGGACGGAAAGACCGCGTTGCCACCTCTTGTTGAAGTATTACTACTTCCACTTTGCGTGTCTTTAAAATTAGTTATGCTAAAGACACATCCCTTAACGCAGGATTGACGTTCTTTTTGAATACACTCAAAAAGACTCTCATAAGTCCATTCACAAAGGTCGCGTATCAGTTCTCACCAGCCACTGACTCTCTAAAACGCATCCCCTAGCTACTCTTCTTATTCAATAATTTCTCAGCTATTCTCTTCTCATCTCAACTAATCTATCCGTAGGCGATACCGCTATCGGTACCTTCTGCCTCTTATAAAACTTCATGTTCTTATCATAAATGAGGAAAAATGAATTGTCAACACTTTCTGTTAATTCCAATAAAACGAAGATTGTTTTCTAACTTGAATTAATTTCATTATCTTTAATTTCGAATCGTGATATAAATGTTTAGATAAATATGTTCAAATATTATTATATCGAGGTATCTTCGTTGATTGGAGTGGAGGGCGGCGACTCCTGTGGGATTAGCCAAAGCCGTAACGAAGAACGGCTTTTGCGACCGAAAAGCGAAGCGTTTGGGAGCAGGTATATCCAAGAGGATGCCTTAATTTCTGCAAAAACAGCAGAAATACGGCAAATCGCAATCTTCGTATTGCGATTGGCTTACCGCCGGCCCCACGGAAAGCGTCCGCCCGGAACGGAAATCAACATAGTTTGTGAAGGACCCTATAATTGAATTTCACCAATTGGTTAGATAAACTTATGTCGACTATATCATAATGATTTTACCGTGGAAACGTTAAAAATACCGTAAATAGATAGGATGACACTAATGCGAATTAATAAATTTTTGAGCTCGGCCGGAATTGTTTCAAGACGCGGGGCTGATAAGTGGATTGAAGATGGGCGAATTACGATTAACGGGCAGCCTGCCGAGTTAGGAAGCCGCGTCAATGAAGGCGATGATGTCCGCGCAGATGGAAAACCAGTTCAACTTGAAACAGAGCTTGTTTACATCGCATTGAACAAACCCGTTGGCATTACAAGTACGACGGAGCGCCATATTGAAGGCAATGTCGTCGATTTCGTTAATCATCCACTGCGCATCTTCCATATTGGAAGACTCGACAAAGATTCAAATGGCCTTTTACTTTTAACGAATGACGGGGATATTGTCAATGAAATTTTACGTGAAGAACATGGCCATGAAAAAGAATACATCGTCACCGTCGATAAACCAATTACGAAAGAATTTATTCGTAAAATGGAGTCGGGCGTTGAAATTCTTGGCACAACGACAAAACGTTGTAAAGTTCGCCAACTAGGCCCTCGTAAATTTAACATTACTTTGACACAAGGCTTAAACCGCCAAATTCGTCGCATGTGTTCAGCGCTTGGCTATACAGTTAGGACGTTGCAACGCACGAGAATTCTCAACATCCATCTTGGGAATTTACCAATTGGCCAATGGCGTGACCTGACAAAAAAAGAACTTGATGAAATGTTTACCATGCTGAACTATAAGCCTAATAAATAAACCAGAAACAATTCCCACCAACCCTCATACTTGGTGGGAATGTTTTTAATTGACCTCATCTCCTGCCAACATCACGACTATTTGATCGATGACATCATAGGTTGAGTCGTCTAAATGGTTATTAATAATAATAGAAAAAATCAGGTCATCACCATCTGACTTTTCGACATAACCCGCCAATGAAGTGACGCCGTTTAATGTCCCAGTTTTAGCCCGTACTTTTCCTGTTGCGACTGTATTTGACATTCGATAACGAAGTGTGCCGCCCTGAAATCTTTCATCATATCCAGCAATCGGCAAGGATTCTAAAAATGTTGGATACCAACTTTTCTCTTGCGCAACATATAATAACCTCGTCACTTCGTTTGTCGTAACAAGTGTTTTATGAGACATGCCTGAACCATCCCGAAATAGCATCGTATTTGTTTCAAGCCCGATTTCGTTGAGGGTGTCATTCATGACAACAAGTCCCTTGTCCCAACTGCCTTCTTCACCGATAACTTTCCCCATCTCTTTCACCAACACTTCACCGTGGCCGTTGTTGCTCAGCTTCATAAAAGGAACGAGCAGTTCCTCTAAAGGTATTGAACTGTTTTCAGCTAACTGAAAGGTCTCCTTTGGTCTTGTCTTACGTTCTACTTTGTAAACTGTTGGTAGTTGAATGCCTTGCTTTTCAAGCGTATTTTTGAATAAGTGAACTGTATAGATCGTCGGTTCCCAAACAGACGCCCAAATTCTTGTCTTTTGTCCTCCGACTGGAATCGTCCCTTTGACGACAATCGTATTTGTTCCATGTATCCGTTCTGCAGTAAGAGACTTGTCCCCCTTTTTCTGAACGGTTTTCGTTTCATTCATAATATGAACATAGTCATTTTTAGGCACCAATCCGATGCTCGCTTGTTCGCCGGCTTTTGCCCCCGGATACACTTCGACAATCACTGTTCCAGCATCATAATCCTCATTAGGCGAAAAAGTTAATGCAGATATTTGAGCCCCGGTGTAATAAGGTTCATCAGACCAATTTAAGTCCTGAGACAGACGAACATTGTCATACCATGTATCATCACCGTAAATATTCCCATTAATTGTATGAACACCTTTTTCCTTAACCATTTGCGCGAGTGTATTTAAATCTTCTTGTGTCAAAGTCGGATCACCTTGTCCAACTAAATAAATGTCTCCATGTAAAATTCCATCTTCAATCTTTCCGTCCGTATAGACTGCCGTTTTAAAAACGTGATCACTTCCAAGTCTTTCTAATGCGGTCGCAGCTGTAAATAATTTCATGACAGACGCAGGTCGAACTCGAACATCACCATTATTTTCATATAACAACTCACCATCTGATGCACGACGTATACTAATTGTAGTGGTTGCACCTTGCAACCTTGAATCTTGTAACACTTTATTGATCCCATCGAATTGCTCGTCATCATGCAGCGCTATCTGTTCGACAGATGCAGTTGATTCAAGAAATACCGCTTCTTTTGAGGGACTCGGTTCAATTTCAAGTTCATCTCCACGCGACTTCCAAACATACATCGTTAAAATTAACGAGAGTACAACAACTACACTTATCCATTTCCATATGCGTCTTTTTTTCAATTAAAAACCTCTTTCATCAGCGTTTTAAATGTTTAATTAAGGTAATGAAGATGATCGAAAAACTACTGATATCAGGAAAGGTGCTCATAAAATCTCCTTAGCTAATCCTCACGACAATAAACGACATATTAGTTTATGACGATGTTTATTTCAAAACACATATAGAGTAAGCTTACGTTGAAAAAAGCAAAATCATTCCTTTAAATAAAATAACACTTACCAATGTATTGTAATCTATGTAATGCACCTGTTTAGCAGTACCTGGCATAATCGTATCTAAATGACTCATCCTATAGTCAAGGAGATGAGGTCACTTATGCTAAAACTATTGATTGTTAGCATCTTTATGATTATGAGTTCAACATTCACACAAACCCCAATGAATACGTATGCGCAATTTGAAGTTCCGGCCTATGCGAAATGGGGAGCACTTGCGATGAAAGAGACACATTTTAAATATCCGAATGCGAATATCATTGATTACCTATATGAAGGAAGCGAATTTAAAGAGAAGACAACGATTGCAAAATTTAAATTATGGTTAAAAGAAGCGGACAAAGAGTTTGGTGTATTGGTGAGAATTGAGTTTACTACTGAATCAGAGGAAGTCGTTCACATTGAATTTCAAGAAACAACACAATAGGACATGATTGAATTAAAAAAGAGGCTGTCTATATAGACAACCTCTCGACTTTTAAGCGTATTCCTTTGTAAGTTCAAGCATTGTACCGTTTTCCGCAAAATTAGTATGCCATGAGAAAGCTTTTTCTAATACATGAGGTGTGTGACCGCCTCTTTCAAGTGCTTCTTCATAATACTCACGCAGTTGTTCTTTGTACATCGGATGTGCACAGTTTTCTATAATGAGTCCTACACGTTCTCTTGGTGCTAAACCACGTAAATCTGCATACCCTTGTTCTGTAACGATGACGTCAACATCATGTTCAGTATGGTCAACGTGAGAAACGAATGGCACGATACTTGAAATGTCGCCGCCCTTCGCAATCGACTTCGTCACGAATATTGCCAGTCTCGCATTACGAGCAAAGTCCCCAGATCCGCCAATCCCATTCATCATTTTCGTTCCTGAAACATGCGTTGAGTTAACGTTTCCGTAAATATCTAACTCTAATGCAGTGTTAATAGAAATTAATCCGAGACGACGAATAATTTCTGGATGATTGGACATTTCTTGTGGACGCATCACAAGCTTATCACGATATTCTTCGAAATTATTAAAGACTTTATCCATTTTCTCTTCAGACAATGTAATGGAAGCACATGAAGCAAAGCGAACTTTGCCCGCGTCAATTAAATCAAATACTGCATCTTGAAGCACTTCAGAGTAAACTTCTAGATCCTCGAATTCCGACTGAACCATGCCATGAAGAACCGCATTTGCAACTGAACCGATACCTGATTGTAACGGTGCTAGCTTTTCAGTCAGTCTACCCGCAGCAATTTCTGAACGTAAAAATGTCAATAAATGACCAGCCATAATTTCTGTTTCCTCATCAGGATCTACGATTGTAGAAGGAGAGTCTGGTTGATGAGTCAACACAATACCTTTTACTTTATCGATATCGATTGGAATTCCAACGGTACCAATTCGATCATCTGCTTTCGTTAATTGAATTGGATCTCTTTCGCCTTGTTTTTCCAAGTCATACAAATCATGCACGCCTTCTAACTCTGTAGTCTGCGCTGTATTAATTTCAATAATGATTGATTTTGCATGCTTTGCAAATGCAAGTGAATTTCCTACAGAAGTTGAAGGAATCAACATTCCATCCTCCGTAATTGAAACCGCTTCCACAATTGCATAATCGATTGGCTCGATAACTTCTGCTCGAATTAGTTCAGCAGTGTGTGATAAATGATGGTCGACAAATAAATGTTCCCCAGCATTTATTTTATTCCTCATTACTGGGTCTGCTTGGAATGGTAAACGTTTATTGACAATGCCAGCTTCTGCGAGTAAACGATCAATATCCGAACCTAATGAAGCACCTGTAAAGACATTCACTTTAAACTTTTCAGTATCCGCACGTTTCACCAAAGCTAACGGAACGGCTTTCGCATCTCCCGCACGTGTAAAACCACTTATTCCAAGTGTCATGCCATCTTCAATCCATGAAGCAGCTTCTTCCGCCGAGACAATTGCATCTTTCAATTGGACATGTCTAATTCGGTCCATATGATTTCTCATTAACTTATGCCCCTTTTCATAACTTTTAGTTAATTCTACCGTAAACGGTAACCTAAAAGTGAGTTTACGGGCGGAACAAGAAAAAATGTCACTAAAGCACGAAATATCACGTTTGAAACAGAATCCGTTAAAAACCCAATAACTTTCTAAAATAACTCGAATACGATTGACTCACCGGAATTTTCGTACCATCTTTCATTGCCAGTAAAAATGTGGAATGTGTATCAGGAAAAATTTCTTGTATATGGTGAACATTTACGATAAAGGAGCGGTGACAACGTACAAAAGAATCCTTTGGCAAGATGTATTCGAATTCTTGCAAGGTATTTTTATGAGTGCCAATCAGTCCATTCCCTACAACAAACGTTTTCCTGTTTTTAACTTCAACGTATGTAACATCTTTAAATGAAATGGGACACCATCCATCCTGGGTCTTCACTGTCACAACCGATTTCCCATCTGTATACGCCGGATAGATGGCAAGGACGCATCCGGCCAATTGACCTTCATGATAATAAGGTACCGCCATCCCATGATAAGGAACACCAAATATATTTCTATTAACAAATTCAGACACTTTCTGATTTTGGACAATTGCCTTGTAAGCAAGCGTCCCTTCTTTTACTAAATCACCCTCATTAATTTTCAAATCCACCCGTTTACTCGGCCGATAATAGATATATTCTTTTGTATTTGAAACAGCAATTGATACTTCATCTGAAAATAACTCACCCATAACATCTAATAATGACCCCATTGATAACTGATTCATTAAACTACCTCCTTCATCTATTCTATCATTTGACACAATTGAAGGTTTAATTCCTTTTACATAACTGCCTAAAGTTGATACGCCTCGCAATACATTCTATGATATATATAATAGAACTGATTTGAAATTAATTCATTACCAACAAAATATGGGATCAAGAAACGGAGTGAAATACCTAATGAGAAAAGGTTTACTGACAGTATTCGTTTTATTGCTAAGTTTTATGCTAGTCGCTTGCAGCAATGATTCATCGGGTGAAAGTGTAGTAAAAGATATAAAAGAAAAGGTACATGAATATAGTGTCGGAAGCTTTGAAGACGATGTAACGGCTTCTATTACATCTCATGAACTCATTGTGAATGAGAAAGGCAAAGAAACAGCATTCGACTTGCCAAGTGATGAATTCTTTGTTTCCATTGCACCTTTTGTCGAAACTACACATCCCTGTGCAATCCATAGTTTAACAGGATGTCAAGGAGAGCTCGTTGAAAAAGAATTTGATGTACTTATCCAAGACGAGGACGGCAATGTGGTCGTTGACGAAACCATCACATCTTTAGAAAATGGATTTATCGATTTATGGTTACCACGCGATAAAAACTACCAAGTTAAAATAACACATGAAGACAAGACAGTTGAATCGACTATTTCTACATTTGAAGGCGACAACACATGCATTACAACAATGCAACTTACATAACATTGAAGACACTTTGAACCGGGAGAGTACTCATATCACTCATCACGGTTCTTTTTATATGTAAAATAAAGTACTTTCTACAATTTCATGTTATAGTTAACTAGTAATCTAAAGATTTTGATAACTGACACAAGGAGGGACTTGCAATGTTTGTTCGGGATTTATATTTGGATTTACATGAAGTCGTTACCGTCAACAACAACCAAAGCGTTCAAGATGTATATGATACTTTGAAAAAAAGCGGCTACCGCTGCATTCCAGTAGTCAATGAGGAGGGCCATTATAAAGGAATGGTTTACAAAGTGCATGTTATGGAAGACATTTACGAAAATAATGGTGCAGAAAAGAACAACATTGATCACCTACTGAAACACCATGACCTATACATCCATCAACGTTCTCCATTTTTAAATGCACTACTAGAAATCAAAGCATTACCATTCATTAGCGTCGTGGAAGATGGGAAACTCATCGGTATTTTGACGCATAACAAAGTAGAAAGTGTTTTAGAAGATGCTTTCGGCTTACATACCGGTGGAATTAACATCACCATTTCCTCGATTGAAGCGAAAGGCATGATTGAAAAGTTAACGAAAACACTCCGTGGAGAAAATATTGAAGGCATGTTTACACTAGACAATGGCTCCGTTGTCGCAAGACGAGTCGTGATTACATTAGAAAGTGGAAAGTCTGAAGCAGAAATTCAGGACATCAAAGATAGACTAGAAAACAACGGATTCCGTATTTTACATATTGATTATCTTGAAAGTCGGCAATGAATGGATAGCTAGTTTATTCAAGCGTAGAAGCGTTCATTAAGCTTCAGGCATAAAAAAGTAAGTGAAGACTTCAATTTCTCCACTTACTTTTTTAGCGATATCTTAAACCACTTCGGCATCTTGTTCAGGTACAAATTTTAAAATAACCCCACCAACAATAAATAAGAGCACTAAACTAAAGACCCCATATGACGAACTTCCTGTAATTTGTGTCGTCGCACCGAGCAATAACGGACCCATCACCGATGCAAACTTACCGAAAATATTATAAAACCCAAAAAACTCATTGGATTTTTCTTTTGGAACAAGTTTCGCGAAATAAGAACGACTTAAAGATTGAATACCGCCCTGAGACGTTGCAACGAGCATGGCAAGAATCCAAAAATCTAGTTCCGTTTTCATGAAAAATGCATAAATACAAACAATAATATAGACACCTATCCCGACATATAACATTTTCTTCCCCGTGAACTTATCCGACAGTCGCCCGTAAATGACCGCAAATGGTGCAGCGACGATTTGTGTCACGAGTAAAACAATTAGGAGCGTTGTCGCGCTAATCCCTAAATCTGTCCCATAAGCGGTAGACATCGAAATAATCGTTCCAACACCGTCAATATAAAAGAAATAAGCAATTAAAAATAAAAACACATGGCGATACTTTCGAATATCCTTAAATGTCGAACCTAGTCTTTTAAAACTTCCGACAATAATTGATGATTCACGTGGAACACTGTGAATTTGAATGACATTTTTCAACATCGGAATGGTAAATGTAATCCACCAAATCGCGGTAATCACAAAAGCCAGCTTCGTCGCAATCGTCATTGAGAGCGGGAGTACACCGCTGTCTGCAAGTAAAATAATCGCGATGCTTATAATAAAAGGTATGGCACTACCGATATATCCTAAACCGAAACCTCTCGCTGAAATATTATCCATTCTATTGGCGGGGGTGACGTCTACAAGAAATGCATCATAGAAAATGTTTGCCCCATGAAAACCGACCGCTGTAATCGTATAAATAATTAACAACCAAATCCAATTTCCTTCCGGGACAAACGCCAACGATAACGTTGACAATGAACCCACGGCAAAAAAGAAAAAGAAGAATTTTTTCTTTAACCCTTCATAGTCTGCAATTGACCCTAATATCGGGCCGATCATTGCTAAAATAAACGTTGCAATTGCAACCGCATATCCCAAATATGCGGTAGAATCCGCATTGCTGACGCCAGCGCTTGAAGCGACTGACTTATAGAAAATCGGAAAAACAGCAGTTGTAATAATCACAGAATAAGCGGAGTTTGCCCAGTCATACATCATCCAACTGTTCTCTACCTTCGTAAACTTTCTCAACCAATTGCCCCCTTCCATTCCTTTGTTAGTCTAGTGTACAACAAGTTAATGGGGAATATGGCAAAAACTCTAAACTTACTTTTACAACAGTAACTAGGCTTTAAGTATTCCGTTATGCTATTTTAACTTTAAAACAAAAAAACTCCCCTTCTTTTACAAAGGAGAGCATTGCTTAAGCTAAACGATAGACTAAAAACTTTTCTTTTCTATCACGGGCATCTGGAACTTTAACTTTATTCATCAGCTTAAATGGTGTATTTTTTGCAATAAAGTTTTTATAACTTCCAGTTGGATAATATAAAATTAAATCAATCGGACGATTATTTACCTTAACCGAATTCAAAATGTTATGTACTACTTTTTTAAATATATCGACAGAAAACGGATTGAAAAAGTAAAATACGTTATCTGTTTCAGATACGTCATATTGTTCAGCAAGCGCATAGTCAAATTGAATAGGCGCTTCTATATCCTTTGCAATATAACGATAACTTCTCTTGTTATCTAGTGCTTCATCAAACGTTAAATCATTAACTTCTACACCTGTGACCGGTATTTTAAAACGATTGTGAATATAAAAAGAGACACGTCCTCGTCCGCATCCAAAATCTACTACCCTATCTGATCGCTCTAGTTTATAAACTTTAAATAGCTCATCCAATGCTTTATACGGCGTTGCTTCATAACGATGATAATGTGTTTCTTTTCGCCACTCTCTTAAGCCAGTTGTTCGGATATTGAGCACCTGTTCGTACTTTAATTCAGCCAATTCCTATTCCTCACTTTTGATTATAGTAACTCTCTTACCTTACTACTCTTTCTTCCTTTCTTCAACTTTACCTGTTTAATAAGTGCAAATAATAGAGGCAAATATACTTATTGGATTTGCGTATTCAAAACAGTTTAGTTTTCTCCAAAAAAATTAGGCTACCTTACTCCATTACTGGAAACAGGTAGCCTACCATTTTTATTTATTCATTTGCGCAAGGAAGTCGCCAAGCGGATTTGACTCTTCTTCCTCTGTTTCGACAGGTTCGCTGGACGTCCTAAAACTTTCCCAGTCAATATTATCTAAGTCGTCTTCTATATTGCCTGTCATCGAGGAAGAATTACCATTATCTTGTTTGCTCTCAATTACAATTTTTCGCTCGGCTTCTAAATCGTCTATCGTCGTTTGTTCTTCCTGAAGATAGAGCGCATCCTCTACTTCTAATGCATTACTATTCAATGATGCAAAAAGTGCAGAAGTTCGTATTGGATCTGACATTAACTGATAAACAATACTCCCTAAGAGTGCCTCAGAATGTTCATGCTTCAACCAATCCCTTTGCGCCTTCGTTAGGCCTTTCGGAAGTGGTACTGTGATTGCTTCCCTATGCTTCACTAAAGAATCAGTCACACCATTTATAACGAATTCTGCTATTTTACTCGAAAAGTTCCTCTTTTCAACATCTCTTAGAGTTTGCAATTGCTTTAACACGTGATCGGATGTATCTGATGGGATACGAAACGTAATAGGTTGCCCCCTCTTCAATCCTGTTTCCTTCATGAACTATCACCCTATTTCGTTTTGACCAACTTCTCTTCTTTCTGTTTGACCTTTTGGTTTTTGGATGCGAAGTCTGAAATTAACTTGTAATATGCATTTGCCATCATCCAGACACTTTCTTTTTCATCCTCAAAGAAATCAATATTAAATCCATCAAGGCTATTATTTAAAGCTTTCAAATAATCTTTTAGAATTAGTGAGCCTCCACCGATGAAATAGCAAATTTCAGACTGCGAGTTTCTTTGCCATACATTCCGTAAATGACGGTATTGCTTTTTCGCTAACTCTAACAGTTCACGGTCAACGATATCATGAACGCTTGTCCGACTTCCTCTTACCATAATATGATTCCGGTCGTTTTTCTTCGTAATAATCTCTACAACGTCTAGACGGCTGTCCAACTCGACGCCGTACCTCGAAAAGATTTCTTCACGGATTGCATCAAGAGACTCTGAGACACCCAAATTGAATCCTTGTGCCTTATCATCGTCGACTTTTCTATCCTTAATAACTGCAACGTCAGTCGATAATCCCCCAATATCTTGGATAAGGATTCTCTTATCAATCAGTTCTTTATTAATGACATTTAAATTATTATCCATCACTAGGTTAATAAATGCAGCGAAACCTTCCGGATAAACTTTTACTTCTTCAAACTTAATATTCACTTTCAAACCTTGATATTTAGGTGTAACCAAAAACTCCACTTGGTGAACAGATCCAAGTAATTGAGAACGATAACCGACGTCTCTTCCTTCTTTTACTTCCCTAAGCGGGAGCCCTGTTCCGAGTGTATAAGTAGCTTCAATAACATTATTAGAACGTTTGAAGACATTTTTATTTTCGTCGCGTGCCGCATCTAATGCCAATGCTGCAAACAACATAACAAGTGTCTGATCTTCCTCTGATTTATTGCTTCCTGGGTCTAGCTCAGTTGGATTATTGCCCTTCGTAGCCAAATTCCCAACACGGTAAATAGAATTGTTATCACTGAGGGAAGGCGAGTGCAAACGAATATGAATCCCATCAGTAGGGTCTTGCTTATCCAATTCTTCAATTCCAATAATCGGACGATCTTCAATGTCTTGAGCAATAACATTAGGTATATTAAGTTCTGCTTCCAACTTACCAAAAATTGCTTTCAACGAATCATTTCCTACATCAATTGCTGCAATACGACTTTCTGTCAAGGGAATCATCCTCTCTATTAATATCTCTTACTACTAAAAGAGTATCGGACTTTTAGCGGCGGGTCAATTCTATTTAATTATCTTTTACATAACAGTAATCATGTATACAAAACTGTAAACATGTACACGAAACGTAAACGTTGTCACATCAACATGCAAACGACTTCGTAAACTTGTATACACGAAAGTATACAAATGCGCTATTGATGTTTACATGTATACGTAAAGCGTATACATTGCCCAAGACAGATAAATCAGAGATTTCATTTAATACATAGTTCTTTTATCTTCCTCTTTTCCGTTTGTAAATTAACGAATATGTAAAAGTTCCGGTTCTGCCATTATGACCAAGCAGCACTGGAACGACTATTTTTAATATTTTCTTGGATTCATTATGATCCTGTATCTTGTAATGTTAATAACGACCAAAACGGCAAGTGAACTGATGTTGTATTTTCATATAACGGTAAATTAATCGTGCATGCTTTCCTAACTGGGAGCGTTCGTGTATATACGGATATAATCTGCGAAGAAAATCTTCATCACAAAAACACTTGTCACCATATAATTCGTAACACTTATCATGTGCTTTACAAGCCGCATCAATTTCATTAACAGGTTCACTAGGTCCATTACATCTTGGACCGCACCAGTTATAGCCAGGAAATATACAAAAACGAAATCCATGATGTTCCCTACGATGCATTCAATTCCCTCCTCATTCGTCAGGCTTTACTATAGTTTATTCACCTGACTTACCGTTCTTATATACGTATACCTAAACAAGAATGGAAAGACTTAGTCAAAAATGAGAGGCCGAAATAATATTGAGCAAAATCCCTTTCGGTAAAGTATACATTCAGTGGACTTAGAAAGGATTGATTAAATTAGCTTGATATATAATCAAACAAAAGAAATAGGACTGTTTGGCAGCCCTATCCCCTTCATCTATTATCACTTTCCACCATTTCTACAAAACGAGTTGCTGCCAAAGACAAAGGCACACTCTCCAAATAACAAACACCGATTTCTCTTTTCGGAATGGCTTCTTTTGTTTTCACTTCAGAGACAATCCCTTTATTTATATAATCTTGAGAGAATTCCTTCGTCACGCATGCAATGCCTAAATTGATTTTGGCAAACTCTAATAGTAGGTCATGTGATCCTAATTCAAACTCCGGCTCAATTTGTACACCTTTTGATAGGATAAACTTTTCAACGTATTGACGAGAATTTGACTTCGGTTCAAGAAAAATTAACGGATACTTCATTAGTTCTTCATAGCTTATCGGATTGGTTAAAATATGTCTGTATTTCTCCCCGCAAACAAAAATATCATGGACGTCAATAAATGGCTTCAATGTAAGCGCTGAATCCGCTAAAGGGAAATTACATACTACGATATCTACTTCCCCCGCTTTTAAAAAGGTACATAACTCAGATGTCGTACCATTTTCAATTTTAAATTTTACATTCGGATAACGATTATGAAACCGCTCTAAATATGGAAGCAGAAAATACCTAGAAATCGTATCGCCTACACCAATTTTTAATTCGCCTGCTGTTAAATTTTTAAATTCAATCATTTTTTCTTGTCCGACATTCAATAAATTTAAAGCAGAATTCGCATATTCAAAAAGAACTTTTCCTTCGTCAGTCAGAAACGTCCCTTGAGGCGTTCGATGAAAGAGACGTATGTCCAATTCTCTTTCCAACTGCATGATTGACTGGCTCACGGCCGGCTGTGTCATATACAATGCTTTTGCAGCTTGTGAAAAACTTTTACTTTCTCCTACCTGACAAAAGATTTTATAAAGGTCTAATTTACTAACCATATAAGCACCCCTTATACCCACCATTCGATATATTAATTTTACTTATACCACTGTTACGGTGTATATTACAAGTAGATGAGATATACTTTAAGTAAATTCGGTACATATAAGGAGCGAATGAGAGTGGAACGAGTAGTTGGAACAGTTGCAAGAGGTCTTCGTTGCCCAATCATCAATGAAGGGGATCATATTGAAGAAATTGTTGTAGATAGTGTGCTGAAAGCTTCTGAAGTTGAAGGCTTACAGGTGAATGACAGAGACATTGTCGCGATTACAGAATCTATCGTTGCCCGTGCACAAGGAAACTATGCGACAATCGATCATATTGCGAAAGACATTGAAGCGAAGTTTGGCGATGATACGATAGGTGTTATTTTCCCTATTTTAAGCCGTAACCGCTTTGGAAACTGTCTCCGCGGAATTGCGAAAGGTGCTAAGAAAATTGTTATTATGCTTAGCTATCCATCCGATGAGGTGGGCAATCACTTAGTTGATCTCGATAAGCTCGATGAAAAAGGCATCAACCCATGGGTGGATGTGCTCACTGAAAAAGAGTTCCGTGAACTTTTTGGTGTGAATAAACACGCTTTCACAGGCATTGATTATATTGAATATTACAAGACGTTAGCTGCTGAATTCGATACAGAATCTGAAATTATTTTCTCGAATAAGCCAGAAACGATTTTAGAACATACAACAAGCATTCTTGCATGCGATGTGCATTCAAGAGAAAGAACGAAAAGAATTTTAAGAAAAAATGGCGGCCAAAAAGTCTATAGCCTAGACGATATTTTAACGGAATCCATCGACGGTAGCGGTTATAACGAAGATTATGGTCTGCTTGGCTCTAATACTGCAACAGATGACGGTATGAAGCTATTCCCGCGTGACTGCCAGCCTGTCGTCGATAACATTCAAAAAATGTTGAAAGAAAAAACGGGAAAAACAGTTGAAGTAATGGTTTATGGAGACGGTGCTTTCAAGGATCCTGTCGGGAAAATTTGGGAACTTGCTGACCCGGTTGTTTCACCGGCATATACACCTGGACTTGACGGTACACCTAACGAAATTAAATTAAAATACCTTGCTGATAACAATTTTGCTGAGTTAAGAGGAGATGAGTTGAAACAAGCCATTTCAGAATTCATCGACTCAAGAGAGGATGCTTTAGCTGACTCCCTTGAAGCTCAAGGAACAACACCAAGAAAACTAACTGATTTAATTGGTTCATTAGCTGATTTAACATCCGGAAGCGGCGACAAAGGTACACCAATCGTCTTTATCCAAGGATATTTTGATAACTTTACAAAATAAACTCATCCAGAATATTTTTCAACCCCCTAGAATGCAGATTTTGAGCATTCTAGGGGGTTTTTTTATTTCTAAGGTTGTGCGAGCCAGCTTGGTGTTGTGTGCTTTTACTATAACGTTGTGTACTTTCGGTTATACGTTGCGTACTTTATAGAGCGTTGCATACTTTTGAAATAGTGTTGTGTACTTTCATCGCAGCGTTGTGTACTTCCAGCTATACGTTGCATCCTTCCGAGAGCGTTGCATACTTTTGGAATAATGTTGCGTTCTTTCATCGCAGCGTTGTAGACTGACATATCGATTTGAGACACGTATAAAACAACAGTCGCTAGGCTGCTTCTACAAAATATTCTCTTGGTGAAAGGTAGCCTAGTTTTTCCTGAATACGTTCTTCATTATAATAATTTAAATAGTCAGTGACGCGTTTAGTGACTTCTGCATTACTAAGTGAATTGAATTTAACATACTGAAACTCTTCAGATTTCAAGCTTGAGTGGAACGATTCTATAACTGCGTTATCCCAACAATTCCCTCTCCGTGACATACTGCATACCAGATGATTTGCCGTTACATAATCTTGGAATGCGTATGATGTGTACACGGTACCTTGATCGCAATGAATGATAACTCCTTCAGGGTTGTTGCGGGCTTCTAATGCCCCCTTAAGGGTATCGATGACAAGGGATGTCTGTTGATGATCGTACAATTTGTAGGCTACAATTTCATTATTATATAAATCCATAATAGTGGAGAGATATTTTGTTTTACTACCATATTGAATATAGGTAATATCAGTTACCCACTTCTCATTTGGTGCACTTGCAGTAAAATGACGATTAAGCAGATTAGGTCTGATTACGACTGTTTCACCTTGTGACTTCCATTTTCTTTTAGGCTTAACACGACATTGTACATTATGCTTTTGCATGATTGATTGAACCGTATTACGATTTAATCTAATCCCATATTCTTTCTTTAACAGAGCTTTAATTTTTCTGTGTCCATAGCGATACTTAGTTTTCTTGCACAGTTCAATGATTGCCTCTTCTTTGGTTGAAAGTGATTTCTCACGCTCTTCGCCAAGCCATCTATAATAGTTTGAACGGGGAACTTGTAATGCCGATAAGATAGAGGTAATTGTGTATTTTCCTTTCATTTCCTCTACAGTTCTAATTACCTCTTCTTTTCCAACCCCCTTTTTATCTCTAAATACTTTTTTAGCACTTCATTCTCCATTTTCAATTGAGATAGCTGATGATCTTGTCTCTCTTGTCCATTCTTGAAATCATAACGAAAACCATAGGCATACTGTTGGCCGATTGGTTGATCAAAGCGATAAGTTTCATTGTTTTTATACCACTTCATCCAGCTTGCAATTTGCGCTCTATTTTTGATTCCATGCCTCTCTAAAATCTCTTTATCTGTAAAGTTACCACTTAATTTATCTTTCACAACAGCCCATTTAACTTCACTTGAATATCTGTTTCTTTTCAATATAAAAACCCCCGACGTTATCGCTTTTTACTAGTGTAACACTTTGATGTTGTTTTATATTGTCCCAAGAATTTGGGTTAGCCCATTGTGTACTTCCAGCTATACGTTGCAACCTTCAAAATCCGCCGCTAACCACGTAAGTAACCAGAAAAAAATCGTATCATTTTACATTTTCTTGTTGTATATTACATGTAGGTGATGACATTGAAAATCAAAAAGTACTTTACCAACTCAAACGTGCTTGCCGGGACTACGTTAAAGAACGATAGTGTACCTGAACTGAACAATATGGCACTCCATACTTGTCAGCAAGCTGATGTAGTGCTGGAAAACCGTCAGCAACTAGCAAATTTTTTAGGCGTGCCACTCTCGGATTTTGTAAGTGCAAATCAAACCCATAGCGCAAAT
The DNA here is from genome assembly GCF_001753205.1 of Sporosarcina ureilytica. Lineage (GTDB taxonomy): Bacteria > Bacillota > Bacilli > Bacillales_A > Planococcaceae > Sporosarcina > Sporosarcina ureilytica. The sequence goes on along the minus strand of NZ_CP017560.1, from coordinate 285,159 downwards.
TTCTATCGTGTCACAAACGAAGATAAAGGGCGCGGTGCTCACGAATTAGACACGGCCATACCTAACACGGATGCCCTGTACACATATGAACCGAATATTATCCTATGTAGTTTCACAGCAGACTGTGTACCGGTGATGTTTTACCATGAAACGAATGGATTAATTGGCGTCATTCATTCCGGATGGCAAGGAACTATAAAAGAAATCACATTGAAGCTTTTCCAACACTTGAAAACTGAAGAAAAATGTCAATTAGAAAAAGTTCATGTCCAAATCGGGATGGCACTTAGTCAGGAAAAGTTTGAAGTAGATGAAGATGTCTATACGAAATTTAAAGACCTTGGGTATGCAGATGTATTTATGTACTTTAATAAAGAAACGAATAAATATCACATCGATAATCAGCTCGTTGTTAAGAAACAATGTGAATTGGCAGGCATTCCGACCGACCAAATCTTCGTAGACCGTACATGTACATTCGTCAATGAAGAAGGATTTTCATATCGACAAGATAAAAAATGTGGCAGACATTTAAGCTTTATGATGAGGGAAAATGAATAACGAGAACTGGGCTATACATGACCAACTAGTAATCAAGAAACGGGATGAGAAAATGAGAATCGACAAAATAACATCAGAAGATGAGTTAACAACCGCCTTTACCATTCGTAAAGCCGTCTTCGTTGAAGAACAAGGCGTTCCGCTAGCCGATGAATATGATGAATTTGATAAACTAAGTGCACCGTGTGAACATGTCCTCGTTTATCATAATGATACACCTGTAGGTACTGGGCGCGTTCGGTGGGTCGATGATTTCGGTAAGTTAGAGAGAATATCTATCCTAGAAAATTATCGTTCATTGGGACTTGGAAAAGCGATTATTGGCGCGTTAGAAGAAATTGCAAAAGAGAATGGAATCGAACGAGTAAAATTACACGGACAAACCCATGCAGAAGGTTTTTACCATAAACTCGGTTATGAAACTGGATCGCCGGTATTTATGGAAGATGGGATTCCCCATGTGTTAATGAAGAAAGTATTAGCGTAAGGATTCGCTAAAAAAAATGGAAGTCAATCTTGTGTTGACTTCCACTTTTTATGGACATTTACAATTAATTTATGGGCAGTCTTACTGGTATACTTCCTTTAATACATTACGAAATAATTCATCTAACTTTTTCGTTGAGTCTTCAACTTCGACAAACACAGTTTGAATATAAGTTTCAATACGTGATATTTCGCTTTCTAAGCACTCATTCATGATCGAAATGCTGACTTCCTTTTCCGATTCATTTCCTGCCATTTTCCGTTCTGCTAAATGTTCAATTATATTCCTAAATTGTCCTTTAGGAACGGAAGCTTCAACTAAATCATTAAACCGAATTGGCGGTGGTGTTTTGTTCTCCTCAATCCATTTACAAGCTAATATCGAGCGGATTGCGTAAAGGCAGTTTTTGATTTCCGATTTTTGCAGATATAGTCGATAATTGTTTTTGGCCATATTTAAATAGTGGTGTAAACTCGCAGTTGGGTTGAAAGTTTCCGGCTCCAGTACACGTAATTGAGTAGCAAGTGAAGAATTTTGACGATATATGTTATCGCTTCTCAACCATTCGAGTAAAGTCGGATTACTTTTCCTAAAAAGACGCAATGCTTTTGTGATTTCCCAACCGCTTATGTCCAATATATCGTTAATGGGTAATTCAATCACATCTCTCTTTGCACCTACCCCTTGCCGATCAATGGAAAGATACCAATTAGGTTGATGAATGTATATGAATCGAACATCATAATCGCTATCATTTGAATGAATCCCCCATGCTCGACTACCTGATTCGACCGCATACAAGATTTTCACTTGAAACCTGACTTCTATTTCTATTATTTTCTTCCGAATCAATTCATTCATTCCACAACACCTTTCTCTTCTTGAGCGTGCGTGCTAAACATAAATTATTCATTCGTAGTTTCTAGAGATTTATAAAAACTCGCCCCACTTTGTATCGCTTCTTTTGCTTCCGGGACGATACTAGAATGGTGTAAAAATGAATGAATGACCCCTTTAAATTCTTCCAACACTGCTTTTTGTCCATGAGTATTTAAAATATCATACAGTAATTTACTGTCATCTTGAAGTGGATCTAAATCTCCGTAAGCAATATAGCAAGGCGGAAGTCCTTCCGTTAAATCATTTGAAAAGCAATCAAAATAACGTAAATCTTGTTTTTCTTCTCCAATATACATTTTTATGTAGGCATTCAAATCTTCTCTACTTAATCCATCGTAGTCCCCGCCAAGTAGACGCATCGACATCGAGTCTGTAAGCCCATACGTTCCATAATAAAGAAGTAAAGAACGTATGAAAGAGGTATCTTTCTGTCGGTCTCTTATATACAAGGCTGTCGCTAAACATAAATTAGCGCCTGCCGAATCACCGGCGAGGGCAATATCATCTTGATTGATTCCATACTTCTCCGCGTGACTCCGTAACCATTCAACTAAGAAGACACATTCTTCTACTTGGGTAGGGTATTTATATTCCGGCGCTAATCGATAGTCGATTCCAACGACAACTGCTCCAGTCTCCGCCATGAGTAAGCGCATAATCTTACTGTGCGTGTCGAGATTTCCTACAGTAAAACCGCCCCCGTGGATATAAATGATTACACCTTTGCCAATTCTTTTTTCCGGATAATGCATGCGAATTGGAATCACCCCGTGCGGTCCCTCTATGTGTAAATTAACTGTCCGCTTTGGTTCGGGGCCACCCTCGTTCCAATACTTTCTTTCATTCATATAGTTTTCACGCATTTTTTCGTAAGTGACATCTGTCGAAAACGCATCGCCAACAAGTTTATTTTGGATATTTAATGTTTCAACCATTTCAGGCGTCATCATTTCATAAACGTTCAATTTATTCATCTTAATTCTCCATTCTTACAATGATTGGTCATTAGATTCCTTATTTAGCATGTCCTTTTAAGGTTATATGTATATACATGCAGAAGATTTCTCAAGGAAGGAAAGGTATTCTACAATGAGGATAAGGTTTTAAAACGAAATGAGGCATTTGATATGATATGTGGTTCAAAATGTTTCCTAGTGGAAGTAGCGCTAAACGGAGAAAAGCAAATTAAGCGTGTTAGAGCAAGAACTCCTGTTAGCGCAAGAAAAGTCATTAGAAGAAAATACGGCTATGAAGTGGTAATTCTCTCGTCTGTAGAGGAGAAAAAATAATTTCCAAGCAACTAGCGTGCCTATCACCTGAATTTTCATCAAGGCGTGATTAGGCACACTATGTTGGATAATAAGTTACTCATTCTACACACTCAATAAAATGCTTCAAAATCCTAGCGGTTATTCCCCAAATTGTATAATCCTCGAAATCGTAAAACCACTCTTCAATTGCACGAGTCCCCCATTCATAATCGGCACCATTCACGATCTTCTCAAAAGGAAAATCAGATGCGGGTGTTGGTTGTACAGAAACCAAATGCATGTAAGGCTCATAATTCAGCAACCATTTCAAAGGGATTGTAAATACTTCTTCAACCTCTTCTTTATTATAATTAGGAATAATTTCATTGTAATCAATCACTGCCACAAATGGATAAATGACAAATGTAGGAGATGCAATATATGGGCTTAATTCCTCTATAACTGTAACGGTTTCGGGATTAACGCCTAATTCCTCATGCGTTTCTCGTAAAGCCGCCGCTAGCGGTGTAGGGTCTGTCAAATCAATTTTACCGCCCGGAAAACTAATATCTCCTGGCTGTTTGCGCATTGTAAAAGCACGCACTTCAAAAAGAATATGCCATTCGCCGTTTACTTGAACTAACGGAATTAAAACGGCCGAACGAAAAGCCGTCTCCTCCCCTATAAATTGAGATTGCTTTTCATTCAACCTGTCCTTCAGTTTATCTAAGAACACAGACTTCTCCTCACTTCAGTATTAGTAATTTTATCGTATCACTTGTAAACTATTCTATAAAGAATAAGAGAATCCTAATTGCTCATTCTTCAAAAGTATGAAAATACTATTTAAATTATTATGATTTTTCAAAATAGATGGCTTACAATAAAGGTAGATCATAAACTGGGGGGTGCGTTCTTTGACAAATAGTGAAAATCGTAGAAAAGAAGTACTTGTGGATTTTGAAGAAAAAATGTCCTTGGAAAATGCCGCCACGTATTTTGAAACAATTGCGAAGAAGCTAAAAGAAGAAGGTTCTTTCACACTTACGCATAACGGACAAACGATTGAAATTAAACCATCCTCAACCGTTGAATTGGAAATAAAAGTAGAAATTCATTGTACGGTTTAAACCTAAACCACCTCCTGCCCCCAGACTTGAAGCAAAGCATAACTTCTGTATAAGTAATTTATATTAAAGATGGTTGCTCTTCTATTATAGGTGGAGAAAGCATTAATACGAAATATGCTACAATATTAAAAAAGGTAAACTTTGGAGGCACATCATTGCAATAAGATATAACGAAATTAAGTTCTTGATATTTACCATTAAGGACATATTATGAAACAGTGCTTTAAGAAAGGAGTTGTATATAATGAATGAAAATAAATGTATTGAAATAAAACGTTCTTCAAAAGCAGAAAACATTCTCTCTCAGATCAATAGTAAAACTAAGCTAGGCGACTTACGAAAAATCGCGAAGGACATTAAGAAAGATCACGAACTAGCTATGGAACTTTGGTCAACCGAAGAGTTTTTGCCCAGACTATTAGCAATCTTAATTATGGACAAAAAACTTCTTTCACAAGATGTGCTAAATAAGCTTGATAAGGATATGCAGACTCACCCTTTTGATGAGCGAAATAACTTAATGGATTGGTTAATGGCTAATCAGCTCACCAAAGACAAGAAGAAAATTACATTGATGGAGTCATGGGAAAATAGCCCTTCTGCTCTTCAAAGGCGAGCTTTCTGGTATTATCAAGGGCGATTGAGATGGACTGGACAAACACCGCCTGATAACACCGCAGACTTGCTATCTGCAATAGAAGCTAATATTACGCAGGAAGAACCGGAAGTTCAATGGGCTATGAATTTCACCGCAGGCTGGATAGGCGTTTATGATGAAAAGAATCGCGCACGTTGTATTAAACTTGGTGAGAAAACGGGTCTTTACAAAGATGAAATAGTATCAAAAGGATGTACTCCCAGCTATTTGCCGGAGTTCATTACGATTGAAGTTAACAAACGAAATAAAGTTCAATAAAGATAGTAAAATATTTCGCCAAAAAACGCTCAGATTCTGAGCGTTTTTACTTGTTTTTTTATAGCTAATTCACTTTTGAAATATATGTTGATTAACCTGTTATTTACGTTGTTAAGTGCACTATTCTCCCCATCAACCGAACCCGTTACTTTTTTTGATGTGTTTTTCTTTTTTATGACGGGCTTTCCTATCAATTGCATCAACCGATATCACTTGTATTGCAATGAGCACACATTATAAAAGCTGTTTCGTCATAATCCAGTCAATTTGTTCTTCATCCCCCATATGAAATGAGTGTGCACCTGTCTGAACTGAACCCTTATTTACGGACAGTTTAATAAAAAGGACTTTTTACAGTCTAGGCTGCAATTAGGTGACTTCGGTATTGTGCCGGAGTCATCTTTTTTAACGTCCATTGTTTGCGCGTCGTATTATAATGCTCCAAGTATTCGTCTATCATTTCCCTTAATTCACGTAAATTACATGCTTCCTCATAATCTACTTCATCTTTAAAATGCCCAAAGAAAGACTCCATTGGTGCGTTATCTAAACAGTTTCCTCGACGTGACATCGACTGAAGTAAGCCTATTTTCTTAACGCGTCCTTGATACTCTGGATGTGTATAATGGACACCTTGATCTGAATGGATCATTGCTTCTGGGTGAATATTTCCGTCTAATGTCTCTTCTAATTTATCTAATGTGCGATAAACCAATCCCATTTTCAAGCTAGTCGAAAGTTCATAAGCGACGATTTCCCTGGTTGCTACATCTTTGATACAAGATAAATAAGCTGTTTGACCATTACGGTACTGTAAATAAGTAATATCAGTTAAATATACTTTTCCGGGCTCATCTTGATTGAATGCTCGATTCAAATGGTTAGGAACCGTACGATGTGCCTGTGTTGCTTTCGCAATATATTTATATGGGTTTGCTCGACGCACTTTCGCAAAGAAATTATACTTTCTCATTAAGCGGAGAATCTTTTTGTGATTCATCGGTGTCACCACTAGTTCTTCCAATGCCATGTAAAGTCCTCGATACCCAATTTTCCCTTTGAATGCATCATAAATGCATCTTAGTAATAAATAATCTTGATAATCTTGCTCTTCACGAATCGCATGTTTCTCCGAATTTTGAAGCCAGGCATAGTATCCACTTCTACTTACACCTGTTAAAGCACAAAGGTAACGCGTCATATTCTTTAGTTGATATTTCCGAATGACCTCGTTAATCAATGCGTATTTTTCGCGGGGTGCTAAAATTACTTCTTCACCTGCCTTTCGAGTTCCTCTAGCTTTTTTAGTAATTCTAATTCAGCTTCTAAATACTTTATACGGGCTTCAGCTTTTTCTAATTTCTTCTCAGATGATATATCTTTTGTGGAAGGGCGACCTGTGCCGCCTTTCCCCCGACGCTCTTCTAAAAAACCTTGTTCCCCCAATGTTTTATAAGTGTTTTTCCAACGACTTATTGCCGATTGGGCTTTTTTAGCTCCAATCACATCCAAGTTAAATCCATTCTCCATGAAAATCTGAGTCGGTCCCTTACCGTTCATATTTTTTTTGACGGCACGTATTTTAAATTCCGCATTATATTGAATGGCACGATCTGATACAGAGGCGACATTTGGATTTGATTCTAGTTGCTTTCTTTGAATTTCGTTGAAAATTATTTTACTCATTCGAAAATCTCCCGTTCTAAGTATTTTTTTTAGTATAACGGGTTTTTAAAACAGAAAAAACCCCGAATAGGTCACTTTTTTTAAAGTGTCCACTATTCGGGGTTCAGTTCAGTCTGGACAAACCCTACCTTTTCATAAAAAGCAATTGCATGTTCATTTTTTTCCCATACACCTAACCAAACTGACTGCTTATTTTGTTCCAAAGCGATTTCTATTGCCTGATTGAATAACTGTTTTCCAAGTCCAAGTCCTTGAAATTGCTTCTTTATATAAATTCTTTCAATTTCAAGTGACGCATTCCCCATGTCTTCAGACTGTGCATCATTCGTATTCACTTTTAAATATCCAGCAATATCGCTATTTACATAAATAAAAAAGAATTGTGAATGAGGAGTAGATAATTCATTTTCCAACTGGTTTAGATTAAATGCTTTTTCCAAATAAGCATTCATATTTTCAGGCGAATTCTGCTCTCTAAAAGTCTCGTCAAATGTTTCATAACTAATCTCCTGTAATTTATACAAATCGCTTTGGCTACACTGTTTAATACTTATGACCATTTCACCTTGTCCCCTTTGAATAAAATATATTGTCACTCCCCCTATTAATTGTATCAAAAAAGCGGGTATTGAAAATATAAACCTTTTCAATACCCACTTAAAACGTAATGACCTTATTTATTTCTTTGCCCCTAGTTTTGTAGTTCTCAAGACAATTTAAGTGATGCCGCCTTGAACACTGAATACCTATTAATTTATTACACTTTCCGTTGCACTTAAACTTACTGCTTGTTTTTTATTTTCCATTGCTTTAAAAACAAATGTTAAAAGCAAACCAACTAAAGAAATGACCAATGCAATATAGAAAGCATTCGTGAACATGCCATCATTTTGTGCTGCAACACTATTAGCAATTCTAGGTCCGAAAAATGCGGCGCCTGAATAACCGATAAAGGTAATCCCGTAATTGACACCATAATACTTCATCCCAAATTTCTCACTTACGATAGATGGAAATATGCCCATTGTCCCGCCAAAACATAATCCAATTCCAATTATCGCCACTACGAATCCAGTAACTGAAGTCGCTGTAGCAATCGTCAACATCATCGCAGCAATGACCACGTAGATAATCATTAAGCATTTGGTGCGTCCAATTTTATCGGATACTGCTCCCCAAAAAACACGGCCAAGACAATTGCTAAGCGAATACAAGCTGACATACAATGCTGCTGTTGCCGCTGATAACCCAAACATCGTCTGTCCAATGACAGATGCGTTAGAAGTGATCATCATTCCGGATAAGGCACCAATACAGAACATACTAATAATCACATAAAAGATTGGTTTTTTAACCATTTCATTCCAAGGAATATTAATACTACTACCTTTATTGCCTCCTGGTGGCGTCCATCCCTGTGGTGTATAACCAACTGGGCATGCTTTTACTAATAAACTAAAGCTTAGAATGATCACTAAGAATGTAACACCAAGAGTCATTAATGTCGGTTGAACGCCCTTACTTGAAATTAATGCGTTAGCAATTGGTGCAATCAAAATCGCGCCACCGCCATATCCGGCTGTTACGATACCTGTTGCCAATCCTTTTTTATCTGGAAATAGTTTTACGGAATTTCCAATCGTTGCAGAGTAAACCATTCCTTGGCCCAAGCCGCCTATGATACCGTAAGTAATATAGAGCATCCACGTAGCTGTCACTAAACCAGATAAAACAAAACCAACCCCAAATAAGGAACCACCTAGCATGATGGCAATCTTTGCGTAGCCTTTATCGACTAATTTACCTCCGAGAATCATTGGGATCGGAAAAAGTGCTGCGTTAATTGTAAAAGCTATCATAATTTCACTTATAGAAGCATCAAGTACTTCTGTTAATGGGAGTGCAAAAATACTGAACGCATATACTGCACCAACACAGAGATTGATAATTGTTGAGGCAATTAAAACTCTCCAGCGATTCAATTGAATATTCATGTGAAACTTCCTTTCCTCTTGTAGCAGTCAGTAAAATAGTCATACATATAAACATACAAACTCACTTGCTACAACTGTATCGCCGTCTTCTATTAACCCTGCCGCCTATGCAGCTGTAATTTCTTTTGGCATTTGATTTCCTAACTTTTTAAAAAAGTATTTCAAAAATAAGTTCCTTGTGAACGATTTCACTATTTACTATAAGACGAATAGTAAATAGTGTCAATAATTTTTTAGGCGCTGAACATGTGGAAGTAAACATTGCAATAATCATCAACCTCAAAAAAGCCAGCTATAAGCTGGCTATGAATAATCTTTCTTTATTTGATTTTCAAGAATAGATAAAAGTCGGCCTGATATTGGGCGTCATAATAATCAACTGAATTAGCTAAAACACTTACTTTCACTTCGTCATTTTCGATGTTAAATGTAGCTTGCTCCACCGTTAACGACGGTCCTTTATTTCCGGAATTTCCCTCGTTATCCGCTAATATATGCTCTACAAGTTCCTTTGTATTGAATTGAATGACTTCCCTATCACCTTCATCAACAATCGTGACAGTAGAAAATTTTGCGCCTTGCTGCAGCTTAAGTTGAAAATTTCTTTCTCCTATTTCTAGTGGAATCAACTGGCTTCCGCTGTACGTGGAAAGATGAATCATAAGATCCATATCATCAATATTCACGACTGGATTCTGATCCCAATCTAAGTGGGCGTATTGATAAACGCCTCCATGTGATTGCTGCTCATACATTTGCTCAAAACCAAACGTCTTTTGAAAATTATCGAAAAGTACTACGTTGGCCGGAAGCCACGCTACTTTATCTATATCATTAATGCTATTTAAATAATTAACCGTCCGTGTGATTATTCTCTTATCCTCATTAGAAACCGTTGCATTCGGAACAATTGAATTTCCCTCAAGCATGTTATTTTCTAAAAGAACTTTTTCAAGCAGATTCGTTTGATTTACACGGCTTACTGTAAAGGCATCAATAGGCGGTGTAATAGAGACGATGGATAAAATGATTAGTACGGCGGCAATGATGCCGTTCTTTTTAATCGAAAGAAAGCTAAATACTAGCCCTGTAATAACTGCAAATAGACCAAATAAGATGACATAATAACGTCCATGCGTAATTCCTACTTCTTGTATTTTTAATACTGAGGACACCACTTGAAAAAGCACAATCGGCACTAAGACCTTCGGAAAAATCCTTCTAAACATGACCGCAAATTTATTTTCAAGCATACTCGCAAGTATATACACAAAAATGACTGTAATTGCATAGGAAACCAGTAGCGGTTCTAACAGGTTTTGGGTCCAAAATTCACCACTAATATTGCTAAGCACATAAAATAACAGGATGATTGTGTAAACCGCTGTCAACGGTATGATAATATACGAAATTAAAATACTTAAGTTCTTTGGGTAACTGGTCGCCTTCTTTATTGCTTCTTCTTGGGATGTTCTTTCATCCGCTGTCTGATTTACGTCCTTTTTACCTGGAAAAGGCGGCGTGAAGGATAGAAAGAAGATTGGAGAAAACAATGTAAAAACTAAATTTAAAGCATGAGGCACGACATTATAGCTTACGTTGACAAGTAGGTGATCAATTGTAAAAATAATGGCGCTTATACCACCAGCAATGACTACCGAAAAGAGAACAGTTATAAAAAATGCTTTAAATGCTGACAAAAAACTTTCATTAAAAGTAACTTTACTTTTAATCGTCGGCACCCATATAAATGCCATGAATAAGGCAAATATCGTTACAGCTGTTTTAATACCGTTCTCCATACTAAATATTGAAGCCGAGTGCATGACCAAGTAATAACAGCCTGCTAATAGGACAGCCCCAAGCATAAATAGCATACGCTCGCTCTTTTTTGTAAAAAAGCGTTCATATAATTGCTGGCCTACCGCACTTAAAAGCGCACCAACAATAAACGTAAACGTAAAAGTTGAATAATCTCCTGTTGAACTATTAATCCAAAACATATTCACTACTGCTGTCGCGAAAAGAAAAATAGTTGTCACCGGATACCTATCAACAGCTTTAAGAAGTCCTTCTAACTTATGACGCAAACGCTGAATCCCCTTCATTACCATCACCCTGCTTTCCTTTACATTCCCCTATATATATATCTATTTTACTTTAGACTTTATTGACAATCAATTTTCAATCGCTGTGAAATATAAAATATAAAAACAGCGATTCATCCCTAATTTAAATAGAGAATGCATTGCTGTTTCATTATACAACGGCGTCACCAATAATGTACCCGTTTGTGCTATTTTTACTTATCTTTCGTTCGACTCAATTTGATTCACGCTCACCCATAATAGAAACTTATTGAAATTAAGGCGTCATTATAGGAAAGTTATGATTTAAAGGTTCTTGCAGCAATAAAAATAAATGCCATTTCATTATATCTCCTTCTACAATCACCTCTGATGGATTTGGTTGTTTATTCGTTGTCGCTAGTTCATATAACACCTCTTTTGACATTGTAACAGTAACATCCGCATCTTCTTCCTGTTTATCGTTCAAGTATCTAAATATCCCTCGTTTTACCTCAGTCGAGGCAGTTTCGTTTCTGTCTGATATAATAAAATTCATTTTATAATATAAGTCTCCAGCTTTTACGCCATTTATTCGAATGCTAAGTAAATAAATGATATCCCCCAGAGGCATATTATTTAATACATCATTGGAAATAAACGCCCCCTCAACAGGAATAACACCGTAACGCAATTCTTGCGCACCCATTAAATACTCATTTCTCCAAGGGCCCGATTCAGCAATATATCCTAATTGCTCTAAAGCATCTGCACAGAGAAGTTTCGCCTCACTATTCTTTGGTTCCGCATAAATCACGTGCTTTGTCACTTCTGCAACCCATTGATACTCACCCGCCGCAAAAGATTGCCTAGCTTTCTTTAAAATTTGACTTGCCCCTCCCATATATTCAACATACTTTTTTGCTGATTCTTCTGGGAGCAACTTATTGAGATTCACCGGATTTCCGTCGTACCAGCCTAAATACTTTTGATAAACTGCTTTTGCATTATGAATGATTGTTCCATAAAATTGACTGTTGTACCATTCATCTGTCAAACTTTGCGGTAACTTAATTGTCCTTCCGACTTCTTCAATCGTATAACCGCTATTCATTAATCTTAAAGTTTGGTCATTTAAGTACTGATAGATGTCTCTTTGTTTCTCAAGATAGTCGAGACAAAGCGCGTTTCCAAATCTCGGCCAATTGTGTACGCCAAATACAGATGTCAAAGTTCCGCCCCATAAATCGATTGCATTTTGGATTGCTTTTGCCCAAGCAATCGGGTCTCTAATTTTAGCACCCCGCGGGGTTAATAAATTATGAATCGTTGCAGTACAAAGCTCAGCAATACATAAGGATTGTTCACTTGGTATATAAATTAACATCTCTGAAGGTGCTTCCGTGTCCATCGCTAATTGAAATTCGAAAGTTACACCATCAATAACTTTTTCTACATATTGTTCCGTTATTTCTTCAATGTTATTTGTAAAGGTCACAGTGCCAATCGATTGGCCTTTCCCAATGCCGTTATCAATCTGCCCTTTCTCATCCCGTGGCAATTCGACGCCGTACATATAAATACCGCGACGAGACATCGCAACACCGACATTTACATTCTCTTCTAATGCGGCATTGATAAAGTTTTTTGGCGCATAAATTTTAACATTTTCATGCGAGAAATGATTTAGAACACCTAAAATCCCTCCGTAATGATCTTCATGGGAATGTGTAATAATTACCGCACTCACTGGAATCTCTCCAAAATAATCCGTTACAAATTGGATGGCAGCCTCAGCGGTTTCTTTCGCACCAAGACAGTCTACGATAATCCATCCTGATTTCCCTCTAATAAAAGTCATATTAGCAAGGTCAAAGCCTCTAACCTGATAAATATTTTCCGTAACTTTATAAAGCCCCGCATTTAAATTGAGGTTGCCTTGAACCCAAAGCTTTGGATTTACCGTGTATGGGATATATTGTTTATTTAAAAATGCGTACTGTCTTAAATCCCAAACAGGAATTAAAGCATCGGCCTTTTTAGTGACAGGCACTACCTTAACGAGCATACCTGCTAATGCCAAATTATTTTCATTTTCTATATGCTTACTACTCATTTTTTTATAAGTTTCTAGATTCATTAAACTTGTACGCCACGTTGCATTTTTTCTTAAGTCACCCTTATAAGAATTCATAAGAGACACCTCCAACTACAACTTATGCCCCCTTATAAATAAACATGCTTTGGCTGATTCACCATAATAACCTAAGTGAAATTTAAAAGTAATTGTCCAAACGTACTATTCCACTCGACATAAACTGTAGAAAGGAGTGTGATCATCGTATGTCAATGTTTAATCATGACCGACTTAATAAATCCGTTAACATACCTAACCCTTTGTATCAATCTTTACAAGGACAATATTTTGTGGGACAAACAGAAACGATTCGTTTAGGAAATGGCAAACATGCTTGGGGAGGATTAATTAACCCTTCTCATTCAAATGTAGATTTATTTGTAAATGCGTTTACCATTACAAATCATTCTGATCAACCTATCGTAGCTGAAATTTGGTTTAATCCTTCCCCTCTAGGAAAAAGAATGTTTTCAGACAAAGTGACACCTGCAAACACAGCCCTTTGTCCACTTCCAGAACCAAAAGTAAAGGTTGCATTTGCAGAACTTGTTAACAGTTTTCCGGTAAAAGGAGTCAATTCATTTAAAAGAATTGTTCCGCCACAAAGTACTTTAGCGAGTGATGAAGATGGAAAATTTATTTTCCCGTCATGCGGGGCATTTGTAGTTTTTTTAACTTCATCTAGTAATGAGGTTATTAAATCAGAAGTTGCGTTCGGTTGGTTTGAAAAAAATACATGGTAATCGTATTTCCTACAATCATCAGCTATGTATCGCCAATCAAAAACCTGAGCCTAATTACTGGGCTCAGGTTTTATCATTATGGATGATCTCTTACATGCGACGGTTTTTCTTTTTTGATTCAGCGTCCTGCTTTTTCTCAAAATCCGGCTCCTCACCGAATTCTGTACCTAAATTAGGATTACCCATACGTCGTCGTTCGGAAACCGTATCAGTTTCTTCATCATGTTTAAATAACAGCCGCAGACATACTAGGCCACTTAACCCGACAAGACCATAGACCACCCTTGACAAAAATGCGTCTTGTCCGCCAAATAATGATGCCACTAAATCAAACTGGAAAAAGCCAATCAACCCCCAGTTAAGCGCACCTATGATAACTAGCGCTAGCGCAAACCGTAAAAGTCCACTCATAACATTCACTCCTCCTTCGATTAGTCAGTAATCGAATCAATATTTTACAATTGTATTGGTTCTTACATATCTTTTACCAAAACTGCTTTTTAATACATTTTTTTTGATCAAGTAAAATACTCCAATTTCGCATTCGGGAAATATTTTTCCATATATCCATATAGATGAGACTTTATTTCATCCTCTTCGTCCTTTTGGTAAATATATTTCCCAATTCCGTACTTCCCCCATTTATAACGTCTTTTTTCTTCATCTAACTCCAACTTTGTCTTCGGGTAATTCTTTTCAATCACTCTTTTCGCAGGCTTTGTAAACCGATGTTGAATGAATTCAAATGTAATATCCTCTCGTGCGTCTTGGGGTAACTCTTCGTCAAGACGCTCGAACAAGTGTCGGTAACCTTCTTCCCAGCCTTCATGAAGATAAATGGGGGCAACGATAAAGCCTAGTGGATAGCCCGCTCTTGCAACTTTCCCTGCAGCCTCAATTCTTTTATCTAAAGGAGAAGTGCCGGGTTCAAAGTTCTTAATGACGTAATCAGCGTTTACGCTAAACCTAAAACGTGTATTACCATTGTGCTTGGCATCCAGTAAATGGTCGACAAAATGGAATTTCGTCACAAATCGTAACCTACCCAGTTCTGTTTGTCCGATATGTTCAATCGTTCTTTTTAATGAATGCGTCAAATGGTCAATTCCGACAATATCAGATGTACAAGCAGCTTCGAAACGGGTAATCTCAGGTGCACGTTCTTCGATGTATTGATCTGCTGCATTTAAAATTTCTTCCACGTTTACATAAGTTCTTACATATGGTTTACTGCCCATCGTTGTTTGCAAATAACAATAATGGCAATGCCCCATACACCCTGTTGCAAGCGGGATTGCATATTCGGCTGAAGGCTTGGACGTATCGAATTTTAACGTTTTGCGTATACCTACGACTAAGGTGGTCTTGGCAATTCGATACTTCTGAGCGTCTGTATCACCCGGTAAATTGCGAACTTGATTATGCGAAGTCGTAAATCGCGTTTCAATCCCCAGTTTATCGAACTTTTCCTTCAGTTCCTGACCAAGCGGATATTCAAGTGCATTTGGCTCAAAATAAACAAGACGCGGCATGAAGGGTTTATTCATATCGTGAACTACCTAACCTATAATTATTATCCATTCAATCACCTTTCTCTTTTTATATAGCTTGTCTCAGACGCGAGAAATTATGAGAACAGACTAAATTTAGGGTCCTCTTGGATGAGGATTTATTAATTTGGAGAACGGCAAGCCTCCATTTGCTTGATTCTGAACGGATTTACCACGCCAAGTCTCGTGCCTCACATTGCCTAAAGGACCGAAAAAAAGTATACTATATCAGGAACACGGTCCAGTTTATGTCATATGACATGAACGATTTGATCGCGCAAAAGAATCGCAGACATGTATATATGTATTTTTAAAAATGGTTTAAAAGAGCTGACCGTTGAAATTAAAGAAATCGGAATATTAAATTCTTAAAATCTAACCTACCAAATTAATGATACAATTAAAAATGAGTTAAATAATTACGGAGAATCTATAAAACAAGAGGTCACATTATCTATCGGCTATTCCATTTATCTACAAGATGGACAAAACAATTCAGATTTATTATCAATTGCCGATAAAATAATGTATAAAGTAAAATCTATTATGAAGGAAGTTAGTTTATCATGAGACAGTTACACCATCCTATAGCGGAGATTCTTTCAGACAAGCGATTTATGCTTAGTGGGGTTGAAAAATGAAGAATATATCTTTATTACAAGAAGAAAAAAAAGCTACAGTTTTATTTCTATGGTTATTTTATATTGTGTTTTTTTTATATGATATTTTTTATTTTAAAGTGTTTCCTTTATTGCCATGGATAGCGGATGTGTTACCAGATGCAGTTTGGTATTATTTAAGTTTTATTAAACATTTAGTTATCATTTGCCTTATTCCGGTTGCTATCTATTACTTTAAAAAGGGAAAACCTGAAAAGGTAAAATATATTGTTGTCATTACTTTTTTAGTTACAAACCTAGTAACGGATATTTATTATTACTTTGGTAGTACGGATTCCTATGCTAGTGGTAACCTAGTAGAGTTGGTTATTATACTTTTTGCGCCTATTTTTATTAATAAACGATTTTTTTATCTCGTTACATGGGGATTAATCCTAAAATACATATTGGTAGGAATATTCGTACCAGATCCTATCATATTATTTCCTGTTATTCTCAACATCGTATTAGCTATAATTGCCTATATCCTTCTTCACCGCATATTAATCTATGTTAAGGCACTAAAAGACTCTTATAATAAACAGTTAGAAGGAATTGTTAAAGGCGTTATTGCAACATTAGAATTAAAAGACCCTTATACGCGTGGGCATAGTGAGCGAGTGGCGGAATATGCGATGAGTCTTGCAAAAGCAACGGGCAAAGTAAAAGAGTCCGAATTAAATAGCTTTTATTATGCATGTTTATTACATGACATAGGTAAAGTGAATATTCCTGATGCCATTTTGACAAAGTCTGGTAAACTGGTAGATGAAGAATATGAAATTGTTAAAACCCACCCAGTTGTAGGCGCTAAAGCTATTGAAGATGTAGAAGGCATTGCTGATAATATTGCTGTCGTTTATCATCATCATGAAAGATGGGACGGAAAAGGATATCCAGATGGACTTGCGGGAGAGGAAATCCCTCTTGTTGCTAGAATTACAGCGATTGCAGATGCCTTCGATGCGATGACTTCCACAAGGTCTTATCGACCAGCGCTTCCTTTTGAAGAAGCTTACAAACGAATCATTGATGGTAGCGGATCCCAATTCGATCCTACATTGGTAGAAGTTTTTACACAAGTGTACCCAGATTGGATGACAATCTCTAAACAATATTGTAAAGATCATTAAATAAAGGAGGGAAACAAATATGAAAATCCGTAAACTTAAGAAAGTTAAAGTAACATGCTGGTGGTGTTTCATGTTTCCAAAAGGCTAAGTAACACTACAAAATAGGATGCTAATAAATTAGCATCCTATTTTCATTTTTAAAGAGCGGTGGTGCTAGATTTGGATTTAACGTTACAATCAAAATTCACGTTGTACCCTTTATCCATTCGAAAAGATCAGAAGAATTATATCGTAGAAGAACCAGTTTCCGGTGATTTTTTTGAAATGCCAAAGGTTTGTATTGATGCGATACATAGCATCAATGAAGGTCAAACATTAGGTGACATCGAAATAGAGTTGCGGGAAAAATATCCGGATGAAACAGTAGACATGATTGAATTTGGAAAACAGCTCATCGAATTAGGTCTTGTTCAAGAGGTAGACGGAGAAATAGTGACTCAAAAAAAAGAAACGCAAGCTTTAGATGGATTTACATGGATTCCCTCTTCTGTTGGACGTTTCTTTTTCAATGGGATGACAAATAAGATTTATCTCGTTTTATTT
This sequence comes from Sporosarcina ureilytica, assembly GCF_001753205.1. Classification (GTDB taxonomy): domain Bacteria; phylum Bacillota; class Bacilli; order Bacillales_A; family Planococcaceae; genus Sporosarcina; species Sporosarcina ureilytica. The sequence continues at coordinate 267,404 of NZ_CP017560.1, read as the reverse complement.
TTGATTAATATTTCACTTATCGTACGGAATCCTGGATTATTCCCTCATTATCAAGATATCTTTTTATTTGATTCGATGATGCTCAATATCATCACCTACATGCTTATTTCCCTCGTATTCATCATCATTCATGAATTCGGACATATTTTGGCTATCCGATCCTATGATTTACCTGCTAAATTAGGTATTGGGAACAGACTGATATTTGTCGTTTTTGAAACTGACTTAACTGCAGCTTGGAAGTTGGCACCAAGACAAAGAAATATCCTATATTTTGCCGGCATGTCTTTTGAACAAATTTTTGTCTTAATCGCATTATCGATACAACTTCTCTATCCAGAAGCGAATTCTATATTAATCGGTATCTTAGGAATCGTCGTTTTGGATATTTTTATAAAAACCTTGTACCAATGCTGTTTTTATATGAAAACAGACGTCTACTACTTCGTGGAAAATATTACAGGTTGTTATAACTTAATGGAAAGTGGAAAGCAGTTTTTAAGCAGATGGTTGCCATTTTTGAGAAGTAATTCTAGTGATACTGAAGTATTTGATGGAGAGCAAAGGATTGTTCGTTTGTATAGCGTATTTTATATCGTTGGAATTCTGTTAACGCTTTGTCTAATTGTCTTTTACTTTCTACCACAGGCTTATTATGCTTATTCACAAGTCTTTTCTAACTTATTCTGGTCTACAACTCCAACTGCTTTTTGGGATGCCATAGCTTTTCTTGGACAAACCGTCCTTTTACTAATTTTACTCTTGTACGCTAAAATAAAGGCACGGATGGTGAAATAAGACGACCCGTAGCCACCAAGCTAACAAAAAGTAAAGAGAATGCTCTTTAACTTTTTGTTAGCTTTTTCATTTCGAACTTCCACTGGATACCTCTATTTATGATACGGTTCATTCTTCATTATCTTAAATGCCCGATACACTTGCTCCATCAATATTAATTTCATCAACTGATGCGGAAATGTCATTTTTGAGAACGACAAGAGTTCATTCGCCCGTTTATAAACGGATTCATGTAAACCAAGTGAACCGCCGATAACAAAACATATTTTACTTTTTCCGTACGTCATCAAAGATTCTATGTCTGCAGCAAGTTGTTCTGATGTTTTCATCTTCCCTTCAATCGCAAGTGCGATGACATGTGCATCCGCCCCGATTTTCGCCAAAATACGCTGGGCTTCTTTTTCTTTCACGATTTCCATATCAGCTTGACTTAATGATTCCGGTGCTTTTTCATCTGCGACTTCAACTACATTCATTTTTGCATATGGTTTCAAGCGTTTTTCAAATTCAGCAAGTCCCATTTTTAAATACTTATCTTTAATTTTCCCAACCGTTACAATTGTAATGTTCACAACTTATCCACCCTTTTTTCGTCATTATAAACAAAATTTATACACATATCCACAATACTTATCTACATGTTGTGCCCGATTATCCGTTCGCCACAAGATACAAAGCCTGCATTTTACACTGTGAACAAGTTGTGGATAGCTTTTCTCCTTTTTCTAAATATTTCATCGTAGGAAACCTTTCCTCTTTTTGGATAAACTCCTCTAGCACTTGATCTATATGGGTTTCACAGCTATATAATTTCACTTTTTTATCCTCCTTTATAGATTTTACGCTACACAGAGTTATTCACATTTTCTAATAATTGTCCACAATCCACAATAAACAAACAATAAAATAGGCAGAATAGCTACAGCTTTTGCTATTCCGCCCATCTGTTGATAAGTTTTTCTTTGTCGATTTTTAGAACGTCGTGCCGTCTTCTAAAGTCATATTGATTTCTACTAATTTTCCTTCACGATAAACTTTCATTGTCATCGTATCGCCAACTTCTTTTTCATTATATAAATGCTTTCTTAACGTTATCATATCTGTAATTCTTTCTCCATCCATTTCAATGACAACATCATAACGTTTAACTCCTGCAACATCCGCTGGTGAGTTTGGCACAATTTCATTGACAACTACGCCTTCTTTTACGTCATTTGGTAAGTTTAAAACGACCTGTTGTTGTGCGGGAATGCTGGATAAATCAATAAGCGTTACGCCCATTGTTGGACGGACAACTTCTCCATATCTTTCAAGTTTATCAATAATCGGTGCAGCTAAGTTAATTGGAATCGCAAGTCCAATTCCTTCAACTGTTTCTTGGGAGATTTTCATTGAATTTATTCCAATTAATTCGCCCGCAAGATTAATCAACGCACCTCCCGAGTTGCCTGGATTAATAGCCGCATCTGTTTGAAGAACATCTGCGTGCCAATCTACTCGCCCGTCATGGTTAAAATCAATTGGAATTGAACGGTCTTTTCCAGATACAACACCTACTGTAACGGAACCTGAAAAACCAAGTCCAAGTGGGTTTCCAATTGCGATGACCGTTTCACCACGTTTCAATAAATCCGAATTGCCAAATGCAGCGACATTTTCAACTGAATCATCATCAATTTCAATCACAGCTAAATCTGTCCACATATCACTTCCGACGAGGCGCCCTTCAGCTTTTGTTCCGTCATCGAACGTAATTTCAAGTATTTCCGCATTCTCTACGACGTGATGATTGGATACAATATAAGCTTTCCCATTTTCTTTTTTGTAAATGACGCCTGAACCTGTCCCCGTTTCCCTCGTCATCTCGTCAGATGACCATATATCCTTTACAGTTTGTAAGTTCGTCACGCCAACGACTGTATTCGCAACTTGGTCAACGATGTCTGTTATATCTGTATGAATATCAAAGTTGACCTGTTCTTGTTGTGATGGCTGCTTATCGTTATTTAAGACAGAATTATTTTGCGGTAGTTTATCTGTAGGTGTTAAAATCCAGACCAATAATGCACCAATTATGACTCCGATGATCCCCGCTAAAAAAGCACCGGTCTGATTTGGTTTTCGCTTTCGAGGTATTGGTTTTAATTCATCCATTTGCTTCATCCTTTCTCCCCTCTATTTTACCCTGTTCTATGTTAAATTAACGTAATAAAAAACCTTACTTACGAATTAGCTATGTCACAGCTTTGCGAAGTAAGGTTTTTTATCCGTCACACACGTTCTTATGGCACCTGTTGCCTATCAATTATCCAATTCATGTGTGCTTATCGACGTTATGCGACTTATCTATGACCTTTAAACCGTAACAAGTTCTGTCGGTTCCTCCGCATCTGTATCATATAAATGGACATATTCTCCTGCAATAATGCCACACGTCTCTAACGTTTGCGTTACACTCATTCTTGCAAGATCTTTCATATTATTATCTTTACTTAAATGAGATAAATAAATTCTCGTCTCTTTTTCAAAAACAACCTCACTCATTGCGACAGCTGCATCTTCATTAGATACGTGGCCAACATCACTTAAAATTCTACGTTTGATTGACCAAGGGTAACGCCCCATTTGTAACATGCCCACATCATGATTACTTTCGAAAACAAAAGCATCGGCACCACGAATGACCCCTTTCATCCGATCACTTACATAGCCAGTATCTGTAATAATCGCGAGTTTTCGATCATTTTGGTGGAATGTATAAAACATCGGATCTGCAGCGTCATGTGAAACAGCAAACGATTCAATATCTAAACCGCCAAATGATTTCACTGTTTCCATATCGAACTGGAAACGTTGATCAAGTGGAATGTTACCGATTAAACCGTCCATCGCTTTCCACGTCTTTTCATTGGCGTATATTGGGACATTATATCTTCTTGCTACAACACCTAGTCCTTTAATATGGTCGCTATGTTCATGTGTAACCAAAATCCCGTCTAAGTTGTCCATTGAACGATCGATTTTTGAAAAAAGACCTTCTAATTTCTTACCACTTAAACCAGCGTCAACAAGAAACTGATGTTCATCGTTCTCTATAAAAATAGCATTTCCGCTACTGCCACTTGCGAGTACACTAAAGCGCATACCTCAAACTCCTTATTCTACTACGTTTTCATTACGTTCCTGTTGAAATTCTACCATCTTTCCTTCAATCGCATTGACGAAATGATCTTCAATTTCTCCATCCTTTAATTCTACACGAACCCGCCATGTTGGCGCAAACACTTGCGTTTGCGTCAATGTGATTAAAGTCGAATACCCTAAAGATATACTCGTTACGGATGAGTCTTTTTTTAAATAGTCTCTTGAATAAAGTGTATTAATGACATCCCGCGGTGAAAGAATATCTTTTTTCTTATTAAAACTATCAAACTCTCCAAAGCGTTGTTGCTCATAATGTGTAATATTTCCTTTGTCATCCCAGTAAACAATAAGCATTGCATTATAGTTGAAGTAGATTGGATATTCTTCAACCTTTTGAAAAAAGAGAGCGAATTGATTTTCCTCGACAACTTCCCATAAAAGATATTCTTCCCCGTATGGAACATAATTCGTTAGAAAATCCGGAAATTGATAGTCTCCTCGTGCATTTTTAATCATATAAGGCTCTTCTAATGTTGCATATAAAATTGTTTCTTCTGAAATGACGAATTCTTGATTTTTATATTTACTTAATTCACTTTTGGAAAAGGGGGCGGTGTCTGCCGAAACATAAGACATTTCCTCAGGGTACTCTGGTAATGGTCCGTAAGAAATATTGTCGTGTTTCAAAGAATCTTCAATAGATGTTTCACCCAAAACTCGTACGTTTTGTGCTTCATTGTACTGATTTAGATAAAGAGAATATAGGAATACATTTAATATCGCAAAAACAACGATAAACATCGTTTTTGTTTTATTCCAATCCAATCTTTTCACCCCCTGATTGTTCAGATGAAAAGCGAATCCATTTGCCATTTCTTAGATAGTACCATGATGGTTTGAGTACAAAAATATCCCACTCAACATCTTGATGCATATAATACGCAGGTACAATTTCTTCTATCATATTAAAGTCAATATCTTCAGCACTTCTCAATTGCTCTGCAATGTCAATGCCAGACGGTAAAGTAACTGTTTCCATTTCTGAACGCAATGTTTCACCGAGTGTATAATAGGGACGTTTATATTGATAAATTGTTTCGTCTCCCCACACTTGCTCAATTTCCGTTAAAGTGTTCCCTCCTAGAACTGGCAAACCACGCACATAAAGTTTAAATTTCACATAACGTGTTCTAAAATTCATACTGCTAAACCGGTAATCATCGGTCCATCCGCCGTGTTCATTAATAAAGTCGATTGTGTCCTCTAATAGTTCAGAAGGGATCGCAAGTTGTCTACTTTCCACAACTGGATGAACGTATTGTAATTGTTTCTTTTGTGTATCGACGCTCATCAAGGCATGGTTGTCTTGAAAATCTTCGCGATGTGCACTGACTTCTTTTCTTCTCACTGCATTTGGGTCACTAAATAATGCACTTCTAAAACGGGTTGGGCTAATCTCGTCTTTTTCATTTTGAATATACGTATTTTCAAGAAGTTGTACGGGCTTAGCTGGTACAGCGATAAACTTTTTTCCTTCTGGATTTACATCGGCATACTCATCAAAAGACCGTCCAAAATTTAATACTTCCCGCTGAAATACTTGTAGCTCAAATACTTTCGCAGTTGATTTGTACCGTAATTTATTTTTTCTACTAATAAAATTCATATCAATCGTTGTATTAGCAGGATCCCATTCTACAACGATTAGATCGAATCCAATTTCAGGAACGTTTGGATTTTCCACATTTAACATACTGTCATAGACAGGTAATGGAACATCGTCTGGGAAGTATAGCGTAAAACGATTTTTCCCTCTCATGAAATCACTTAATTTATCTTCCTCAAAGTTTTTATCTTCTAATAGTGGATTGGAAATACGCCACTTTTTAAAAGTATTTACAATATGATCAATTTCTTCCGAATCTATCGTTCCTTTAAGTCCCTCTTCAAAATTAAATACAATTTGATAGGGTTTAATAATGGATCCGACATCTTTTTTCTCCGGCTCTTCTGCAATCGAAATATCTACAGTTGCTCGTTTTACGATTGTTTCATAAGGAGAGGAATTCCAAATTAATAAAGTTAACACGATACTTAAACCGATTAGCAAGATGAGTGTAATTGTTTTAATTGCTTCAATATATCTCAATCCCACTCACCGCCTTCTTGTAATTCAAATGGTAAAGTAAAGAAAATTGTCGTGCCTTTTCCTTCTTCACTTTCAGCCCATATCTCTCCACCGTGTGCTACAATCATTTCTCTTGAAATGGCTAGTCCTAACCCCGTCCCGCCCATTGCTCGTGAACGAGCACGATCCGCGCGGTAAAACCTATCGAAAATACGTTTAACATTTTTAGGTGATATCCCCATACCTTCGTCTGTAATCATCACTTTAAAGTATTTTTCAAGAACTGAGATTTCAAAGTAAATATCTCCACCGTCAGGAGAGTATTTTAACGCATTCGAAATAATATTGTCGATTACTTGTGTCATCTTGTCTGTGTCTATTTCAACAAATAAATCAGTTTGCGGTAAGAGACGCCTAAAGTTTACGTTCTGGGACTTTGATAATTCAAAACGATCAATAATAAAATTAAAGAATTGGTTAAACTCCACCCATTCTTTATTCAAATCATAATCTTGGCTATCCATTCTTGACAATTTTAATAGATCTTCAACGAGCCGAATCATGCGTTCTGTTTCAGTTTGTGTCACATGCAAAAATGATGGCGCAATTTCTTCATTTTTCCACGCTCCATCCGCAAGTGCTTCTAAATAACTTCGCATTGTCGTCAAAGGGGTTCGTAATTCATGCGAAACGTTAGAAACAAACTCTCGTCTTTCCATATCAATCTTTTCTTGTTCAGTATTATCGTGTAATACAACGATCAGACCATTCACAAAGCCTGTTTCTCTTTGTGTAATCGAAAAACTTGCGCGTAAAATATACGGCTTTTCACGTGTACTAAAATCTAACGGTAATGATTCTTTTTGCTGCGCCAGATCTTCAAACGTATACTCTTCCTCTAATCCTAGTACAGAAGCAATCGGACGGTTTAATACATGAGCTTCACTGTAAATCCCGAGCATTTGAAGAGCGGGTTCGTTAATAAGCACAACGCGCCCTTTTCGATCTGTAGAAATTACGCCATCCGTCATATTTTCAAGTACTGACGTAAGTTTCCTTCGTTCGCCTTCTGTAGATTCTTGTGATTCCTGTAGCCGTCCTGTTAAATGGTTAAAAGCAACCGCAAGTTGACCAATTTCATCATCACCATAGACTCGAACTTTTCTTGAAAAATTTCCTTTTGCCATTTCCTGTGCTTGTCGTCTCATATCAGAAATTGGTCTCGTCATTGTTTGTGCGATAAAAATCCCTAATATCACAGTAATCGTTAAGGACACTGCCGTCCCGCCTGCAAGAATTTGATTAATTTCATCCATTTGTTTAAACATTTTCTCAATATTTGCATCGAGAAAAATTGCGCCAATCACTTCATCACCATTTTTTATTGGTGTAACACGAACCATGATACGGTGGCCTGTACTTTTATCGAAGTAGATATTATTTTCACTCGGCGTTCCTGAAGTAATGGTTCTTTTTACGACATCATCTAACGAACGTTGTCCAATCATCGACTTATTATCCAATACATTTGTAGCGAGAATACGCGAATGTGAATTAATCACTCGGATTTCATTAATATCTTGTGAATCAAAGCTTGAAAGAACATTCCGTAAGCTTTCTTCCAAAGTCGCATCATCTTCAGACCGTTCTTTTAACATTTCTTCACGAACACTAAATTCAACGAGGCTCATTCTATCTGCAACCGAAGTTGTAAAATTCGTTTTTAATGTGCTTTCAAGTTCCCTAACGAAATAAAGACCAATAATTTGCATTGCAATTAAGATTAGTAACACATAGATCAGTACAAATTTAACGTGTATCGAGCGATAGATTCCAACCTTTTGCATATGAGTTACTCCTGCTCTGGGTCACGTAAATAGTAGCCTACACCGCGTCTTGTTACAATCCATGTTGGATGACTTGGTGTATCTTCAATCTTTTCTCTAAGTCTCCGAATGGTTACGTCTACTGTTCGGACATCCCCGAAATAGTCATATCCCCAAACCGTTTGAAGCAAATGCTCTCTTGTCATCACTTGCCCAATATGTTTCGCTAGATAGTGAATTAACTCAAATTCACGGTGTGTAAGTTCAATTGTTTCTCCGCGCTTTTGAACAATGTATGCGTCGGGTTGAATAATCAATTGACCCACTTGTAAATGATTTGACTCTTCTTTTTCTTCCTCCGCAGAAATTTTCATATGTCTGCGTAAATTTGCCTTAACACGTGCAATAAGTTCACGTGTTCCAAATGGTTTGGTGACATAGTCATCTGCACCCAATTCTAGGCCTAATACTTTATCGATTTCAGAGTCTTTTGCCGTCAACATGATGATTGGAAAATCGTATTTTTTCCTTACTTCTCGGCATACTTCCATCCCGTCACGCTTAGGCAACATAATGTCTAATAGCATGAGGTCAGGTGTGATTTCCTCTACTTTTTTTAGTGCATCCTCTCCGTCATACGCAGTGTGAACCGTAAACCCTTCTTTTTTTAAATTGAATTCTAATATATCTGCAATTGGTTTCTCATCGTCTACAACAAGTATTGTTTTGTCTTGCATATCTATTTACCGTTCCTTTCTTGCCTGACTGGCAACACTCTATCTGTTCTTTTTACTCTATCATTATTTTTGAGGTTTAGCACGTTCTAGTTTTTACTAGCACTTGCAATATTTCCTGGGGAATATTTCCCGTGGCAATCGAACAACGAAGAGTTCGATTTGCCGTATTTCTGCATGGTGTTAGCAGAAATTAAGGCATCATATTAAAGTAGACTCTTCCAGATGAAAAAATGTCTTCTGTATACGAAAACTCAATCATATTCTCACACTAATAACGAGTTTTCTTCAAAACTCACAATTTTAAAATTGACAAAATCATGTGGATCTATGAATACTGTACAATATATTTGTTCCAACTATTAAACTGCTTATATAAATAAAAAGACGGCAAAATAGATGCCGTCTTTCATTTCTTTATTATCTTAATACAGTTAATGGATCAAGTAGTGTTCCATTTTTAGTTACTTCAAAGTGTAGATGGATACCTGTTGAACGCCCTGTCGTACCCATTACACCAATCTTAGACCCTGCTGTAACTGTTTGGCCAGGCTTTACATCGATGGATGAAAGATGAGCGTATAATGTACGATAACCATTTTTATGGTCTATCACGATTTTATTTCCGTACGCACCATCAAAACCAGTTGAAACAACTACTCCGTTATCAGCCGCTAGAATTGAGCGATTGGATGGTCTAGCAATGTCGATGCCGTTATGCATACGTCCCCAACGCGTTCCCATTTTACTAGAAACGTAGCCGCCAACTGCTGGCCATTTGAAAGTACCAGTTCCTCTTGAAGGAATTACTTTTGTTCCTCGGACTGTAACTTCATCAACAGGTTCGGTAATGATTTGTTCTTCTGTTACTGACTTTCCAATTACTTGTCCATTTTTCTTACGAATCAGTTCGGTAACAACTTTTTCTCCGTCTTTACCTTTTTGGGTTACTTTATGATCCCCTTTGTAAAGGGAGTCATCATTTTTTGTTACTGTCTCATGTGCTATTTTCAATTTATTTTTTGCTTCATAATGTACTTCTACTTCTACGTATGGTTCTTTGTAAGTAACGTTAAGTTCGTCGCCAATCCGAATGACCGAACCTTCCGTTAAACCTTCGTTTATTTCTAATAATTTTTGTGTTGACATTCCGTATTTACTTGCAATTTTGCCCAATACATCACCAGATTGCACGGTGTACGTTTTTTCTTCTAACGTACCTTTATTTAAAAGTTCAAGTGCCTCTGCGATTGTCAATACTTCCTCCGGTGCGACTGTTCCTGAAATAGGCTGTAATTCACTACTTAAAATGATATCAACAATACGTGTTTCATTTTCTTTTAATGGGGGTAAGGATGAATTAGATTTATTGGCAGCTTCGTATTCGTCTAGTTCTTGTTCACTTACAGTTTGTAATTTCAGTTCGCGTATAACCGACTCATAACTTGCCTCATCTTTGACGTAAAGCGCTACCTCATCATCGACTTGTATACCCATCGCTTCTGCTTCAACTGCTAGCGTTTTTTGTAATCTATCTAGGATGCTATCATCATTTATGTTCGCACTAAACACTTTTTCCGGAATGATAGATAAATTATTTCCGATCGTAAGTGTAAAGTCTTCGAATTGCGATGAACGCTCTTTAACTATGTTCTCTTTTAATTGTTCTAGTTTTTCCTTATCAGATAACAGACCAATGTACTCGTCATTAGAATAGACATGGTAAATGGTTTGAAGGCTATCTTGTTCTTTCGCTTTTACAGGAATAGCTTCTAATTGAAAACCATACAATAATATACTGATTAAAAATATCTTTTGAATCTGTGTAAATCTATTTATCTTAAACGAGCGACTTACTTTACCTACTCGTTGTTTTTTATTCAACAACATTTAATATTCCCCTTCTATGGCTTTCATCATACTCTTTTCATCTCCAACAACTAACAGTCTTTGGAAAATAAACAATGAAAGCTTTATAACTCATTTCCCATTTCTCTATATAAGGAAATTTTACACCTTCTACAAGTTAACATATCTTCTACAAAGATTGTAGAATTATGGCACTTTGTAATGAATTTGTATAATAACATCCAATTTTTTAAAATTATTTACATAAAAACCCATTTTAAGTGCATTATAATATGTTAAGTCTTTTTTCTACTATGATTAATTATTAGAATGAACAACAAAAAACAACGAGATAATCCCATAGAATGTTCGATGATTAATCGTTGAACATTCTACTTCCGGATTCTCTCGTTGTTTTCTATATTTATCAATATCTAATACAATGTTCTGTTCATCACTCTACTAAAATTCAGGAGCTACATGTTGACTCCAATCTACGTTGACGAACTTGTTATACTCTTTCGCAAACGCCAGTGTGACTGTTCCTGTTGGACCGTTACGTTGCTTTGCGATAATTATTTCTATCATATTTTCGTTTTCAGTTTCCTTGTCGTAATAATCTTCACGATATAAAAACGAAACGATGTCGGCATCTTGCTCAATACTCCCTGACTCCCGCAAGTCGGACATCATCGGTCGCTTATCTTGACGTTGCTCAACACCACGGGAAAGCTGTGAAAGTGCAATGACAGGAATTTTTAATTCTCTGGCTAGTCCTTTAAGTGAACGGGATATTTCAGAAACTTCCTGTTGGCGGTTTTCTCCTGATCTACCGCTTCCCTGGATAAGCTGCAAATAGTCGATAATGACCATACCAAGTCCATGTTCTTGTTGAAGTCGTCGGCATTTCGAACGAATTTCATTCACTCTAATTCCCGATGAGTCATCGATAAAAATGCCTGCGTTTGAAAGACTGCCCATCGCCATCGTTAATTTACGCCAGTCTTCATCTTCTAGTGAACCCGTTCGCATTACTTGGGCATCTATATTCCCTTCCGCACAGAGAATCCGCATGACAAGTTGGTCAGCACCCATCTCTAAACTAAAAATCGCTACATTTTCAGACGTCTTGGTCGCAACGTTTTGTGCCACATTCAAAGCGAATGCAGTCTTACCAACAGAAGGACGCGCCGCAACGATGATTAAGTCATTTCGTTGGAAACCTGCAGTAATCTTATCTAAATCGGTAAAGCCAGTCGGAATTCCAGTTACTTCACCTTGTTGCGTATGCAATTGCTCAATATTGTCATACGTTTGGACAAGTACATCTTTAATATGTTTAAAGTCTCCAGCATTTTTTCGATTGGACACTTCCATCATATTTTTTTCTGCTTCGGAGAGAAGTTCTTCAACTTCGTCTTCCCTTGTAAATCCGTCTTCAACAATTTGTGTTGCAACGCGTATTAACCTACGTAATAAAGATTTTTCTTCAACAATATTTGCGTAGTGCATAATATTTGCTGCAGTCGGGACGGAATTTGCAACTTCTGTTAAATAAGAAATTCCACCGACGTCTTCCAATTCCTTCTTAGCCGTAAGTTCTTCAGTTACTGTAACGACGTCAATTGGCTGTCCTTTATCACTTAAAGAAAGCATCGTACCAAAAATTTTCTGGTGTGCGATGCGGTAAAAATCTTCTGGGATTAGAACTTCTGCAGCAGTTATTAAGGCCTGCGGTTCAAGAAATACTGCTCCAATGACCGACTGTTCTGCTTCATTATTATGTGGCGGGACGCGATCGATCATCTCATTCATCATACTCGCTCCTCATTATTCTTCAATCACATGTACTTTTAAAGTTGCCGACACGTCAGGATGCAGTCTGATAGGAATATTTGTATAACCTAATGAACGAATTGGATCCGGCAATTCCATACGTCGACGATCCACTTTAATGCCTTCTTTTTTGGAAAGTGTGTCGGCAATTTGTTTCGTAGTGATAGACCCAAATAGTCTGCCGCCTTCACCAGATTTAGCTTTCATTTCTACAGTAATCTTTTCTACTTTCTCTTTTAACACTTTCGCTTCTGCTAACTCAGCGGCAGCATCTTTCTCCGCTCTTTTTTGCTGTCCTTTTAATTTACTTAAATTCCCTGGTGTCGCTTCAATTGCTAATTTATTTTTTAATAAATAGTTGTGTGCATAGCCTACTGGTACAGTTTTAACTTCTCCTTTTGCACCTTGCCCTTTTACATCTTTTAAGAAAATTACTTTCATTGTTACATTCCCCTTTCTTCTTCTTTATCACTTATTACCTCTTTTAATCGTTCAACGGCTCTATCTACTGATTCAACCTCTAACTGACAAGCAGCATTCGTCAAATGACCGCCACCGCCCAATTCTTCCATGATGACTTGGACATTTAACTCTCCTAAAGAGCGTGCGCTAATTCCTATTTTATCATCTGCGCGAGGGGCCACAACAAAGGAGGCTACCACACCTTCCATCGTCAATAATATATCAGCCGTCTGGGCAATTAAAACAGAACCATAAGCAATCTCATTATTTCCTTTTGCAATTGCAATGCCATTTTCCATTAACTCTACTGTTTCAATTAGTTTTGCGCGTTCAACATACGTGTCGATATCCTCTTTTAATAGACGTTGGACAAGTACTGTATCTGCTCGGTTCGTCCTCAGAAAAGAAGCGGCTTCAAAGGTTCTTGAACCTGTTCTAAGTGTAAAACTTTTTGTATCAACGATAATTCCAGCCAACAATGCTGTGGATTCAAGCATCGTTAGTTTTTCAGTTTTAGGTTGGTATTCTAACAACTCTGTTACTAGTTCAGCTGTTGATGAGGCATATGGCTCCATATAAACGAGCATTGTATTATCTATAAATTCTTCTCCGCGACGATGGTGGTCAATTACAACAATCTTTTCTGCCTTATCGACAATTCTTTCATCTATGACCAAGCTCGGTTTATGTGTATCTACGACAATAACTAGGGATTGTTCAGTCATCATTCCTAAAGCCGCTTCCGGTTCAATGAACTGATCATACAATTCATCATCTTGTCGTATTTCTTCCATCAGTTTCGTTACACTGCCATCGAGTTCATTATAATTGACGACAACGTATCCGTCGATATCATTCATCCGTGCCATTTTACGTACACCGATAGAAGCACCTATCGCATCCATATCCGGCATTTTATGGCCCATGATAAACACCTTATCGCTATCCCGTATTAGATCTCGTAGCGCATGAGAAATGACTCGTGCACGGACGCGCGTTCTTTTTTCTGCCGGATTCGTTTTTCCGCCGTAAAACTTCACTTTCCCATCAAGTTGTTTAATCGCAACTTGATCCCCGCCACGACCTAAAACTAAATCTAGACTAGACTGAGCCAACTCACCTAAGTCAATTAAAGAAGTTGAACCGGCACCTACGCCGATACTCAATGTTAAACCTGTACTTTGTTCAGCCGTAGCTTCCCGAATATCGTCAAGAATCGAAAACCTCGCACTTTCTATCTTGGCTAAAGCAGCTTCATTAAAGACGGCTAAAAATCGATCCGAGTCAATTCGTTTTACATAAATACCGTTTTCTTTTCCCCATTTACTAACGAGAGACGTTACTAAAGAGTTCAATTGACTCCTTTTTTGGTCATCCATCGCTTGAGACAATTCATCGTAATTATCGACAAGAATGATGCCTAATACAGTTTTATCTGTTTGATATAAATTTTCAATTGCTACTCTTTCAGTGACATTAAACAGGTATATCAATTTCTCTTCTTTATTATAAAAAACTTCATAAGACGCTTCTTCGACCTTTATAATTGTCGGTTCACTATTTTCACTGTGGACAATCGTCTGTAGTTCTTCTGATACATCAAATAGGTGCATACCAATCAGGGAGTCTGTCGAAAATGTCGTTGTTGAAAAAGGATTTGCCCATTCGACAACTTGATTGTCATTAATCAAAATAATCCCTATCGGTAATTCAAGTAATGCTTCTTCACCGACTTTTTTAACTCGGTGAGAAAGCGTTTCTATTTGTTTTTCTGTGGAATGGTATGTGTCGTCTTCTATTTTCCATGTAACGCCAATGATTACTAAAAACAAAGTCGAGAAAATAAGTCCTAACCAAAAATTATTTAAGAATAGAAGCACGGCTGCGATGATGCCGAGTAGCGACAATCCTGTTAATGGATAACGAATCGCTCTTTTTCTATAAAAAGTATTCACGGTCGACATCTCCTTATCTCGATTTGTTTTTTCCAACCCATGCCCGTATGTTTACTCCGGTATCAAGGATTCCAAGAATAACTGTAAGCGGACTAAACAGCATTGCAATAATAGTTGAAAGGACAGTCACCCATTTTGATAACTTCATTTCACTCATTAAATGATGAATAAATGAAATTCCCTGGATTAAAAATAAAAATCTTAAGATAAACGATGCATTTACGAAGGTCATTTCTGAAGTTGACCCTTGCTCAATTTCCATAAAAATCGGTAAGAGCACAACAATCATATAGACCCACACGGTTAAAACTGGCAATTTCATTAATCGAAATGGTGGGAATTTAGGGATCTCATGCCCGAGACGTTTTACGATTGGTAAATTGATTAAAATAACAATAAATGCGAAAAGAAATGAAGAAAGAATAAAAGCTGAAGGAATGGCCATCAATGTATATTGAATGGTTTCATTCATTTGCTTGACTACTTCTTCCGGTACATCTCCAAACCCTTGTAAAAAGGTAATCACTTTATTTTGAGATTCCTGCACAGTATTTGCTAATTCATCAATCATGTTAATGCCAAATAAAACGACTGACGCTAAATACAAAATAATTGTTGCGATTAAAAATGTAAGGCCTGCCGCCATAAATATATAGAGTTTCGACTTTTTGTTGCAGATTGTTTCCCCTATCACGAACCCCAATGGTCCAAATACAAAAGCGATGGGGAGTAAAAATAATCCGCCGATGAGAGACAGTATAATGCCCGCAATCGTTACAAATATCGAAGCAGCCCGGTCGTAACGTAATCTATAAAGAATGATTGGTAATGGGATAAAAAGCATGATAATCGTTCCTAGGAGTGGTACATAAGCTGCGATAGCGACCATGATAATAAATAGTGCTATCATCATTGCTCCGTAGGTAATTTTCCTTGCATTGTCTTGCATCATTAAATTTCCTCCAATAATTCGCTCCATCCACGCATTTATATTCTTATTAAGAAAAGAAGGTTTCGTCATGGCACCTATTAATTCAATTAAGTGCTTGACCTCCACATGCTCGCTGCTTAAATATAAAAAAACAGTCTTTGAATAAAGTTAAGTTGTATCTTTCATTATATCATGATTATTACTTAGAAACCAAAGACGGACTTGTATTCTTATAAGTTTGGGTAATGGCAAAAAACAGAGCACTATGGCTCTTTGTGTCGATTATAGAACCTTTTTGAAGAATATACACGCCTACATCCCTTTTTTGAAATAAATTCAAAAAAAGACGACCTTGATAACCGCTATTTGCAGTATCAAAGTCGTCTGTAATTTTTATTATCTTTCTTCTGAACTAAACGGAAGAAGTGCCATCGTACGTGCACGTTTAATCGCAACTGTTAGTTTACGCTGGTATTTTGCACTTGTACCAGTTACACGACGAGGTAAGATTTTTCCACGCTCAGAAACGAATTTTCTAAGTAGGTCTGTATCTTTATAGTCGATATGTGTAATGTTGTTAGAGTTGAAATAACAAACTTTACGGCGTCTGCGGCCTCCACGGCGTTGTCCCATAATTCTTTACCTCCTTTTCTCACATCGTTATCCATCTTAAAACGGCAAGTCGTCATCTGAAACTTCGATTGGACCGCCACTATTTGAAAATGGATCATCGTTCATATTTGTATAGTTTTGCTGATTTGGTTGTTGATTCGATTGGTAACTTGGTTGTTGTTGGTAAGGACTCTGAGATGGAGCTCCTTGAGATGGGGCACCTTGGTTTTGATAACCCCCGAATCCATCGCCGCTTCTTTCAGCGTTTGCGTTACGTGGCTCAAGGAATTGTACACTGTCAGCTACAACTTCCGTCATAAAGACACGGTTACCGTCTTTACCTTCGAAGTTACTCGTCTGAATACGACCTTCGATGCCGGTAAGACTTCCTTTTCTTAAAAAGTTTGCTGTATTTTCAGCTTGTTTTCTCCAAGTTACACAGTTAACAAAATCTGCTTCACGTTGACCTTGTTGGTTCGTAAACGTTCTATTAACAGCTAGTGTAAAGCGTGTAACCGCTATTCCACCTTGTGTATACTTAAGCTCAGGATCCTTCGTTAAACGTCCAACTAAAACGACACGATTAATCATCAGAATTCAACCCCCTCATCAATTAGTTTTAATGTTTTATCTATTGGCTTACGCGTCTAGACGGATAGCCATATGGCGAATAATGTCTTCGTTAATATTTGCAAGACGGTTAAATTCATTAAGTGCTTGGTCTCCAGCGTTTAATGTTACTAATTGGTAGTAACCTTCGCGGAAGTCATTGATTTCGTAAGCAAGACGGCGTTTGCCCCACTCTTTCGATTCGATGATTTCAGCACCATTTTCTGTAAGAATTCCATCAAAACGCTCGATAAGCGCTTTTCTAGCTTCTTCTTCAATTGTTGGTTGTACGACATACATAATTTCGTATTTTCTCATCTTTCGTCACCTCCTTATGGACTTGGGCCAGCTGATAACAGCGGGCAAGGAGCAAGTAATACTATTACTCACATCAATTTATATTAACACAAAATACTGCAAGATACAACCTATTCACTTTGCTTTTTTTCCCCTTTAGCAAATCCTTCTTCATTCTTGTAGAATAATAGGAAGCGAAAGGAAAGGTGAGTCCGTGGAACAATCCCCTAAACCGAATCATATTGTTGAGTTAGACCTGTCCAGAATCGTTAAGCAAATGTTTTATATAACCTCATTTTCTTTTATTATATTGTTTGTATTACAAATCACCATTCATCAAATGTTCTCTTACACTTTTACATTGCTTACTTTTAGTTTAGATATCATCATTTTTTCTGCTAGTTATCTTGTATTAATCGTCTTACATGAATTTTTTCATTTACTCGGATTTCGTATTTTTTCAAAAATACCTTGGCGAAAAATGAAAGTCGGGGTTAACTTAAAGCTGGGCATTGCCTATGCCACAACGGCCCAGTTGATGACGAACCAAGAAATTCGAAAGTCATTATTACTTCCCTTTTGGATGACAGGGGTATTACCGGCAATCATTGGCCTCTATACAGATAGCAATATGTTAATCGCTTTAGCTGCTTTATTAATTGGAGGTGCAGCTGGTGATTTTAGTATGTATAAACAGTTGAAAAAGTTGCCGAATGATTGGCTCATTAAAGACCATCCAACAGAACCGAAACTTTATCTTTACAATCCTGCGGAACTTTCTAAAAAAGAACATCTACAAATAAACCAATAAGAAAAAGGCTATCCAGTTAAACTACTGAATAGCCTTTTATTTTAGACGTTAAAGCGGAACAGTATAACGTCCCCATCTTGAACGACATATTCTTTTCCTTCTTGTCGGACTTTTCCTGCTTCTTTTGCAACAGTCATCGATCCAGCTTCTACTAAATCATCATATGAAACTGTTTCAGCACGAATAAATCCTCTTTCAAAGTCCGTATGAATAATTCCAGCACATTGCGGCGCCTTCATTCCTTTTTTAAATGTCCAAGCACGTACTTCTTGCACACCTGCTGTAAAGTAAGTTGCATAGCCAAGTAATGAATAAGTAGCACGAATGAGTAAATCTAATCCAGCTTCTTGAATCCCTAGTTCTTCAAGAAACATCGCTTTATCTTCATCATCTAACTCAGCCATCTCTTCTTCAATCTTTGCACAAACAACAATTACCTCAGCATTATCCGTTTTCGCAAACTCGCGAACAACATTTACATACTCATTATCATCAGCATTTGTAATACTATCTTCATCTACGTTTGCAACGTATAACATCGGTTTAATCGTCAGTAAGTTCATGCCTTTAATTAGTACAAATTCATCTTCTGACAATTCCACAGAACGTGCAGGTTGTTCATTTTCAAATGCTTCCTTTAACTTTAGCAATACAGGCTCTTCAATCATTGCTTCTTTATCTTTTTGTTTCGCCATTTTAGAGACACGCTCTAAACGACGATCGACACTTTCCATATCCGCAAGAATTAACTCTAAGTTAATCACTTCAATATCGTGAATTGGATTCACTTTCCCTGAAACATGTGTAATATTTTCATCAGCGAAACAACGAACGACTTGACAAATTGCGTCAACCTCTCGAATATGCGAAAGAAACTTATTTCCAAGTCCTTCCCCTTTACTTGCACCTTCAACAATCCCCGCAATATCTGTAAACTCAAAAGCAGTCGGCACAGTTTTTTTCGGTGTAACAAGTTCTGTTAATTTCTCTAGTCTTGCGTCTGGTACCTCTACAATCCCTACGTTTGGATCAATCGTACAAAACGGATAGTTCGCTGCCTCCGCGCCCGCCTTTGTAATTGCATTAAATAACGTTGACTTACCAACGTTCGGAAGTCCAACAATCCCTGCTGTCAAGGACATATATTCCACTACCTTTCATCTATATCGATCACTATTTCATAAAAGTTCAAGTACTTTCAACTCTTCTATTATAAGGATAACAGGATAAAATGTCTATTTCCCTATTCAGTATCTGCCTCAACTATCACTTTTTTCATCTTTTTTGCAAATTCATTCCGAGGAAGCATCACACTATGCGCACAACCCTCACATTTTATTCGGATGTCTGCACCCATTCGGATGATTTTCCAGGAGTTCGTTCCACAAGGATGTGATTTCTTCATTTCAACGATATCGTTTAAACCAAACTCTTTTGTCACGTTAATTGGCTCCTTTCTGTTCACTAATATGGACCATTTTCGGATATGGTATTTCAATGCCGTTTTTATCTAAAAACAGTTTTAAATCCTTTCTGAACTTTCGACTAAACGCCCATTGCATCACGGGAACTGTTTCCGCAGTGACTCGGAATACAATTTCCGAAGCTGTCAAATCTTGCACGCCTATTAAATTAGGGGGTGCGACGAGTTCTTCATACTCGTCAGATAAATTAGCAATGAAGTCTCGTATGAGCGACTCCGCCTTTTTAATGTCGGTTTCATAGGCAACCCTGATATCCATAATGGCTAATCCATTATTGATTGAGTAGTTGACCACTTCCGTAATACTCCCATTTGGAATAATATAAACTTCTCCACCGTAAGCCGCTATTTTGGTCGTACGGAGGCCGATTTCTTTTACAGTTCCTAATGCTTGCCCTATTTGTACATAGTCGCCTACCGAAAATTGATCTTCAAAAATAATAAAAAATCCTGATATTACATCTCTAACTAAGTTTTGTGCTCCGAAACCTACCGCCAATCCAAGAACACCTGCACTTGCAAGTATGCCGGTAACATCAACATTAAACTCCGCTAAAACAGCGAGCATTGCCGAGAAGTAAACGACGTAGGTTAGAGAATTTTCAAGTAGTTTTAATAAAGTTTGTTCACGTCTTTCGGATGGGCGTATTTTCGTTTTTATTTGAAACGTAAACATCCTTCGAATAACAGCTTTTCCTATTCTAATTACGATGATAGCTATTAAAACAATAAAGAAAATTTTCAACGTGCGGGTTCCAAGTAATATCCAAGTATCCTGATTCAATATTATCCTTTCGATTTCCTCCACAGTTTTTGAATAATCCATCTTCCCCCTCCTATCGTATGATTTCCTGAATTTTTGCATATACTAACTATAAAAATGAAATGGAGTTTTCATATGCAAGCTATCATTCATAATACTTCCGACTTTCGTATCCACTATAAAGAAACTGGCGTCATTTGGAAATTTAGTAATATTTTTCTCCAATCTATCCCATTCCACAATGAAAATATCATTTTCTTTTGTATCGGAACGGATCGCTCTACTGGAGATGCCCTTGGGCCACTTACTGGTTCACATTTGTCTGAACTAAAGACTTTCCCTTTTCCCGTTATTGGAACACTGGAAACACCGTTACATGCACTTAACTTAGAACAACGATTAAATGAACTTCAAAATAAAAATCCTGAAGCTTTCATTGTTGCGATTGATGCATGTTTAGGAAAAGGCACTTCTATTGGACAATTCATTTTGCAACACGAACCATTGCAACCTGGACAAGCAGTGGGCAAAAAACTTCCTCCTGTTGGCAATGTGTCCATTAAAGGGATTGTTAATGTTGCTGGATTCATGGAACATGCCGTATTACAAAGTACTCGGCTTCATTTGCCCTTTGAGATGAGTCGTATTCTTTCTCGTGCCTTACAACTTGCATATAGCCGTTACCGATCAAAGAAAATGTATGACGGTAACAATCACCCCTACTACCAAAATACCGGGCACTAGATTAGCAACTCTAATCTTTGTTAAACCTATTAAATTCAACCCGATAGCCAATATCATAAGTCCCCCAGTAGCGGTCATTTCCGAAATGAAAAAATCGAGCAATGCTTGGGGGATATACTGACTAATTTGAGTTGATAATACTGTAATGATTCCTTGGTAAAGAAAGACTGGGATAGCCGCAAAAGCTACGCCAATTCCAAGACTGGAACTTAATATAATGGAAGTGAATCCATCTATGATTCCTTTCATCACGAGGACATTATGATCATTTCTAAGCCCACTATCAATGGCCCCAATAATTGCCATCGAACCTACTACAAAAATAAGTGTAGCCGTTACAAACCCTTCGGAAATATTCATTCCTTCTTCTTTTCTGGGCAACTTTATTTCTAGCCACTGACCTAGTTTCGTAACTTTATCATCTAAATCCATCCACTCACCTAGCACAGCACCTACAACAATACTAATAATGACAATGAGGATTTGGGTACTTTCAAACGTCATTTGTATTCCTATCACTGCCACTGCCAAACCTATGCCGTACATAATCGTTTCTTTCATACGTTCGGGTATATTATGCAAGAATCTTCCGAGGATCGTTCCTATAACAATTAACAGCGCATTTACGATTGTTCCAAATAAAATCATATAAACACTTCCGCTCACTAAAAATAAAACCTATTTTGCAAAATGCAAAATAGGTATTTGGTTAATCATTCAGTAATTCAAGTATTCTTTCTAAGTCTTCTTCAGAGAAAAACTCAATCTCGATTTTACCTTTATTTTTAGATTTTTTTATATTTACATTTGTCCCGAAATAGTCGCGTAAACTTGATTCATGTTCTTGAAGAAACAAATCTTTCTTTTCTTTCTTCCTTGTTTCACGTGGAACTTCTTCATTTAAATGTTGAACAAGTCTTTCTAACTGTCGTACATTTAATCCTTCTTTTAATACACGTTCAGCAACGAGAGGAATTTGTTCTTTCTTTCGTAACCCTAGTAATGTTCGACCATGCCCCATCGAAAGCTTTCCATCTGTAATTAACTGCCTAATTTTTTCAGGCAGAGCTAGAAGTCTTATATGATTCGCTATATGGGACCTGCTTTTTCCTAATCTAAACGCTAACTGTTCCTGTGTGATTTTCAGATTATCCATTAATGTATTGTACGCTTCAGCTTCTTCTATAGGTGTTAAATCTTCTCGCTGAAGGTTCTCTAAAATTGCAAGTTCCATCGTTTCTTCATCAGTTAATCTACGAACAATGGCCGGAATTTCATCTAGCCCAACAAGTTTAGCTGCACGGAATCTTCTTTCTCCGGCTACAATTTCATAAGAAGTTCCTGTTTTTCTAACAATGATTGGTTGAAGGATTCCGTGTTCTTTAATCGAATCACTTAATTCTTCAATAGCCACCTCATCAAAGACCTTCCTTGGTTGATATGGATTCGGTTTAATGCTCTTAACATGTAATTGTTCAACTGTTTCTGCTTTTATTAATGATTCACCTGGAAATAAAGCATTGATACCTTTTCCCAGACCTTTAGCCATTGTGCACCACTTCCTTTGCAAGCTCCAAATACACTTCTGCACCGCGTGATCTTGAATCATAAACAATAATCGGTTCCCCATGGCTCGGTGCTTCACTAAGTCTTACGTTTCTCGGAATAATTGTTTTGTACACTTTGTCTTGAAAATACTTCTTAACTTCTTCAATCACTTGAATCCCTAAATTCGTTCTAGCGTCAAACATTGTTAACAAAACACCATCTATCATTAAGTCTTCATTTAAATGCTTTTGTACTAAACGGATTGTACTCAATAGCTGGCTTAACCCTTCTAATGCATAATATTCGCATTGCACAGGAATAATAATAGCATCAGATGCAGTTAATGCGTTGATTGTTAATAACCCTAGTGAAGGTGGGCAATCAATAATAATGTAATCATATTTACCTTTTACTTCTTGAATTGCATGTTTCATCCTTACTTCCCTTGAGATGGTCGAAACAAGTTCAATTTCTGCACCTGCTAATGAAATAGTCGCTGGGATAATGTCTAAGTTTTCAACTTTCGTTGATAAAATTACGTCGTCAATATCAACATCATCAATTAATATGTCGTAAATACATTTGTGAACGTCACCTTTATTAATGCCTACCCCGCTCGTAGCATTTCCTTGAGGATCCGTATCAATGAGTAAAACTTTTTTGCCTATATGGGCAAGGCAAGCACTTAAATTTACTGATGTTGTTGTTTTTCCGACGCCTCCCTTTTGGTTAGCAATCGCTATAATCCTGCTCAAGCTTGCACCTGCTTTCCTACTTTTTCCTGATTTCATTATATATTTAAAATTATCAACTCTTCTAATCTATCATACCAAATTTATAATAAAAAAAGATAATAACATGCAATTTAATCAATTTGACATTAACTTTACTATAGTAAGTTGCTAATAATATTGATCTCCGTTCCGGGCGGACGCTTTTCCGGCTTTAGGAGGCAGATGATTGAGTCATAAGACAATTTATCTACGTGACAAAAACTAATCCCACTAGAGTCGGTGCCTTCTACTTCATTCAACGACACTCGTCATCATTGTAGCGAACATTACAAAGAGTAAGAAGTCTTACAATCATCTTTATTATAAAAATAGGTAATGATGAAATCGATTAAAATATATAAAGAAAAAACTCTTGCTGCTACCGAGCAAGAGTTTTACTTCTTTTTCGGAATTTTTACGGTGATTTTATAAAAGTCTTCCGAGTCCTCTTCTTCTGTTTGTAAATCGATGCCGCTTTTCGTCACTAAAGATAATGATTGTTTAATCGTATTTAATGCAATACGGACATCGCGACTCACGGACTTTCTTTTTGGACGTTTTTCTTTCTTTTCTTTTTCTGGCGGGTTTAACATTTCTTCGATTCGTGTTTCGAGCTGCTTTACATTTAAGCCTTCCTCGATAACAACATTACACATCTCGATTTGTAAGTTTTTATCCTTTAAAGAAATTAATGCACGTGCATGTCTTTCGGATATCTTTTTATCCATGACAGCGTTTTGAATTTCCTCTGGAAGTTTTAATAGGCGAATCTTGTTTGCAATGGTCGACTGCCCTTTTCCCAACCTTTGTGCCAATGCTTCTTGTGTCAATTCATGGAGTTCTAATAACTGTTCGTATGCATATGCCTCTTCGATAGGCGTTAATTCTTCACGTTGTAAGTTTTCTATCAACGCGATTGAAGCCGTTTCTTTGTCATCAAGCTCACGAATAATGGCGGGAACTTCTTCCCACCCTAAATACTTCATCGCTCGATATCTTCGTTCACCAGCAATGATTTCATATTTATTTTCCGCAATCGTTCTAATAACTATAGGTTGAATGACACCATGGGTATGAATTGTTCTAGCAAGTTCCTCTATTTTCTCTTCAGAAAATATTGTACGAGGTTGATATTTATTGGGTACTATCAAATCAATCGCAACTTGCTCGACATGTTCATGATGATTACCCTCACTAATTTCAGGCTCTTCTTTCACACTACCCCCAAAAAAACGTGAAAAAGGACTTTTCATTTCCGGCACCACCTTTTCAAAACTACTCCCTAGCTCCAATTAGTTCGATACTTTATAAAGTAAGTCAATTTCATAATCCAATCTATTCGCTGCTATTGTCTCAACTTAGCGGTTTTAGGTAATTATGAAATTGACTCAAGTAAGTTCTTTCACTCTTCAACCTTAAATACTTTTATATAAAAAGACTGTTATTATCAGTCCATAACATGTACCCTATTTATTAAAACAAACTCTCATGAAATCGATGCAACTAATTATTTCAATACAATTATTGTAATCAATATCGCTAAAAGTAATGTTTCACGTGTAACAATATTATTTAATCGGTGATTTATTTGGAACTCCAGGTTTTCTTGGATATTTATTTGGTGTACTTTTCATTTTTGAGAAAACAAAAACATTTCGTTCACTTTCTTCTACTGGTAATAGAAATGAATAATCTTTCTTAAGTTTAGCTCCAAGAACGGTTAACGCTCTTCTGGCATCTGATAACTCCTTCTCAGCAGCTGCCCCTTTCATCGCAACAAAAAGGCCCCCTTTTTTAACGAGAGGAATACATAACTCGGATAAAACAGACAATCTGGCAACTGCACGGGCAGTAACAATGTCAAACTTTTCACGAAAAGCTTTATTCTGACCGAAGTCTTCAGCTCTTGCATGTACAAACTCCATATTTTCTAATTCTAGCTTTTCTGCTAAATGATTCAAAAATCCAATTCTTTTATTTAAAGAGTCAACAATTGTAACGTGTAATTCAGGAAAGCATATTTTTAATGGGATGCTTGGAAATCCTGCACCCGCTCCAACATCACAAAGTGTTTTCTTTCCAGTTAAATCTACGTAAAAAGCTGCAGTAATTGAGTCGAAAAAATGTTTTAAGTAAACGGAAGGCTCATCCGTAATTGCAGTCAAATTCATTTTTTCATTCCACTCAACAAGTTCTTCAAAATAAGTTTTAAATTGAATAATTTGTTTTTCAGTCAAGTCAATATTATGTTCTTTCAATGCTTGTAGAAATTGTTCTTCATTCATATATGCCAATCCTCCTTTTTTAAAAGTAGTACTTTACTTTTTAAAAAAACTGGTACGGCACATATATCCATACCAGTTAAGTTTACAGAATGAAAGTTATACAGTCAAAAAAAGATTGGGTTCACCTTACATATGGTAAAATTTCACCAATACTTTGCTTTAACCCGAAACCTTCGCAATTTTTCCCTGTTCAATATAGACAAGTAAAATCGAAACGTCTGCCGGATTTACTCCTGGCATTCTTGATGCTTGTGCAATTGATAAAGGTCTAACTTTATTCAGTTCTGCTTTTGCTTCATTTGCAATACCTGTAATCGCATCGTAATCGATGTTATGCGGTATTTTCTTGTCTTCCATCTTCTTCATACGTTCCACTTGTTGCATAGATTTTTCAATGTATCCCTCGTATTTTGTGAAAATCTCCACTTGTTCAATAACTTCCGGGGATAGTTCTACGTCGGATTCGATCATTCTTGCAACTTGATCATACGTGGCTTCAGGACGTTTCAATATATTTGCTGCCTTCATAGGCTCTTTTAATGCAGTTGAATTTGTTTCAGCTAGTATTTCATTGACCAATTCTGAAGGTTTAACCGTAAGTTCACGTAAACGTTTCAATTCACCGTCAATTTGTTGCTTTTTCTCCACATACTTTTGGTAACGTTCTTCGCTTACAAGACCTACTTCATAACCAATTTCAGTGAGTCTTAAATCTGCATTATCATGACGAAGAAGTAAACGATATTCCGCTCGTGATGTAAGTAGACGATACGGTTCGCTCGTTCCTTTCGTTACAAGATCATCAATTAAAACACCCATATAACCATCAGATCGCGCTAAAATAAACTCTTCTTTTCCTAATGCTCTTGCAGCTGCATTCGCTCCGGCCAATAAACCTTGTCCAGCGGCTTCTTCATATCCAGACGTACCATTTAATTGTCCCGCTGTATAAAGCCCGCGAATTTTCTTCGTTTCGAGCGTCGGTTTTAGTTGTGTTGGGATAATCGCATCATATTCAATCGCATATCCTGCACGCATCATTTGTGCTTTTTCTAAGCCTGGTACGCTTGCGATAAGACGATGTTGAATATGCTCTGGTAAACTTGTTGATAATCCTTGTACATATACTTCTTCAGTATTACGTCCTTCTGGTTCTAGGAAAATTTGATGACGAGATTTGTCATTGAAACGAACAATCTTATCTTCAATTGATGGACAGTAACGAGGACCTGGTCCAACTTCTTCACCTGAATACATTGGCGATAGACGAAGATTTTCATTGATAATTTCATGCGTTAATGGTGAAGTGTATGTGAGCCAACATGGCAGCTGATCCATAATGAACTCTGTCGTTTCATAACTAAACGCACGTGGTTCTTCATCGCCCGGTTGAATTTCTGTTTGACTATAATCAATCGTGCGACTGTTAATACGCGGTGGTGTACCTGTTTTAAAACGAACCATTTCAAAGCCAAGTTCTCGTAAATTGTCCGCTAACTTGATAGATGGCATTTGATTATTTGGACCACTTGAATAACGTAAATCTCCAATTAGAATTTCTCCACGTAAAAACGTACCGGTTGTCACAATGACTGTTTTAGCGC
This sequence comes from Sporosarcina ureilytica, assembly GCF_001753205.1. Classification (GTDB taxonomy): domain Bacteria; phylum Bacillota; class Bacilli; order Bacillales_A; family Planococcaceae; genus Sporosarcina; species Sporosarcina ureilytica. Next base: position 240,213 of record NZ_CP017560.1, on the reverse strand, counting down.
GGTATACTGCACCAACTTGTGTAATCACGCCTTTTACTTCTCCATCTTCTACAATGAGTTCGTCAACCGATGCTTGTTGTAATGTTAAATTCTCCGCTTCTTCAAGAATACGTTTCATTTCTTGCTGATATAGCACTTTGTCCAATTGGGCACGAAGGGCACGAACAGCAGGACCTTTACGTGTATTTAACATACGCATTTGAATATGCGTTTTATCAATTACTTTCCCCATTGCACCGCCGAGTGCGTCAATCTCCCTAACGACGATTCCTTTTGCAGGGCCACCAATTGATGGATTACATGGCATAAACGCAACCATATCTATATTCAAAGTTAAAACGAGTGTCGATGCACCCATTCGTGCTGAAGCTAACGCAGCTTCTACGCCAGCGTGGCCGGCACCGATTACTATCGTATCGAACGTGCCGGCTTCAAATTTGTTAGGCATGTTCTTTTCCTACTCTCTAATAAATTATTTTCCGAGGCAAAACTGCGAAAACAACTGATTAATTAAACCTTCTTGTACTGTGTCCCCGACGATTTCACCGAGAACTTCCCAAGACCTTGTAACATCTATTTGAATCATATCTACTGGGACACCGGCTTCTGCCGCCGCAAGTGCATCCTCAATAATAGTTCTTGCTTTGTGTAACAGTGCGATATGCCTTGCATTTGATACATAGGTCATATCCTCTGCTTCGATTGTACCTGTAAAGAAAAGGTTAGCAATCGCTTCTTCAAGTTCCATGACCCCTTCTTCTTCTAATAAAGAAGTCGTCACGATGTTGTTATCCCCTGCTATTTCAGCAACTTCGGATAAATCTATTTTAGCTGGTAAATCGGTCTTATTAACGACAACGATTGTATCCATGCCTTCGACAGCCTCAAAAAGACGCTTATCTTCTTCGGAAAGTACTTCCGCATTATTTAACACAAGAAGAATTAAATCCGCCTCTTTTAATACTTGTCTTGAACGTTCAACGCCAATTCTTTCAACGATATCTTCCGTTTCCCGAATTCCTGCTGTATCTACGAGACGTAATGGAACACCGCGGACGTTGACGTATTCTTCAATTATATCACGCGTTGTTCCCGCTATGTCGGTAACAATCGCTTTATTTTCCTGTACGAGACTATTTAGAAGTGAAGACTTTCCAACGTTTGGTCTACCAATAATCACTGTCGATAAACCTTCTCTTAGAATTTTTCCTTGCGCAGAAGTTTTTAGTAATTTGTCAATTTCATCTCTTACCCATGTACATTTTTCAATCATAAGAGGAACTGTCATTTCCTCTACATCATCGTACTCCGGATAATCGATGTTCACTTCTACCTGAGCAAGTGTTTCGATTAAGGCTTGTCTAAGTTCTCCGACAAGCTTGGATAGCTTCCCTTCCATTTGACCTAGTGCAACGTTCATTGCACGGTCCGTTTTCGCTCGAATAAGGTCCATGACTGCTTCTGACTGTGACAAGTCGATACGCCCATTTAGAAAAGCACGCTTCGTGAACTCTCCAGGTTCCGCTAGACGCGCTCCCTCTTTTAATAAGAGTGCGAGCACTCGATTCACTGCCACGAGTCCCCCATGACAATTAACCTCAACGACGTCTTCCCTTGTGAAAGTTTTTGGCGCTTTCATTAAGGAAACCATCACTTCTTCAATTGTTTCATTCGACCCGGGATCAATTAAATGACCGTAATGAATCGTATGAGATTGTTCTTCTGCCAACTGCTTTCCACTTGGTGAACGGAAAACGCGATCTGCAATCTGGACTGCTTCATCTCCACTTAATCTAACAATCGCAATCGCTCCCTCACCCATGGGCGTTGAAATGGCAGCTATAGTATCAAAATTCACGGTTTTTCACCTTCCTGGAGTAGTTATTCACATGTGGACAACGTATTTTCGGACACGACTTTCTAACATAGTATGTTAACACAAATTTAACGAACCTCATAGCCCTACAACTAAAAAATCTGTGGATAAATATTGGACGTTATCAAATAATGGAGGATTACGTGGAGATTTAACAAATGAAATAAGCATATGAATAGGGCGAAATTACTTAAATACGACAAACTGGTCACTTTGATAATAAAAAACTCCTATAACCTTTTAAATTGAAAGGTCATAGAAGTTAGTTCAATTGTTGTTATTAAATTGGTTCTATAACAAGATATCGGTGCGGATCTGTTCCTTCTGAATAGGTTTCGATATCCAGACGGTTAGATAAAGTGTGGTGAATGACTTTTCTCTCATAAGCTGGCATCGGTTCTAATTGTACTTTTCTGCCCGTTTGCACTGCCCTATTCGCCATTCTATCCGCAAGATTTGCTAATGATTGTTCTCGACGTTCACGATAATCGCCTACATTCAACCGCACGACTTTGAATTGGTCGGTATGTTGATTCGTAATCAGTTGCGCTAATTGTTGTAAGGCATTTAAAGTTTGACCTCTTTTTCCGATTAATAAGGCAGCTTTGTCACTTTCTAACTGAAAGTGTACATATTTGCCGTCAAGTTGATGTGTAACTTTTAAATCATCAATTCCCATTTCTTTAGCAATTTTTGAAAGATATTGCTCTGTGTTTGTGATTGGATCTATTTGTCGTTCCATAGTTGCAGGTTCCGCTACTATGTTATCTTTTTTCACATCATTAACTGTTTCTACTTCATTTTTCAGACTTATTTCGACTTCTTCTACAGGAACCGGTTGCTCTTTCACTGTAATTTTTACTTCGGCCTGTCTAGCACCAAATCCTAAAAAACCTCTTCTTCCTTCTGTCAGTACTTCAATTTCTACATCATTTCGTGAAACATTCAGTCGTTGCAATGCTTTTTCAATCGCTTCTTCAACAGTGGAACCATTTTGCGTCACCGTTGTCATTTTCTTTTCCCTCCTACTTTTGCAGGTTGTTCTACAAGTTCTTCTTCTTTTTTGAATGGCTTGTAAATGAAAAAGTTTTGAATAATAGAAATGATATTACCGATTACCCAGTAAAGTGACAATGCCGCTGGTAATATTGTTCCGATGACGATAATGAAAACCGGCATCACATACATCATCATTCTCATCTGTGGGTTCCCCATTGCTGGTCCAGTACGAAGAACAACGAATTGCATGATTCCAGCTATCACTGCGAGCGTAATGCTTCGCTCAGCCAACTGAAACCAAAGGAAAGTCCCAAGTTCGATTTCAGGCGTACTATTCATTCGGCTAATTGCGTGATAAAAACCGATCAAAATCGGCATTTGAACCAATACCGGTAAACAACCTGCTGCTGGATTAATTTTCTTTTCAGTCATGAGTTTCTGCATTTCAGTACGATACTTTTCTTGTGTCACTGCATCTTTAGATTTGTATTTTTCTTTTAATGCGTTTAACTCCGGCTGGACTTCTTGCATTTCCTTTGAGCTTTTTGTTTGTTTAATCATCAGCGGTAATAAAATTAGGCGAATAATAATTGTTACCGCAACAATTCCATACCCATATGTACCGAGTAATTCTTTAAATAAAGTGATGAGTGATACTAATGGCCAAACGATATACTTATTCCAAAATCCTTCACTATCTTCATAGATTGGTTCATTAAATTCTGTACAACCTGCCAATAATAAGGCCACGGCAGAGAACATAAGGATTAGTCCTAACCTCTTTTTCAAATTCGCTCCCCCATATCTTTTCTATTTAAATCAAAGTTAGTCAATTTCATAATCCAATCTTTTCGCTGCGCCGATACAATATATAGTTGAGTTAAACCGTTCTCAACTATATATTGTATCAGCTTAGCGGTTTTAGGTAATTATGAAATTGACTCAAGTAACTATTAGTTAAATAAAGTTTATCATTTAAAAATGTGCTTCGCTACTGCTGTCTTTTCTTTAATACACGTGCAATACGCAGAACATGTTGTAAACTTTTTTTGGTTTCATGAAAATCCATTGTCGCTGCTTGGTTTCTAGCAATAATCACATAATCTATATCATTTTTCAGTTCATCTTTTAGTTCAAGAAAAGATTGTCTTATATAACGTTTAATTCGATTTCTTGTGACCGCATTTCCAACTTTCTTACTTACAGACAGGCCTAATCTAAATTCAGATTGCCCTTCTTTATAATAGCGGTAGACAATAAATTGACGGTTCGCAAACGATTTTCCGTCTTTAAATACTTTCTGAAATTCACTATTCTTTTTTATTCGTTGGCGTTTATTCATTTAACAAACTCACCTGTTCCATCAATAATTTTGCATTTACCATTCATTAAGCCTCTTTAAATGCACTAAAATAAAACATTGAACTAAATTTTCAAGGTGTGGCCGTAATTATTTTACCCATACTTATGGCTTACTAGACTTTTCTTCGATCATCTATCTTTGGAAAAACATCAACAATTCGTCTGTATTATCTATTTTAAGTTTTATAATCATGTTTTCACTGTAAATATGATAAAAAAAAGACCACTGAGAGTCAGTGGCCTTATGCTGTAAGCACTTTTCTTCCTTTGCGTCGACGTGCTGCAATGATTCTGCGCCCGCTTTTCGTGCTCATTCTCGCACGGAAGCCGTGAACTTTACTACGTTTACGTGTATTTGGTTGGAATGTACGTTTAGTCATTTATAAGACACCTCCTACATTGAATGTCGCTATTACGCCTGACATTCCTAACAATTATAATTTTTTTTAACCTGAAAGTCAATCTTTTATTATTTCTTTATGCTTATCACCTATTCCGCTGAAAGTTTTTCGTAATGGATTACTAATATAGATAAGCATTTTAACCCGTTATACAGACATAGCCCAATATTTATTTTGCGTTATTAACTTCTACATTTACACTTGTCCAACATCCATTTCTTTAATAACTTAGTTATCCACAGAACTTTTTTTATTCTTGGCATGAATATGTGCGCATTATTTTTCCTGAAAATATTATGCACAACAAATATCGACAAAAGGTGCACATATAAATGCCTGTGGATAAAGGATTTGTGAGTAGTGGAGTGCGTTGTGGATAAGATACAGAAAGCCTTGTAATTACAACTGTTCCCTGTTACAATAAAAAAGATTTAATTGTGCACAAAAAAATAACGCTTACCTTTATCCACAATTGTTGATATGTTGTGGATAATTTTTTCCACACTTTTGCATAATTGTTATCCACACAGTGAATTTATGTGTATAATACATATCTTCACTTAAAAAGTTTATGTAAAGGAGGCACCTTAGTGGATCACCTAGAAAAATTATGGGATGAAGTCTTGTCGAAAATTGAAGAACGAATTTCAAGACCGAGTTTTGAAACCTGGCTAAAATCGACAAAATTAATTTCTTACGAAGAAGAGAATGTCACGATAGCTGTCCCAAATACATTTTCAAAAGACTGGTTGGAAAGTAATTATATTCACTTAATCACTGGTATTCTGTCTGAAATTACAGGGGAAGATCGATTTATCCATTTCGTTGTACCCGAAGATATGGAAGAAAAGGACTTTATGATGCCTAAACCAGTTGAACCACCTGCTGAAACTCCCCCTTCTCATTCAATTGCGGGAATGCTTAATTCAAAGTATACATTTGACACTTTTGTGATTGGGTCTGGCAATCGTTTTGCCCATGCAGCATCACTAGCCGTTGCAGAAGCACCAGCGAAAGCTTATAACCCTCTTTTTATTTACGGAGGCGTTGGGCTGGGGAAAACTCACTTAATGCATGCCATTGGCCATTATGTATTGGAAGATAATCCGAACGCCAAGGTTGTTTATTTAACATCTGAAAAGTTTACAAATGAATTCATTAATTCAATTCGAGACAATAAAGCCGTCGAATTTCGCAACAAATATCGAAATGTTGATGTGCTTCTCATAGATGATATTCAATTTCTTGCAGGAAAAGAACAAACACAAGAAGAATTTTTCCATACGTTTAACACACTTCATGAAGAATCAAAGCAAATTGTCATTTCAAGTGACAGGCCACCAAAAGAAATTCCAACATTAGAAGATCGACTTAGATCACGCTTTGAATGGGGACTTATTACGGATATTACACCGCCTGATTTAGAAACAAGAATCGCGATATTACGTAAAAAGGCGAAAGCTGATGGGCTTATCGATATTCCAAACGAAGTGATGATGCATATCGCTAATGAAATTGATACGAATATTCGTGAACTTGAAGGAGCTCTAATCAGAGTAGTTGCCTATTCTTCATTAGTGAATAGTGATATTACAGTAGAACTTGCTGGTGAAGCATTAAAAGATATTATTCCAAATACAAGACCAAGAACCGTTACCATCCTTGATATTCAAAAAACAGTTGGAAAACACTTCAACATACGCCTTGAAGATTTTTCGGCTAAAAAAAGAACACGTGCAATTGCCTTTCCAAGACAAGTTGCCATGTATCTATCAAGAGAGTTAACGGATAATTCTTTGCCTAAAATTGGTTCAGAATTTGGAGGTCGAGATCATTCAACGGTTATTCATGCACATGAGAAAATCTCGACGATGTTAAAAGATGACCAAGCTTTGCAACAAGATATAAAAGAAATCAAAAATACGCTTGGTAGAGAATAATCATAACTTGTGAGTAACATAGGATAACCCATGCACAATCATGAACATGTTGTACACATGTTGAAAACCTTGTGGCAGTGCAGTAAAGTCACTTATCCACAAATCCACAGGCCCTATTACTATTATTACTATCTTTTAATTAATTAATATAAATATATAAGCGAGGGTATGAAATGAAATTTGAGATTGTAAGAGACGAACTTCTCGATGCGCTAAATGATGTTATGAAAGCGATCAGTTCTAAAGTTGCGATACCAATCTTAACGGGAATAAAAATTGAAGTGAATGAACAAGGAATGTCGATGACAGGTAGCGATTCAGATATTACGATTCGTACTTTTATCCCCGTAGAAAGAGATGGTAAGGAACTCATTAAAATCTCTGAACAAGGCAGTATCGTCTTACAAGCAAGAGTTTTTAGTGAAATTATTCGTAAACTGCCAACAAACGAAGTTAAAATTAACGTAACAGACGGTTTACTCACATTAATTCGTTCAGGGAAATCTGAGTTTAAATTAATTGGATCAAATCCAGACGAGTATCCAATTTTGCCGGAAGTGAAAGATGAGCATAGCTTTTCATTACCAGCAGACCTAATGAAATCAATTATCCGTGAGACAGTATTTGCTGTATCTCAGCAAGAAACGCGCCCAATTTTAACGGGTGTTCATTGGACTGTTGAAGAAGGTAAATTATCATGTGTTGCAACGGACAGTCACAGACTTGCAAGAAGACTTGCATCTCCTGAAAATATGCCAACAATCCCATTTAGTTTTGTCATACCAGGAAAAAGTCTTCAAGAATTAAATAAAATTTTACCGGATTCTGATAGTCCAGTAAAAATTATTATTGCAGAACAACAAGTTCTGTTTAAAACGGATCATGTATTATTTTATTCACGTTTACTGGAAGGAAATTATCCTGATACGTCACGGTTAATTCCAACTGAAAGTAAAACATCTGTTACAGTCAATGGCCGTTCACTGTTACAATCCATTGACCGAGCATCCTTACTTGCTAAAGAAGATCGTAATAATATCGTTCGTTTTTCCACAGAAGATAAAATGATTGAGATATCGTCTAATTCACCTGAAATCGGAAAAGTTGAAGAGCTAGTTGAAGCAATTCAAATCGCTGGTGAAGAACTGAAGATTTCTTTTAGTGCAAAATATATGATGGATGCATTACGTGCAATTGATGGACAAGATATTGAGATTCAATTTACGGGAGCAATGCGACCATTTATATTAAAATCGGCAGATGATGATTCGATATTACAATTAATCTTACCTGTTCGAACGTATTAAAAACTTGTTAATAAAAGGTTCGCTCCGACTATAGATAAAGTCGTTTTACACTTTATCTATAGTCTTTTTTTACTTACGACCGGAAATCCTGTAAAATGAAGTGATAACTAACTTATGAAAGGTTGAAGATCGATGAAAGATCTGACTATCCATTCGGAATTTATAACACTTGGCCAATTTTTAAAAATGGTGAACGTGATTAGTTCAGGCGGCATGGCCAAATGGTATCTGGATGAAAATACCGTTTATGTAAATAATGAACCAGAACAAAGACGTGGTAAAAAGTTGCGCCATAATGATATTGTCGAGATTCCGGATTTAGGTAAATTCAAAATAAACGAAGAGACAGACGGTTCGCCGGATGTATATTGAGCGACTAGCTTTAACGAATTATCGAAATTACGAAAAGCTCGATTTGTCATTTTCCCCTGAGATTAATGTCTTAATAGGGGAAAATGCACAAGGCAAGACAAATATCATGGAGGCCATATACGTTTTGTCGATGGCAAAATCACATCGCACTTCAAATGATCGTGAATTGATACGTTGGGAACAAGAATATGGTAAAATAGAAGGGAACATTAAACGTAAATATGGGAATCTCCCACTTGAGCTTGTTATTTCCAAAAAGGGAAAAAAAGCACGAGTAAACCATTTAGAGCAAAATCGATTGAGCCATTACATCGGTCAATTAAACGTTGTGATGTTTGCCCCTGAAGATTTAAATCTTGTTAAAGGGAGTCCTTCTGTCAGGAGACGATTTCTAGATATGGAAATTGGTCAAATTTCTCCTGTCTATCTTCATGACCTACTTACATTTCAAAAGGTTTTAAAGCAAAGAAACGCAATTCTACGAGATAATCGAGGAAACTCAAATTTTAATAATGTCATGTTTGATATATATACAGAACAGTATATTCAAGTAGCTATCCAAATTATTCGTAAACGTTTTTATTTCATGGAATTACTGCAAAAATGGGCAGAACCGATTCATAAAGGTATTTCCCGGGGAATGGAATCGTTGAAAGTTTCTTATGGAACTTTAAAAGACTTGAATTCTGGGCAGACTACTGAAGAAATGGAAAACATTTTTGAAAAACGGTTAACTGAAATGCGTTCTAGAGAAGTAGATAGAGGGTTAACCTTACTTGGACCGCATCGAGATGATTTACATTTTCACGTTAACGGCTATGACATTCAAACGTTCGGTTCGCAAGGTCAACAAAGAACAACGGCTTTATCTTTAAAATTAGCGGAAATTGAATTAGTGAAACAAGAAGTCGGTGAATCCCCGATATTACTTCTCGATGATGTCTTATCGGAGTTAGATGATTTCCGTCAGTCTCATTTGTTAAATACGATTCAAGGTGAAGTCCAAACGTTTGTTACAACGACAAATATTGCTGGTATCGATCACGAAACAATTCGCCAAGCCGAAATATTTGAAGTGACTGCAGGAACCGTGAAAAGAAAAAGTGCCGAATAGTGCCGTTCCAACTCTTTTGTAAGAGCGGTAGTTTTTTTACTGAAATAAGATTCATTAGTTGCGGGGTTTACGTATGCAATTACTTTGCTAGGTGTGGTGTATAGAAGCTGATACTTGAGGCACAAGTCAATCCTACTATGCAGTAAAAGCACGCTGCTGAATCGTCTTATGCCTGTCGAGGCTAGAAGGCGCCATGCACTTTTGTATTTGTATACGTTTAGAAAGGAAAGGTGAACAAGCTTGGCAATGGAAGATAATAATATTCAATCCTATGATGAAGCACAGATACAGGTGCTAGAAGGACTTGAAGCTGTTCGTAAACGTCCTGGTATGTATATTGGAACAACAAGTTCTAGAGGGCTTCACCATCTTGTATGGGAAATCGTTGACAATAGTATAGACGAAGCACTTGCGGGATACTGTGATCATATTGAAGTGACGATAGAAAAAGACAATTGGATTCGCGTCGATGATAATGGCCGTGGAATTCCAGTTGGTATACAAGAATCCACAGGGAGACCAGCTGTTGAGGTAATCATGACTGTCTTACACGCCGGGGGTAAGTTTGGCGGTGGCGGTTATAAAGTTTCAGGCGGATTACATGGGGTTGGTGCTGCTGTTGTAAATGCTTTGTCACTTGAAACAGAAGTATTCGTCAACCGTGGTGGAAAGAGATACTATATAAAATTTGAAAAAGGTGTTCCAACTGTTGAATTAAAAGAGATTGGAACTTCTGAAGAATCGGGAACGAGCGTTAGATTTAAAGCCGATCCAGAAATTTTCACTGAAACGACTGTGTTTGACTATGATACACTCGCAAATCGGTTAAGAGAGCTTGCCTATTTAAATCGTAAACTTCGCGTTTCCATTACAGATGCAAGGGATGACGAGGAGCGTACAGATACTTATTATTACGAAGGCGGTATCAAATCATACGTTGAACATTTAAATAAAAATAAAGAACCCATTCATGAAGAACCAATTTTTATTGAAGGAGAAAGAGATGGGATTGCGATTGAAATCGCGATGCAATACAACGGCGGATTTGCTGAAAACCTTTTATCTTTCGCGAATAATATTAATACGTACGAAGGTGGTACGCATGAATCAGGATTTAAGACAGCTTTAACACGTGTCGTGAATGACTATGCACGCAGAACTGGTTCATTGAAAGAAAATGATCAAAACTTATCCGGTGATGACGTTCGTGAAGGATTGACGGCAATTATTTCTATCAAGCACCCAGATCCTCAATTTGAAGGACAGACGAAAACAAAGCTTGGTAACTCTGAAGTAAGTACAATTACGAATCAATTGTTTTCAGAAGGATTCCAACGCTTTTTATTGGAAAATCCATCAACAGCTCAAACAATTATTGAAAAAAGCCTAATCGCCGCACAAGCAAGAATTGCAGCACGAAATGCTAGGGAATTTACACGAAGAAAATCAGCGCTTGAAGTATCAAGTTTACCTGGTAAACTTTCAGATTGTTCTTCACGCGATCCAGCCATTAGTGAATTGTATATCGTTGAGGGTGATTCAGCGGGTGGTTCGGCAAAAGGTGGAAGGGATCGACACTTCCAAGCAATTTTACCGTTAAGAGGTAAAATATTAAACGTAGAAAAAGCTCGACTCGACCGTATTTTGGGCAATGAGGAAATTCGGGCAATGATTACTGCGCTTGGAACCGGGATAGGCGAAGAATTTGAATTGGAGAAAGCGCGTTATCACAAAGTTGTCATTATGACGGATGCTGATGTTGACGGTGCACATATTCGTACGCTCTTACTAACTTTCTTTTTCCGTTTTATGAGACCGCTCATTGAAGCAGGGTATATTTATATCGCACAGCCACCTCTTTACCGCGTGAAACAAGGACGGAATGAGGAATACTGCTATACGGAAGAACAGTTAGAAGAAATCTTAGATGGTATGTCACAAAGTCCAAAACCAGTCATTACACGATATAAAGGGCTTGGTGAAATGGACGCAGAACAACTTTGGGATACAACAATGGATCCTGAACAACGTGTACTTTTACAAGTAGAGCTAGAGGATACAATCACAGCGGATGAAACATTCGAACACTTAATGGGCGAAGACGTTGAACCGCGTAGAAGATTTATTGAAGAAAACGCACAATACGTTAAAAACCTGGATGCGTAATAAAAGGAAACTGAAAGGAGTTTACCAATATGGCAGATATGCCAAATCGTGGCGTCAAAGGCATTAATATTAGTACGGAAATGAGAACATCGTTTTTAGACTATGCAATGAGTGTTATCGTTTCCCGTGCACTTCCCGATGTTAGGGACGGTTTAAAACCAGTGCATCGCCGAATTTTATACGCGATGCAAGACCTTGGGAATACTGCAGATAAGCCACATAAGAAATCTGCACGTATCGTCGGGGATGTCATTGGTAAATACCATCCACACGGCGATAGTGCTGTGTACGATACGATGGTTCGGATGGCACAGGACTTTAACTACCGTTATATGCTAGTAGACGGACATGGAAACTTCGGTTCTGTAGACGGAGATGCTGCCGCTGCCATGCGATATACGGAATCTAGAATGTCCCGTATCGCAATGGAATTACTTAGAGACATTAATAAAGATACGATAGATTATCAAGATAACTATGATGGTCAAGAACGAGAGCCTATTGTTCTACCAAGTCGTTTTCCAAACTTACTTGTGAACGGAACATCAGGAATCGCGGTTGGAATGGCAACGAATATTCCACCCCATCATTTAGGCGAAACCATCAATGCAGTACTTGCTTTAGCGGATAATGCGGAAATTACAACTGAAGAATTAATGGAAGTTCTACCTGGTCCTGATTTCCCAACAGGTGGAATTATTATGGGACGCAGTGGTATACGAAGAGCTTATAAAACAGGTAGAGGTTCATTAATCATTCGTGGTAAAGTTGAAATTGAACAAAAAGCGAATGGCAGAGAAACAATACTCGTTAATGAATTGCCTTACCAAGTAAACAAGGCACGATTAATTGAAAAAATTGCGGAACTCGTTCGCGATAAGAAAATTGATGGCATTACCGACTTGCGAGACGAATCTGACCGTAACGGTATGCGAATTGTCATTGAAATCCGCAGGGATGCAAATGCCAATGTTGTCTTAAATAATTTATATAAACAAACTGCACTCCAATCAAGTTTTGGTGTAAATATGCTTGCACTCGTAGATGGGCAGCCTAAAGTACTTGGTTTAAAAGAGATTTTATATCACTACTTAGAACATCAAAAAGTTGTCATTCGTAGACGTACACAATATGACTTACGTCGTGCGGAAGACCGTGCACATATTCTAGAGGGATTAAGAATTGCGCTTGATAATATTGATGCTATTATTGCCTTAATTCGTGCGTCAAAAACAACTGAAGAAGCAAAAAATGGTCTAATCGAGCAGTTTAATCTTTCGGAAAGACAAGCCCAAGCAATTCTAGACATGCGTCTCCAACGTTTAACAGGGTTGGAAAGGGATAAAATTGAAGAAGAGTATAAGCAACTTCAATTACTTATTGCTGAACTTCGTGCAATCCTTGCCGACGAGGAAAAGTTAGTACAAATTATTCGAGAAGAATTACTTGAGTTAAAGGAACGTTTTTCTGATGAGCGCAGGACTGAAATCACTGCCGGCGGTGCAGAAATGATTGAGGATGAAGATTTAATCCCAGTTGAAAACTCAGTTTTAACGCTAACACATAATGGTTATATTAAACGATTACCTGCAAATACTTATCGTAGCCAACGTCGTGGTGGCCGTGGTATTCAAGGAATGGGCACAAACGATGATGATTTCGTTGAACATTTATTGAATACATCGACACATGACACGATTTTATTCTTTACAAGTAAGGGCCGTGTATTTAGAACGAAAGGCTACCAAGTTCCAGAGTTTAGTCGAACAGCGAAAGGCTTGCCGATTATTAATCTACTTGGCGTAGACAAAGACGAAAATGTCACAGCCATGATTCCAGTTGCGGAATTTGAGGAAGATAAGTACTTCTTCTTTGTTACGCGGAATGGGGTTGCCAAGCGAACACGAGTCTCCGATTTTGCAAATATCCGTTCAAATGGTCTAATTGCTCTTACATTAAGGGATAATGATGAACTTATCGGGGTTAAAATGACGAACGGCAACGAAGATATCGTGATTGGAACGAAGGATGGTATGCTCATTCGATTCAATGAATCTGATATTCGTTCTATGGGACGTGTCGCAGGTGGAGTTCGAGGAATCCGTTTACGAGATGGCGATATAACCGTTGGAATGGATGTTATCGATGAAGGAAAAGAAATCCTCGTCGTTACTGAAAAAGGGTTTGGAAAACGAACGTCTGAAGAAGAGTACCGAATCCAATCTCGCGGCGGCTATGGGTTGAAAACATTGCATGTGACAGAACGTAACGGTTCGCTTGTCGCAATGAAAGCTGTCGATGGTACAGAAGATTTAATGTTAATTACAATCAATGGAATTTTAATCCGAATGGATATTAGCGATATTTCCGTTATTGGACGAAGTACGCAAGGTGTACGCCTAATCCGTCTCGGGGAAGATGAACTTGTTGCAACTGTCGCGAAAGTAGAGAAAGAAGATAATGATGAGGATGAAGATGAAGAATCCGATTCAGATTCGGCTGACGTAGATAACGATGCAGATTCGACGAGTACCGAAGCAGATTTAGACGAACAAAATGAATAATTTTAAACGCCAAATGAGCAAAAACTCATTTGGCGTTTTTAAAAAGGTTTAAAGCCTTTTTGATGTATAGTGAAATGATTCTATTATTTATCGTTCAGACAGAACTCATCAGGGTAAGTAATTCACTAAGAGATTGGTTGAAATATTAATTTTGTTTTTATCATTCAGCCTAGAACACCGTTGATTTCATTCGTGGGTTTGCATAAAATTTGTAAAGGAGTTAATAAAATGGGCAATTCATTCGTAGAATTACACAATTTACGTCCGGGTCTTACAATTAGTGAGGATATATACGTGAACACTCACTTTCCTATTGTTAAGAAAGATACGGATTTAACGAACGAACATATCCAGGTCCTACAAATGTTCAATGTTAAGAAAGTGAAAGTAAAAGAGACAAATCAGATTGTTCCAGTTCAGGATGAAGTAGAGGATATTAGACAAGAAGAACTCAACGCTCAAGATCATCATTCAAATACTACTCCTTTTCAAACTAGTTATTTAGAAACTGTAAATAAATTTAAAAAAGAGTATGTAAAATGGAGAGTGGGAATTAAACCTGACATAGCGAGTGTACGGTCTTTTATAGTTCCTTTACTAAAACAGTATGATAGTAGCGAAACGAACTTAACTTTTTTAAGCAATGTATCTAATACAAAAGATTATTTATATCATCATTCAATTGCCGTTGGATTAATTGCATTTTCCATTGGAAGAAAGTTGGATTTTTCATTAGGGGAATCCATACAATTGGGTTTGGCAGGGACACTTATTGATAGTGGGATGGCTAAAATTGAGTCATCCATAATAGAAAAAAATGCAGTTTTATCCGAAATGGAATATAGTGAGGTTAAAAAACATCCAATATATAGCTATCAAATGGTAAAAGACTCGCCTTTACTTAGAACAGAAATGAAACTCGCAATTCTCCAACACCACGAAAGACTTGATGGAAGTGGCTATCCTAGAGGGGATAAACAAAATAATGTTCTATTACATTCTCAAATCTTAGCATTGGCTGATGTATATCATGCAATGACTTCCGCTAGAATTTATCGATCAAAAGAATCACCATTCAAGGTTTTGGAAATTATAAGAGAAGAAGAGTTTGGGAAATTCGACATCAATGTAATCGATACTTTATATCATGTTATTGGAAAGCTTTCTTTAGGTACTGAGGTAAAACTATCTAATGGCATCAAAGGTGTTGTCATCTTTATTTATCAAGATGCTCCTTTCCGTCCAATCGTAAAATTAAATGAAGATGGGTCAACAATAGATTTAACAAAACAAAGGGATATTACTATTGATATGATTATTTAGTTATATTCATCGTCTTTTGTGTAAGCCTATGACATACTAGTGCCGACGTTGCCACATGATGTGGCAACCATCGTTGGCCAACGACTATCGAGACCAAGGACAGGTGACCATCCACTTTTGAATTATCCGCAGGTGGACTATGATGAAATGAACATTCTTCATTAGAGAGTAATGGAATAAATGGATGATCGATTAATAATCTACCGATCAATACTGCGCTTGAAAAGGCAGTTATATGAAATCATAAGATACTTAAATTAGCTAACGACCTTGCGCGAAGTATTCAAAATACATTTACTTTTATTTAGGTGTTGTTATTTTAAAAGTTTGGTGGTATAGTTATTAACGTTGCTGATTCGAGCAACACAAACAACAGCAAACAACGAACGGAAACAACGAAAAAGAAATTTAGAATTTGTTGTTGACATCGAGTTCGGAGTTGTGCTATGATATAAGAGTTGCTTCGGAAGAACGAAAGAAGCGGCCGGGAGGAACGATGAAAAGTTTCTTCTATAATATGAACCTTGAAAACTGAACAGCAAAACGTCAAGATATAACAACTACAAATCAACTTGTTGGTTTGTAGGAAACGAATCTTCGGATTCAAATGGACATCTTAAAGATGCCAGCAAAGAAATCGAGCTAATCGAATTTCTCTATTATGGAGAGTTTGATCCTGGCTCAGGACGAACGCTGGCGGCGTGCCTAATACATGCAAGTCGAGCGAACGAGGAAGAAACTTGTTTCTTCCTTTGTTAGCGGCGGATGGGTGAGTAACACGTGGGCAACCTGCCCTGTAGTTGGGGATAACTCCGGGAAACCGGGGCTAATACCGAATAATTAGTTCCTTCGCATGAAGGAACTCTGAAAGACGGCTATGCTGTCACTACGGGATGGGCCCGCGGCGCATTAGCTAGTTGGTGAGGTAACGGCTTACCAAGGCGACGATGCGTAGCCGACCTGAGAGGGTGATCGGCCACACTGGGACTGAGACACGGCCCAGACTCCTACGGGAGGCAGCAGTAGGGAATCTTCCACAATGGACGAAAGTCTGATGGAGCAACGCCGCGTGAGCGAAGAAGGTTTTCGGATCGTAAAGCTCTGTTGTGAGGGAAGAACAAGTATAGGAGTAACTGCCTGTACCTTGACGGTACCTCATTAGAAAGCCACGGCTAACTACGTGCCAGCAGCCGCGGTAATACGTAGGTGGCAAGCGTTGTCCGGAATTATTGGGCGTAAAGCGCGCGCAGGCGGCCTTTTAAGTCTGATGTGAAAGCCCACGGCTTAACCGTGGAAGGTCATTGGAAACTGGAAGGCTTGAGTACAGAAGAGGAAAGCGGAATTCCACGTGTAGCGGTGAAATGCGTAGAGATGTGGAGGAACACCAGTGGCGAAGGCGGCTTTCTGGTCTGTAACTGACGCTGAGGCGCGAAAGCATGGGGAGCAAACAGGATTAGATACCCTGGTAGTCCATGCCGTAAACGATGAGTGCTAAGTGTTAGGGGGTTTCCGCCCCTTAGTGCTGGAGCAAACGCATTAAGCACTCCGCCTGGGGAGTACGGCCGCAAGGCTGAAACTCAAAGGAATTGACGGGGACCCGCACAAGCGGTGGAGCATGTGGTTTAATTCGAAGCTACGCGAAGAACCTTACCAGGTCTTGACATCCCGCTGACCGGTATAGAGATATACCTTTCCCTTCGGGGACAGCGGTGACAGGTGGTGCATGGTTGTCGTCAGCTCGTGTCGTGAGATGTTGGGTTAAGTCCCGTAACGAGCGCAACCCTTGACCTTAGTTGCCAGCATTCAGTTGGGCACTCTAAGGTGACTGCCGGTGACAAACCGGAGGAAGGTGGGGATGACGTCAAATCATCATGCCCCTTATGACCTGGGCTACACACGTGCTACAATGGACGGTACAGAGGGTTGCCAACCCGCGAGGGGGAGCTAATCCCATAAAACCGTTCCCAGTTCGGATTGCAGGCTGCAACTCGCCTGCATGAAGCAGGAATCGCTAGTAATCGTGGATCAGCATGCCACGGTGAATACGTTCCCGGGTCTTGTACACACCGCCCGTCACACCACGAGAGTTTGTAACACCCGAAGTCGGTGGGGTAACCCTTTTGGGAGCCAGCCGCCGAAGGTGGGACAGATGATTGGGGTGAAGTCGTAACAAGGTAGCCGTATCGGAAGGTGCGGCTGGATCACCTCCTTTCTAAGGATATTTAACGGAATGAAGAGAAAGTTCTCTTCAACTTGACGTTTTGCGTTCAGTTTTGAGGGTTCATTAACATGAACTTTCATTACTTGTTCTTTGAAAACTGGATAAAACGACATTGAAATAAACATAAATGTAGTAATGTATGAATCAATTGTTGTATATCGCTATACAGCATTGGTTTTAAGGTTAAGTTAGAAAGGGCGCACGGCGGATGCCTTGGCACTAGGAGCCTATGAAGGACGGCACTAACACCGATATGCTCTGGGGAGCTGTAAGTAAGCTTTGATCCAGAGATTTCCGAATGGGGAAACCCACTGTTCGTAATGGAGCAGTACATATACGTGAATACATAGCGTATATGAGGCACACCCGGAGAACTGAAACATCTAAGTACCCGGAGGAAGAGAAAGAAAATCGATTCCCTGAGTAGCGGCGAGCGAAACGGGAACAGCCCAAACCAGGAAGCTTGCTTCCTGGGGTTGTAGGACACTCTATACGGAGTTACAAAGGAATGCATTAGATGAAGCGACCTGGAAAGGTCTGCCATAGTGGGTAATAGCCCCGTAATCAAAAGTGTATTCTCTCCAGAGTGGATCCTGAGTACGACGGAACACGTGAAATTCCGTCGGAATCCGGGAGGACCATCTCCCAAGGCTAAATACTTCCTAGTGACCGATAGTGAACCAGTACCGTGAGGGAAAGGTGAAAAGCACCCCGGAAGGGGAGTGAAATAGATCCTGAAACCGTGTGCCTACAAGTAGTCAGAGCTCGATGCTGTTTCTTCGGAAATAAGCTGAGTGATGGCGTGCCTTTTGTAGAATGAACCGGCGAGTTACTGATTACATGCAAGGTTAAGCAGAGAATGCGGAGCCGCAGCGAAAGCGAGTCTGAATAGGGCGTTTTAGTATGTAGTCGTAGACCCGAAACCAGGTGATCTACCCATGTCCAGGGTGAAGGTAAGGTAACACTTACTGGAGGCCCGAACCCACGTATGTTGAAAAATGCGGGGATGAGGTGTGGGTAGCGGTGAAATTCCAATCGAACCTGGAGATAGCTGGTTCTCTCCGAAATAGCTTTAGGGCTAGCCTCAAACGTTAGAATCTCGGAGGTAGAGCACTGTTTGGACTAGGGGCCCATCCCGGGTTACCGAATTCAGACAAACTCCGAATGCCGATGATTTTTGTTTGGGAGTCAGACTGCGGGTGATAAGATTCGTAGTCGAGAGGGAAACAACCCAGACCACCAGTTAAGGTCCCCAAGTATTCGTTAAGTGGAAAAGGATGTGGCGTTGCCCAGACAACCAGGATGTTGGCTTAGAAGCAGCCACCATTTAAAGAGTGCGTAATAGCTCACTGGTCGAGTGGCGCTGCGCCGAAAATGTACCGGGGCTAAACGAATCACCGAAACTGTGGATTGACACCTTTGGTGTCAGTGGTAGGAGAGCGTTCTAGGGGCGTCGAAGCTAGACTGTAAGGACTAGTGGAGCGCCTAGAAGTGAGAATGCCGGTATGAGTAGCGAAAGAAGGGTGAGAATCCCTTCCACCGAATGCCTAAGGTTTCCTGAGGAAGGCTCGTCCGCTCAGGGTTAGTCGGGACCTAAGTCGAGGCCGAAAGGCGTAGACGATGGATAACAGGTTGATATTCCTGTACCACCTCCCCGCCGTTTGAGTAATGGGGGGACGCAGTAGGATAGGGTGAGCGCACGGTTGGTAATGTGCGTCTAAGCAGTGAGGTGTGAAACGAGGCAAATCCCGTTTCTATAACATTGAGCTGTGATAGCAAGGGGAATTTTCCCCGGAGTCCCTGATTTCACGCTGCCAAGAAAAGCCTCTAACGAGGCGGGAGGTGCCCGTACCGCAAACCGACACAGGTAGGCGAGGAGAGAATCCTAAGGTGATCGAGAGAACTCTCGTTAAGGAACTCGGCAAAATGACCCCGTAACTTCGGGAGAAGGGGTGCTCTGATAGGGTGTTAAAGCCCGAGAGAGCCGCAGTGAATAGGCCCAGGCGACTGTTTAGCAAAAACACAGGTCTCTGCAAAACCGTAAGGTGACGTATAGGGGCTGACGCCTGCCCGGTGCTGGAAGGTTAAGGGAAGAGGTTAGCGCAAGCGAAGCTTTGAACCGAAGCCCCAGTAAACGGCGGCCGTAACTATAACGGTCCTAAGGTAGCGAAATTCCTTGTCGGGTAAGTTCCGACCCGCACGAAAGGCGTAACGATCTGGGCACTGTCTCAACGAGAGACTCGGTGAAATTATAGTACCTGTGAAGATGCAGGTTACCCGCGACAGGACGGAAAGACCCCGTGGAGCTTTACTGCAACCTGATATTGAATTCTGATGCAGTCTGTACAGGATAGGTAGGAGCCTTTGAAACCGGAGCGCCAGCTTCGGTGGAGGCATTGGTGGGATACTACCCTGACTGTATTGGAATTCTAACCCATGCCCCTTAGCGGGGTAGGAGACAGTGTCAGGCGGGCAGTTTGACTGGGGCGGTCGCCTCCTAAAGAGTAACGGAGGCGCCCAAAGGTTCCCTCAGAATGGTTGGACATCATTCGTAGAGTGCAAAGGCATAAGGGAGCTTGACTGCGAGACCTACAAGTCGAGCAGGGTCGAAAGACGGGCTTAGTGATCCGGTGGTTCCGCATGGAAGGGCCATCGCTCAACGGATAAAAGCTACCCCGGGGATAACAGGCTTATCTCTCCCAAGAGTTCACATCGACGGGGAGGTTTGGCACCTCGATGTCGGCTCATCGCATCCTGGGGCTGTAGTCGGTCCCAAGGGTTGGGCTGTTCGCCCATTAAAGCGGTACGCGAGCTGGGTTCAGAACGTCGTGAGACAGTTCGGTCCCTATCCGTCGCGGGCGCAGGAAATTTGAGAGGAGCTGTCCTTAGTACGAGAGGACCGGGATGGACATACCGCTGGTGTACCAGTTGTCTTGCCAAAGGCATAGCTGGGTAGCTACGTATGGACGGGATAAATGCTGAAAGCATCTAAGCATGAAGCCCCCCTCAAGATGAGATTTCCCATTACGTAAGTAAGTAAAATCCCTCAAAGATGATGAGGTTGATAGGTCCGAGGTGGAAGCATGGCGACATGTGCAGCTGACGGATACTAATCGATTGAGGACTTATCCTTAAATACATGACAGTTTGTGTCATTCAATGTTTTGTTTATCCAGTTTTGAGCGAATAAGCTCAATAGTTTGGTGGCGATAGCGAAGAGGTCACACCCGTTCCCATACCGAACACGGAAGTTAAGCTCTTCAGCGCCGATGGTAGTTGGGGTTAGCCCCTGCAAGAGTAGGACGTTGCCAAGCACTAAAAGAGTCATTACCTTATGGTAGTGACTCTTTTTGTTTATAAAAATATATAAGTGGTATCCTACTGATGGGAAATATATATTGTTCACTAGAAACGCTGTAACCAGCTCTGTTGGAATGAATGGCGTTAGTTAATTAGTTGGTTCGATGAAATCTGTTACTAGATTGTGTAGCTGCTTCTGGATTTCCCCCCAGTTGGGCAGTTAATGCAATCTGTCTTTAAGTAACGATTAGTTATGAAGTTGTATGGCAATAGTATTAAACGGGTGAGAGTAATTCCGTAAAATTAATATTCATTATGAATTCAATCGATTATGTGAAGATTGTACATTGAATAATGTGAAAACATTTACTAATCGCATGGCCCTTGACAGTACTAAAGGGCGCTGATAATATTTTACTAATATTCAAATGACCTGAGGGAGGCAAAATAGCAATGTGGGAGTCAAAATTTGCTCGTGAAGGACTTACTTTCGATGATGTATTACTCGTACCGGGGCCTTCTGATGTATTACCAAAAGACGTATCTTTATCAGTGAAATTAACGGATAAAATTCAATTAAATATTCCGATTATCAGTGCTGGGATGGATACTGTTACGGAAGCAAGAATGGCAATTTCAATGGCGCGTCAAGGTGGACTTGGGATTATTCATAAAAATATGAGTATCGAAGAGCAGGCTGAACAAGTTATTACAGTAAAACGATCAGAAAATGGTGTCATTACAAATCCATTTTATTTAACGCCTGAACATCAAGTATTCGATGCAGAACATCTGATGGGAAGATACAGAATTTCTGGCGTACCTATTGTTAATAATGAAGAAGAATTAAAGCTTGTTGGGATTATTACGAATAGAGATATGCGCTTTATCGAAGATTACTCACTCTCTATTTCGGATGTTATGACGAAAGATAATTTAGTGACTGCACCTGTTGGTACAACTTTGGCGGATGCAGAGAAGATTTTACAGCAGTATAAAATTGAAAAGTTACCGATTGTTGATGAAGAAGGAATTTTGAATGGTTTAATTACCATTAAAGATATTGAAAAAGTAATTGAGTTTCCAAACGCTGCAAAAGACTCGCAAGGACGACTGCTTGTTGGAGCAGCTGTAGGTGTAACTTCTGACACGATGATTCGTGTAGAAAAGCTTGTAAAAGCAGAAGTTGACGTAATTGTTATTGATACGGCTCACGGACACTCCAAAGGGGTGCTAGACACTGTTAAGCAAATTCGCGAAGTTTATCCTGAGTTGGATATTATCGCAGGGAATATTGCTACTGCAGAAGCTGCACGGGCTTTATACGAGGCTGGTGCTGATGTCGTTAAAGTAGGAATCGGTCCAGGTTCAATTTGTACGACTCGTGTTGTGGCAGGAGTAGGTGTACCGCAAATTACAGCAATTTATGAGTGTGCATCGGTTGCACGTGAATTAGGAAAAACAATGATTGCTGATGGTGGTATTAAATATTCCGGTGATATTATGAAGGCTTTAGCAGCAGGTGGACATGTTGTGATGCTTGGAAGTTTGCTTGCAGGGACATCGGAGAGTCCTGGAGAAACAGAGTTATTCCAAGGACGTCGTTTTAAAGTTTACCGTGGAATGGGCTCTGTTGGTGCAATGGAAAAAGGCTCTAAAGATCGTTATTTCCAAGATGATGCGAAAAAGCTTGTTCCTGAAGGGATTGAGGGACGTCTTCCATACAAGGGAGATCTTGCAGATACAATTCATCAGTTAATTGGTGGGATTCGTTCAGGAATGGGTTATTGTGGAACGAAAGATCTACAGGACTTACGTGAAAATGCTCAGTTTATCCGCATGACAGGTGCAGGATTACGAGAAAGCCATCCTCACCAGGTCCAAATTACAAAAGAAGCACCGAACTATACACTTTCATGAACTTCTCATGATTATAATTAAGAGTATTCTTGACTAATATATCGAATAGTATTTAGGAACTTTTGCATCTTTCCTGCGTCTATATATGAGCGGAAAGATGCTTTTTTTGTCTAGTTTCAGGTGCTAGCGGCTTGGGGCAGAAGTCTTTTAGTAAGCACCTTTAGCTTATTTATTTAATTAGTTCGCACGACGTATCGGAATTATGTTAAAATGATTGAGGGGAAATAGTAATTACGGAGGTAGTACTTTGAAACAGAGAATGAGAAATTTGTTAGTGTTGTTGATCGTCCCATTTATGCTAATATCGACAGTTGGCATTAATCCGGCTGCCGCTAATGATAAATTAGGCATCCATGTTGATGGTGCTATTTTAATTGACGCAGACACAGGTAAAATATTATATGAAGAAAATGCAGATACGCCATTAGGCATTGCAAGTATGACAAAAATGATGACCGAGTATCTATTATTTGAAGCAATTGCTGAAGGAAAAATTACTTGGGAACAAGAATATAAAGTAAATGAATATACATATGCGATTTCGCAGGATGGACGTTTAAGTAACGTACCCCTTCGCGCGGATGGTACCTATACAATTAAGGAGTTATACGAAGCGCTTGCAATTTATTCGGCAAATGCCGCAACCATTGCAATTGCTGAAACCATTGCAGGTACGGAAACAGCGTTTTTGAAATTAATGAATGAAAAAGCAGAAGAATTAGGGTTAGAAGGTTATAAATTTGTCAACTCAACGGGTTTAAATAATGAAGATTTGCAAGGAATGCATCCTGCAGGCACTGGCGAGAAAGATGAAAACGTCATGCCGGCGAAATCGGTTGCGAAACTAGCATATCATTTAATTCATGATTATCCGGAAGTATTGGAAACGACAAAAATCAATACGAAATGGTTCCGTGAAGGGACTGACGATGCCACTAAAATGGATAACTGGAACTTCATGCTGCCTGGCTTTGTGTATGAATATGAAGGGGTAGACGGGTTAAAGACAGGAACGACGAACTTTGCAGGATATACTTTCACAGGGACAGCAAAGCGTAACGGAAAACGATTAATTGCTGTTGTGATGAAAGCAGTCGATGCGGATGGAAACGGTTCTTATAAAGCTCGATTTGAAGCTACTCGTGCATTGTTTGACTATGGATTTGGTCAGTTTTCTGAAGTTGAACTTGTGCCGGCAGGTTATGAATTTGAAGAACAAAAGACAATTGATGTTAATAAAGGGAAAAATGATTCCGTTAAAATAGCCGTGAAAGATTCGGTTACAATGATGGTGAAAACGAGTGAAAAAGATTTGTACAAGCCTGAACTTGTAATAGATGAATCGAAATTGACAGACGGAAAACTTGAAGCACCTGTAAAAAAAGGAACAGTTGTCGGTCATATCAACATGGTACGAACGGAAGGCACGGATTACGGCTTTATTGATAGTAATCAGTACGCGGGAGAAGTCGTTGCTACAGAAACAGTAGAAAAAGCAGGTTGGTTTAAATTAAGTATGCGTGCAACAGGTTCATTTTTTGTAAGCATTTGGGATAGTACGACTGGTTTTGTAAAAGGATTATTTTCATAAAAATAAAAAGGAGTGGCCTAATTAGGTCATTCCTTTTTTTGATAGAAATTGCTATCGGGTAAGTCTTAAATGCGTTATTAACAAGTAGCAATTGGAGAACACTTACTTTTCGGTAATTCCCCAAGCGGCCATAAGTTTTTGTGTTCCAGTAATAATCTCTTCGTCGGATAGACCTCCAAAACCGATCAGGAAAGAAGGTGTACCGGTCTTTTTTTTCGTTCGATATGTGTTCAGCCCATAAATCCGAATGCCAGCTGAAAGGGCTCTCTCCGCTAGGCTCTCCTCATTATCATTCGTTTGTACATCGATGGTAATATGCATACCTGTTTCTTCGCCATAATAAGAAACAATTGGTTCATATGGGGTTAGTGCATCCATTAATGTTTGTAATTTCCGCTTGTAGATTGTACGCATCCGATTTAAATGTCTTGAAAATTGTCCATCTCTCATAAAGCGCGCTAAAATATGCTGATCTAAACGTGGGACTGTAGAGACATAATGGATAAAAGCATCTTGATATCTTCTTAGCAAAACTTTTGGCAGTACCATATAAGCAATCCGTAAAGAAGGCATTAATGATTTAGAGAACGTACTGATGTAAATCACATTTTCCCCGTTATCCATGCCATACAATGCGGGGATGGGGCGGCCTGTATAACGAAATTCACTGTCATAATCGTCTTCAATAATAAAACGGTGCGCTTTCATGGAAGCCCAGTTTAAAAGGGCAATTCTACGTGCTGCTGATAGTACTGTACCAGTTGGAAACTGATGTGATGGTGTTACATAGGCCACAGATGCATCGACTTGTTGAAGCGCATCTACGTCCATTCCTTCATTATCTACCGGGATTGGAATGGCTTGCCGATTATTGTGGGAAAAGACATGGTGCGTTAATGGATAACCAGGATCTTCAATCGCAAAGGATGCATCTTTTCCTAAAATACGAATAACAAGCGGCATAAGCTGCTCTGTACCAGAACCGATAATAATTTGCTCGGGTGTACAATCGACCCCACGCGAGTGATATAAATACTGGGCAATTTCTTGTCGTAGTTCAATATCGCCATGTGGATGGCCAAGCAGTAAAAGATGATTGGATGATTCATCAATGGTTTCTTTTGCAAACTTCCTCCACTGTGAGAATGGAAAATTGATTGTGTCTATATGACCGGGTGAAAAATCAATATTAATGGTTTCTTTTTTTATTGGAGCAGTTTTGAAAACTTCCTTTTTCGGTTGTACATAAGCCAGTTCATCAATTGCTTGAACGTAAAATCCTTTTCTTGGGCGTGATAAAATAAAACCTTCAGCGCTTAACTGACCATACGCTTGTTCAATTGTCGTCTGGCTGACGTTTAAAAACTCTCCTAATTTACGTTTGGAAGGTAGTTTCATTCCAACTTGTAATTTACCTTGAATAATATCTTGTCGAATTTGGTTATAAATCTGTTCATACAATGGGATTGGTGCTTCTTTACTTAGCTCGATTAACAGCATATCAATATTCAATTTTATCTGACCCCTTCATTTTATATGAATCTGAGTATTTGAATCATGTCAATATCAATTATACTGAACAATAAGAAAAGGGGGAAGAATAAATGGATATGAAATATGGTGGCGTGATTATGGATGTAATTAATGGGGAGCAAGCAAAAATAGCGGAGGCGGCAGGTGCAATTGCAGTTATGGCACTTGAACGTGTTCCGTCGGATATCAGAGCGGCTGGTGGAGTGGCGAGAATGGCAGACCCACGCATTGTTGAAGAAGTACAAGCAGCTGTGTCGATTCCAGTGATGGCAAAGGCAAGAATTGGTCATATCTCGGAAGCGCGTTTGCTAGAAGCGATGAAAGTGGACTATATTGATGAAAGTGAAGTGTTATCTCCGGCAGATGATGAGTTCCACTTATTAAAGAGTGACTATGAAGTACCATTTGTTTGTGGTGCACGTGATCTTGGAGAAGCAGCGAGAAGAATTGGCGAAGGTGCAAAAATGCTGCGTACAAAAGGGGAACCAGGGACGGGCAATATTGTGGAAGCAGTTCGCCATTTAAGGAAAGTGAATGCACAGGTAAATAAACTCATTCATATGGATGATGCGGAAGTTATGACAGAAGCCCGTATTTTAGGGGCACCTTATGAAGTGTTATTAGCGATTAAGAAGGCGGGTCGCTTACCAGTGACAAACTATGCGGCGGGCGGTGTAGCAACACCGGCAGATGCAGCGTTAATGATGGAACTAGGTGCGGACGGTGTATTCGTTGGTTCTGGAATTTTTAAATCGGAAAACCCTGAAAAGTTTGCGCGTGCGATTGTGAAAGCAACTGCAAATTATAGAGATTATGATTTGTTAATTGAACTCTCAAAGGATCTTGGAACGCCGATGAAAGGGATTGAAATGTCGGCGCTTGCTGAAAGTGAACGAATGGCAGCGCGTAGCTTATAAGAATTCGCTTTGAACTGCAAAATTGGAGATAATAAATACCTACTCTACTCATGGTGGATTAGGTATTTTTTTAGTCGGAGGTTGGAAGTGATGGAATGGGTAAAAGTTTTTGATGAAAATTTCCAATGGGTTGGTGAAGATACAAGAGAGAATGTTCATCGACAAGGAAAATGGCATGAGACGTTTCATTGTTGGTTTGTAGATAGACAATTTATTTACGTTCAAAAGAGAAGTGACGCTAAAAATGATTTTCCGTCGTTATTTGATATAACCGCAGCTGGACATTTAGAAGCGACAGAGACTATAGAAGGTGGCGTTAGAGAAATCGAAGAAGAACTTGGCGTGAAAGTTCAATTTTCTCAATTAACATCAGTTGGTGTAGTTCAAGATATTATTGACCTACCGGGTTTTCAAGACTATGAATTTGCACATGTATTTTTATATGTTTCTTCATTTGAGCCAACTGACTTTACCTTACAAGAAGAAGAAGTGGATAGCATCCATGCAATAAAAAAAGAAGATTTCATTCGGCTATGCTCACAAGAAGTGAATAATGTGAGGTGCCGTAACATAATGATGGGTACTGTTACAGAGATAGGGTTGGTCGATTTTGTTCCGCACCATATAAATTATTTTGAAGCGATCGCTAAAAAGTTAGTTTTTGTATAACTTGCGAATAAAGTGGCAATATAGTATGGTATATGTAATTTAAATAGTTAGACGATGAAAGGAAGCAGTAGCAAGTCTGTTTTTTCAAAGAGAGTCAGCGGGGGGTGAAAGCTGATAAAAAACATTTGTGAATCCGTCCTTGAGTAGCTAGGCTGAACATTTAGTAAGCCTATGCCGGTCAGTTGAACCGTTATTTCAATGAAGTGAATCGGACTATGTGGTCTGGTTAATTTGGGTGGCAACGCGGGTAGTTCTCGTCCCTTTTATGACAAGGGGATAGAGGGCTTTTTTTGTGTTCTAAAATAGTAGAGGAGGAGAATTGTATGTTAGATATTAAGAAACTACGCACAAATTTCGATGAAGTAAAAGAAAAATTAGCAAGACTAGGTGAAGACTTAACGGATCTTGATCAGTTTGGGGAACTTGATGAAAAAAGAAGAGAATTAATTGTTAAAACAGAGCAATTGAAAGCAGAACGTAATGAAGTATCGCAGCAAATTGCGCAAATGAAACGCAACAAAGAAAATGCAGATGAAGCAATTTTACGTATGCGTGAGGTTGGGGAAGAAATAAAAGGTCTGGAAACAGCGCTACATGAAGTTGAAGAGAAACTGAATTATATTCTCATGCGCATCCCAAATACACCGCATGACAGTGTACCACAAGGGGACAGTGATGACGAAAATGTAGAAATCCGCACGTGGGGCGAAAAAACATCATTTACATTTGAACCGAAGCCGCATTGGGATTTAGGAACGGATTTAAATATTTTAGATTTTGAAAGAGCAGCAAAAGTCGCTGGAAGCCGCTTTGTTTTCTATCGTGGATTAGGGGCTCGTTTAGAAAGAGCACTCATTAGCTTCATGCTAGACTTGCATGTTGATGAGCATGGTTATGAAGAGTTACTTCCACCGCAACTTGTTAATCGTACAAGTTTAAAGGGAACAGGACAGTTACCGAAGTTTGCGGAGGACTTATTCCATGTTGAAGAAGAGGACTATTTCTTAATTCCAACTTCAGAGGTACCTGTTACTAACTTCCATAGTGATGAAATTTTAGACGGTAGTAAGTTACCTATTAACTTTACTGCATATAGCGCAAACTTCCGTTCAGAGGCAGGTTCTGCAGGAAGAGATACACGTGGATTAATTCGACAGCATCAGTTCAATAAAGTAGAACTTGTCCGTCTTGTAAAACCGGAAGATTCCTATGATGAATTAGAAAAATTAACAGGTCATGCGGAGAAAGTATTACAACTGTTAGAGTTGCCATACCGTGTTGTAAGACTTTGCACAGGAGATCTAGGTTTTTCATCCGCAAAAACGTACGACTTAGAAGTATGGATGCCAACGCAGAATGTGTACCGTGAAATTTCTTCATGTTCAAACTTTGAAGACTTCCAAGCGCGTCGTGCACATATCCGTTACCGTAAAGAGGCTGGAGCTAAACCAGAGTTCGTGCATACGTTAAACGGAAGTGGTGTAGCGGTAGGACGTACAGTAGCGGCTATTTTAGAAAACTATCAGCAAGAAGATGGTTCTGTGATCATTCCGAAAGCACTCCGTCCATATATGGGTGGTAAAGAAGTTATTAAGTAACAGGTTTATAGACAGAAAAAATCGTGCGAGCGTTATTCAACGTCTGGCACGATTTTCTTTTGCTGTTTCTTGCGTTCTCGAATCGCTCTGAAGAATTCTGTTAGCATTTGACCGCATTCATCCGCTAAAACACCTTCAGTTACTGCGGCTTCATGATTAAACCGCGCATCATTGAGTAATTCATAAAGAGAATGTACACAGCCGCCTTTAGGGTCTCGTGCGCCGTAAACGACCCGAGGAATACGAGATTGTATAATTGCACCTGCACACATTGGACAAGGCTCAAGTGTGACGTATAATGTAGTTTTTTCTAGTCGCCAACTGTCCAAGACTTCACAAGCATCTTGGATAGCAGAGAGTTCGGCATGTGTGGTTGCATTTTGCGTTGATTCGCGTAAGTTATGCGCACGTGCAATGACTTGATCTTCATGAACAATAATTGCACCAATCGGCACTTCACCTAATTTTTCCGCTTTACGAGCTTCTGCAATTGCCATTCGCATATATTCATTATCTTTTTCAAATGATGTCATCTGCATCGCTCCTTTGCTTTATTGTAGCATGAGTGCTGTGTAATGAAGAATTTTTTATAATCAACGTTATTAAAATGTATTCCGAACAATGTTGATTTCCGTTCCAGGCGCACGCTTTTCCAGCTTCAGGAGGCAGATGCTCGAGTCATAAGCCAAATTAACTGCGTGGCAAAAAGCGCCACTCCGTTAATTCGTCTTATGCTTGTCGCGTCTAATCGCCTCCTTCAGCTTTCATTATTTCCGTGGGGCGGGCGGTGATCCTGTTATACGTTCCTGCTCCCAAACACTTCGCTTTTTGGTCGCAAAACTCGTTCTTCGTTACGGCTTTCGCTAATCCCACTGGAGTCGGCGCCTTCCACTTCAATCAGCAGATATACCATTATAATAAAATGTTATTGATTCAATCAACGTCTTAAACAGAAAAATCATCCACTTAAGAAAAATGTTCCACGTGAAAAAATATTAACTTCAATTCCCGATTGTGATAAGATAAAGTGCGTGCAATTAAGATGAGATAGGGGGATATCTGATGACTATTCCGTTTATAGCAGTTGAAGGGCCAATTGGCGTTGGTAAAACGACGCTGTCTAGGGCGATAGCGGAATCACAGAATTTCCAGTTGCTAAAAGAGATAGTTGAAGAAAACCCATTTTTGTCGAAGTTTTATGATGATATTGAAGCATGGAGCTTTCAGACAGAAATGTTTTTTCTATGTAATCGATATAAGCAATTGAGTGATATAAAAAAAGAAATACTCTTGAGCAATACACCAGTCGTTGCAGATTATCATGTGTTTAAAAACTTAATTTTTGCAAAGCGAACACTTGAGCAAAATGAATATAAGAAATATGAAGAAATCTATAAGATTTTAACACGGGATATGCCTGCACCGAATGTAATTGTTTATTTATATGCAAGTCAAGAAACATTGATGAAGCGCATCGCATTACGTGGGCGTGAATTTGAAAAAAATATGGATCCTGCATACTTAACACAACTGGCAAATGACTATGAAATGTTTATTGATGTATTTGAGGAAGAAAATCCACATATTCCTGTACTTAGATTTAATGGGGATCATTTGGATTTTGTGAATAAAAAAGAAGACATGGAGTATGTGTTAACGAGTATTGTAGAAGTGATTCAAGGAGTGCAAGAAAGATGAACTTACGGGAAAAATACGGAATTCCTGAAAATGCAATTATTACGATTGCAGGTACAGTAGGAGCGGGAAAGTCAACGATGACCCAAGCACTGGCAGATGCATTAAACTTTAAAACATCGTTTGAACAAGTCGATGACAATCCCTATTTGGATCGCTTTTATGATGATTTCAAAACATGGAGTTTCCACTTACAAATATATTTTTTAGCCGAACGTTTTAAAGAACAAAAACGAATTTTTGAAATAGGCGGCGGATTTGTTCAAGACCGTTCTATTTATGAAGATACAGGGATTTTTGCGAAAATGCATATGGAAAAAGGTACGATGGATCCGGTTGATTACGCAACTTACACGGACTTATTTGAAGCAATGGTTATGACGCCTTATTTTCCACATCCAAATTTACTTATCTATTTAGAAGGATCAGTTGCAGATATTATCGGCAGGATTGAAGAACGCGGACGTCCGATGGAGCAACAGACACCAATAGCGTACTGGGAAGAGATGCATGAGCGTTATGCTACATGGATTAACACTTTTGATGCTTGTCCTGTACTTCGACTCAATATTAACGATTATGATCTACTTGAAAATCCGAATGAAATTGAAAATATTGTAAAGCAGATTGGACAGACGACAAATAGATAAAGTTGAAATACCATAACGGAAGAGGAAGGGGAGTATGACTTTCTTCTTCTTTTTTTTCTTAAAAAAATCTTAGGTAAACTGATATTCTCGATTATAATATCACCAACATAACCTCAATTGAATACGATACAGGACGCTCATCTTGCCTAATTTGATAAGCGATGTTAATTATTGTTGCTTAAGCTTGGCATAGAGAAAATGATAGAGGAGTGTTCGTAGAGTGTACTTTTATGCTAATGGCTTTAATTCTCATCAAGAAAGAGCCGTGAACTTATCAAACTATTGGGGACCAAGCGTGAATTATACAGCTCCGGTCAGATATATTTTAAATACACCAGATCCTTATGGCAGACAGTTTATTAGTAAAGCAGAGGCGGATTATAAGACGATGAACCGCCTCCTTTGGGAAGAGCATGTCAACTGGACGCGCATGACAATTATTAGTATCGTTTTTAAATTACCTGATTTGGATGAAGTGCAAGCACGATTATTAAGAAACGCGACGGATTTGGGGAATTGTTTAAGACCTTTTTACGGAGACCAAATTGCCGATAAATATGGAGAATTAATCAAAGAACATCTAGTGGTTGCCGCAGAGCTAGTTACTGCTGCTGTGAATGGAGATACAAAAACTGCTGAAGAAAAGGAAAAACAGTGGTATAGAAATGCGGATGAAATTTCGGTGTTTTTAAGTAGTATCAATCCATATATCCATCTAGAAGAGATTAGAGAAATGTTTTATATGCACTTAGCATTAACGAAACATGAAGCTGTCACGATGATTGAAGGAAACTTCAAAGAAGATGTAGCTGTTTTTGATGAAATAGAGGCGCAAGCATTAGAAATGGCAGATATGATTGCAGATGCTATTATTCGACAATTTCCAACGATGTTCGGGTATTATCCATACTAGAAAAAATGAAAGGCACACCGTTTATGTTGGTGTGCCTTTCGTTTATGCTAGAACTTTTACTCTTTGGAAAAATTCCGTGTACAGCTCACGCAAAATTTTATCCTCGTCTCTTTTATCAACGCCGAAGACGAGACTTACTTCGGAAGATCCTTGGTTAATCATTTCGATATTAGAACCAGTACGTGCAATTGCTGTTGCAGCACGCGCTGTTAGTCCCGTCGCATGGCGCATTCCTTCTCCAACGAGAACAATCATGGAATAATCTGTTTCGCGGAAGTGAACGTCATCTGCATGGAGCTCTTCCTTAATTCGCTTAATAATCTTCACGCGATTTTCCTCTGTTAAATACTCATTCCGAATAATAACAGACATATTATCAATGCCAGAAGGTGTATGTTCGAAGGAAATCCCTTCATCTTCTAAAATTTGAAGTAAACGACGACCAAACCCAATTTCTTGGTTCATTAAATATTTTTCAACAAATAATGTTGAGAAGCCACTATCCGTTGCAATGCCGATTACTGGTTGTGAGGAATAATCACGTTCACTCACAATCATCGTTCCAGGCGCTTCCGGATTGTTTGTGTTTTTAATACAAACGGGAACTGAGCGTAAAAATGCCGGCATCAATGCTTCGTCGTGAAAAACTGAGAAGCCCGCGTATGAGAGTTCACGCATTTCACGATATGTCATCTTACCGATTGCGGCGGGATTTTCAACAACTGTTGGATTGGCTGCGAAGACTGAGTCAACATCTGTAAAGTTTTCATATAGGTCTGCACGGACTGCAGCAGCGACTATTGAGCCTGTAATATCAGATCCCCCGCGGTTAAATGTACGAAGTGTTCCACTCTTCGTATAACCAAAAAATCCTGGGAAGACAACAATTCCTTCTGCGTTTTTTAAGTTTTCAAGCTGTGCGTATCCTTCAGGTAATGCTTGGACTCGTTCAGGGCGCTCATTGACGAGTAAACCAGCTTTTTTTGGACAAGCGTATTGTGCAAGTATACCTACATGGTTAAAATAGGCGGCAATCAGCTTCGCATTATTATCTTCTCCGGCTGCCTTCATTGTATCCATAAACAAACTTTCATCATTAGACTTAGTTGCTAAGCGATTACGTAAATCATCTTCAATGACTTGAGCAATTGTGCTGTCGAGGCCAAGTCCTTCTGCTATCAAACGATATCGAGTAACCACGTTTTCTAAAGCTGTTTCTATGTTTTTATTGTTAAGTGCAACATTTGCCAAAGTAATGAGCAAGTCTGTCACTTTTTCATCCTCAGGATATCTTTTACCGGGTGCAGATACGACAATAATCTTCCTTGAAGTATCACTTTTAACAATATCGACGACTTTTTTGATTTGTTCTGCCGTTGCCACTGATGTTCCACCAAATTTACACACTTTCATTTCTATCAAACCCTATCTTTAAATTATTTTTATTGGTAATATATAGATAATTCACATTAAAAAACGAGGTCATTTAGGATAATTTAATCTGTCTAAAAAGGCAAAGTCATGCCATTCATGGTGATTTGTTTGACTCCTATTAAGGCTAGACAATGTCTTCTATCCTTGTGAGTGTTAACAATTGGGGTTGTAAATCTGCTAGAACATCTTTATAATGTCTTTATACAGAGGTCAATTGTTTTTCTATAGTGTACACATAGCGAGGAGAATCGTCAATGGGAAATGAAATTAATATTGGTTTATTAGGTTTTGGTACTGTTGGTAGCGGTGTAGCGAAAATTATTTTAGGGCATCAACAAGATTTGCATCATAAGTTAGGCACAGAAGTAAAAATTAAAAAAGTATTAGTAAGAGATATGACAAAGAAGCGGGAAACAGATTTACCTGCGGATGTCTTTACAGATGACATAGACGAAGTTTTGAATGACCCTTCAATCGATTTGATTGTAGAAGTAATGGGCGGTATGAATGGCGCGAAAGATGCGATTGAAGCTGCTTTAAACGCTGGAAAAGGAGTTGTTACGGCAAATAAAGATTTGATGGCTGTTTATGGTCCTGAATTGTTGAGGCTTGCCGATGAAAATAAATGTGATTTATTTTACGAAGCGAGTGTTGGTGGCGGAATTCCACTTATTCGTACAATGGAAGAAGGACTCGCGTCTGACCGGATTAGTTCATTAACGGGAATTGTGAATGGAACGACGAACTTCATTTTAACGAAAATGAAACAAGAAAATATGTCTTATGAAGATGCACTTGCGGAAGCGATGGAACTTGGGTTTGCTGAAGCTGATCCATCCGCGGATGTAGACGGTATTGACGCGGCAAGAAAAATGGTTATTTTAGCGTCTCTCGCATTTTCTACTGAAGTGCAACTAGAAGACGTGTTTGTGAGAGGGATGAAAGAAATACAAGACGGAGACGTTGACTTGGCGGAAAGCTTTGGTTATACGGTGAAAATGGCAGGACATGCAGAGAAGGATGAAGATGGAATTGCCGTATCCGTAGAGCCGGTTTTTATTCCGAATTCACACCCGCTTGCATCCGTTCATAATGAATATAATGCTGTATATATATATGGTGCAGCTGTAGGAGAAACGATGTTATATGGACCGGGAGCAGGTTCATTGCCAACTGCGACGTCTGTAACGGCTGACGTGATGGCCGCTTGCCGTAATTTACTCCTTGGGATGAATGGAAAAAAACTTCATTCCCCACAATATGAGCGAAAAGTAAAAAGTGATGATAAACGATTTTCGAGGTATTTTCATAGATTTTTAGTAAAAGATGAAGTGGGTGTATTAACGAGATTGTCGGCCATTTACAGTAAGTATGGTGCAAGTTTGGCAACCGTTGTCCAGCATCCTGTAAATGATGAAGAGGATTCTGAACTTGTGTTTATTACACATAAGATGTCACGCCAACAACACCTTGACGTATTAGAAGAACTTGAAAATACGGATGTCGTGTTAGCTGTATTAAGTCATTACCGTGTAGAAGGAGAGAAATCATGATGAGATGGAATGGATTATTAGAACAATATAAAGAGTGGTTACCAATTACGAAAAATACACCAATGCTCACTTTACATGAGGGAAATACACCGCTTATCCATTTGTCTCGTCTATCTGAACAGTGGGGCATTAATCTCTATGTGAAAGTAGAGGGGGTTAATCCAACAGGTTCTTTTAAAGATCGCGGTATGGTTATGGCAGTAGCGAAAGCAAAAGAGGAAGGGAAAACGACTTTAATTTGTGCGTCAACAGGAAATACGTCTGCGTCTGCAGCGGCATATGGTGCTAGAGCGGGCATGCGTACAATTGTCGTTATTCCGGAGGGAAGAATTGCGCTTGGAAAAATGGCGCAAGCAAAAATGTATGGTGCGGAAATCGTTGAGATTGAAGGTAATTTTGACGAAGCACTCAGAATGGTACGTGAAGCTGGAGAAGGGGAAGTTGCGCTCGTGAATTCAGTGAATCCGTACCGTTTAGAAGGACAAAAAACAATTGCGTTTGAAACGATTGATCAGCTTGGAAAGGTTCCTGATGTATTTGCACTGCCAGTCGGGAATGCCGGAAATATTTCGGCCGCTTGGAAGGGGTTTAAAGAATATGCGGATAATAAAGGGACTGAATTACCAAAGTTATTAGGTGTACAAGCAGATGGAGCAGCACCTATCGTTTATAATCGCGTGTTTGAAGAGCCTGAAACTGTAGCGACGGCAATCCGTATTGGAAACCCTGCAAGTTGGGAATTAGCGAAATGTGCCCTTGAAGAATCAAAAGGAAACATTTTGTCTGCGACAGATGAAGAAATTTTAGAAGCTTATCAATTAATTGCTTCGCAGGAAGGTGTTTTCGCTGAGCCAGGTTCATGTGCATCTATCGCAGGCGTGAAAAAACAAGTGGATGCTGGTGTGCTTGAAAAAGGCACAACAGTTGTCGCGGTGCTTACTGGAAATGGTTTGAAAGATCCTGATACTGCAATAGAGGTCAACGAAGATAAGGCATTGTTATCACAGGAGGAGTTTAAAGAACTGCTCAATGAACTAAAGGCAGGGGTTCAATGATGTCAAATCCAGGATTTTCAGTCATCGTACCGGCCACTACCGCAAATTTAGGTCCTGGATTTGATAGTGTAGGCCTTGCTTTAGATCTGTATATGTCCGTGGAAGTAGCGGCTCACGGTGAATGGACAGTGATTTATGAAGAGGAAGCTTTTCAAGGGTTGGTGGCAGATGAGCGAAATTTAATCGTTCAAACGATTATTGAAGTTGCCAAAAGGTATCGTAAGGAAGTTGCGCCATTAAAGCTTCAAGTGAAGTCTGACATCCCATTAGGAAAAGGATTTGGGAGCAGTGCTTCCGCAATCGCAGTTGGAATTGTAATTGCTGACCATCTATTAGAACTTGGGCTGACGGACAGAGACAAAGTTTTACTCGGCAGCGAACTAGAGGGACATGCAGATAATGTTAGTGCGGCTTTACTTGGTGGGGCTGTAATCGCTTATTTTGAAGCTGACGAGATTGACTATATTCACGTGGAACAAGTAGATGCAACATTTGTAGTTCTCGTTCCGCCAAAAGAGTTTAAAACATCAGAAGCGAGAGGGCTATTGCCGAATGAATTGTCGCATGAAAAGGCAGTTCGCAGCAGTTCTGCGAGCGCCGTCTTAACGGCAGCACTAGCACAAAATGACTGGAAAACAGTCGGGAAAATGATGGAGAAAGATCATCTTCATGAACCTTATCGTAAAACATTGTTCCCGCACTTTGATGAAATTCGAACGCTATGCAAAGGGTTAGGCGCTTATGGAATGACGATTAGTGGGGCTGGTCCTTCTTTAATTGTGGCAGTTGAGGAGGGAACGGAAGAAGAGGTTGTAGAAAAATTAACTTCAAACTTCCCATATTACGATAGCTTTTCTGTCCGTTCGTCAAAAGTAGGAGCGAATGTTCAAAAACAAAATATGATGATTTAACTAGTAAAAGCTACCACGATCATTACATTACGGGGTAGCTTTTGTTTATTGATTGAAAGCAGAATGATTGAGGGGGATTTCTGAAAACAAAAAAACACTCGCTAGGAGTGTTTTTATTTTCAGATTATTATTTGTTAAGAAAAATTCGTTACCGTGTAACGAATTCAATCTCTAAATTTATGCGCTAATTTAAAATTATGGCGGAGGAAGAGGGATTCGAACCCCCGCGGGCTTTAACACCCCTGTCGGTTTTCAAGACCGATCCCTTCAGCCGGGCTTGGGTATTCCTCCGTAAGACAATTAATAATTTACCATGAATAAAACATAATGTCAACAGTTTTCAAGAAAGATTTTTAAGAAACATTAGTTAGAGTAAATTAGTGGTTTGAATAAAAGTACAAAGGATGCATTCTGTCGCCCTTACTTTGACTCATGTTGAAAACAATTTTCACATAGAAACGCTCCTTCGTTATTAAGATATGCTTTGATTTCAACCATTCCTTTTCGTTTTGGATAACGCATTTTCAGGAGTACAACGTCATCTCCTTTAATTTCAATACCGCACCTCGAACATTTAGGTTCTCGGTTCAACATTCATATCACCTCGCGTAAAACACTTTATATCTTTACTACGGATTGATTGTTGAAAAGTTTCGTTTTCCTACCAAAAGTGTTCTTGTTCTAATATATCTCATGATATGGGAGTGTAATTAATTTTGCATTAAATGATTAATAATGAGTCATTTTAATTCGCTTGTTGATTTTTCCGTTATAATTTAGTATACTGAGTATTGCCGTGCTAGGTGGGGGAATAGCGGAACCTTGTAACTTGCAATCCGCTCTAGCAAGACTGAATTCCTTCCCGAGGCTGTTCGAATGTATGGTCTGCCTCTCGCACGTAGTGTTGACGTTTGGGTCCTACGCAATGAAAATCCATGAACCATGTCAGGTCCGGAAGGAAGCAGCATTAAGTGGAATCTTTCATGTGCCGTAGGGTTGCCTAGGCTGAGCTGGCGACGGGAGTAACGCATATGTTCGGCAGTCAGAGGAAGGTGCACGGCATTACATAGAATTATTCAAACTCGTTCAGGAATGGACGGGTTTTTATTTTGCGGAAAATAATAGTAGAGTACCCGGTATATATAGAGAGAAGTTATATTTGTTCAGTTAACTTCCCAAACGATATTAACAAATGTATTAGGGTGGCATTTGTGCTACAATAGAAGTATTGAAAAAATGTATGCAAAAGGAGAGGTA
Source organism: Sporosarcina ureilytica (assembly GCF_001753205.1). Taxonomy (GTDB): domain Bacteria; phylum Bacillota; class Bacilli; order Bacillales_A; family Planococcaceae; genus Sporosarcina; species Sporosarcina ureilytica. The sequence goes on along the minus strand of NZ_CP017560.1, from coordinate 201,572 downwards.
AGTGTTGGTTTATCAAGCTTTTTATCGTGTTTATCGACCGCAATCATTTGCAGAAATGTCCGGTCAGCACCATGTGAAACAGACGCTTCAAAATGCCCTCCTTCATAATAAAACGACGCATGCATATCTTTTTTCAGGTCCGCGTGGAACTGGAAAAACGAGTGCAGCAAAGATTTTCGCGAAAGCTCTCAACTGCGAAGAACGAACGGCGAATGAACCGTGTAATGAGTGTTCGACTTGCATAAGCATAACAGAAGGTTCTAATACAGATGTAATTGAATTTGACGCGGCGTCTAATTCGCGAGTAGAAGAAATGCGAGAAATTATTGAAAAGGTTCGATTTGCACCGTCCAATTCACGGTTTAAAGTATATATTATTGACGAAGTTCATATGTTATCGAATTCGGCATTCAATGCTTTGTTGAAAACACTTGAAGAGCCACCTGAACATGCCGTGTTCATTTTGGCGACGACAGAACCACATAAGTTGCCGTTAACAATCATCTCAAGGTGTCAGCGATTTGACTTTAAACCGCTTACTTCATCTGATATTATTGAACGCATGGAAGTTGTCCTTCAAGACGCACAAATTGAGTCTGATGAAGGGACTTTAAAGGTTATCGCGCAAGCGGCCTCTGGCGGTATGCGTGATGCATTGAGCATGTTGGATCAGGTTGCTTCCTTTAGTGGAGATAGCTTGTCAGTAAATGATGCATTACTTGTGACAGGCGCAATTGGAGAAGATATTTTTTATCGATTGGCGAAAGCGCTGCAGGAAAAAGATGCAGGCACTACGTTGTCTCTTTTAGATCAGTTAATTGCAGAAGGAAAAGACGTTTCGCGACTAGCGGAAGATTTAATTACGTTTTTCAGAGATCTCCTGCTTTTACGTACTGCACCAAACTTGAAAGATCTACTGGAACTTGTGTCGGCAGATAGTCGTTTTGAGGAATTAGCCAAGGAATTTGACCAGGACACGCTCTATTCATTTATTGATATATTGGCAAAAACACAACAAGAAATGCGTTTTTCAAATCATGCAAAAGTGTATGTAGAGTCAGCTCTTTTAAAAATGATTCATTTAGAGCCACAAATAGCATCGGTACAATCTAACTCACTTGCCAATGAAAATCCTGATTTGGTGAATAAAGTAGAACAATTGGAACGTACAATTACTCAACTACAACAACAAATCCAGTCAGGAATCCAAGTGAATCCTGGTGCGTCAAATGCACCACAACCAAGAAGGAATGCATCAAAGTCATCGCAATCTATTCGGATTCCAACAGGTAAAATTAATGAAGTATTAAAGGCTGCAACAAAACAAGATATCCAAGCAATTCGTGAAAATTGGGCGGGTATGTTGCAAATGTTGCAAAAATCACATGCAGCTCTTCTAGATGAAGCGGAACCGGTTGCAGCATCTGTGGATTCGTTTGTGTTAAAGTTTAAATATGAAATCCATTGTTTAATGGCTTCTGAAAACCCATCTTTACGAGCAGGTTTAACGGATGCTCTCAACTCTCGAACAGGAAAGCCGTATGAAGTGATCTATGTTCCTGAGGAATCATGGCTCAAAGTTCGGTCTGACTTTATTCGGAATCATGGGCTTGAGAAACAAGGTGACAACGCAGGCGAAGGAAACGAAGAAAGCGTCGCGGATGAAATGATGGACTTTTTAAAAGAAGCAGAACAAGAAGTTGCTGATCCAATTGTAGCGGAAGCTGAGAAGATTTTCGGCAAGGACTTTATTGAAGTACACGATGATTAATCGATATAGTACCGAAAAGTTTCATTTCGACTTATTATAGAAGAGAAGGAATTTTTGAGAGGTAAAACTAAAATTGAGGAGGAAATTGACATGCGCGGTATGGGAAATATGCAAGGTATGATGAAGCAAATGCAAAAAATGCAAAAGAAAATGGCGGAAGCACAAGAGAAACTAGGGGAAGAGCGTCTCGAAGGAACTGCTGGCGGCGGTATGGTCAAAGTGACGGTTTCAGGAGATAAAGAAGTATTAGAAGTTGTGATTAACCCAGACGTAGTCGATCCAGAAGATGTAGAAATCTTACAAGACTTAGTAGTGATTGCTACAAACGAAGCAATGAAAAAAGCGGATGAGTTAACGAACTCAACAATGGGACAATTCACGAAGGGATTAAACCTACCGGGGATGTTCTAGGAGGAATAAGTATGCATTATCCAGAACCAATATCTAAGTTAATTGATAGTTTTATGAAATTGCCAGGCATCGGTCCGAAAACAGCGGGCCGACTGGCGTTTTTTGTATTAAGTATGGAAGAGGACACTGTGTTAGATTTTGCAAAGGCGCTTGTGGATGCGAAGCGAAATTTACACTTCTGTTCAACTTGCGGACATATTACAGATGTAGATCCATGTCATATATGCCAGGATAAACAGCGTGATCGTTCACTTATATGTGTTGTGCAAGATCCAAAAGATGTGATAGCAATGGAAAAAATGCGAGATTATCAAGGGCTTTATCATGTACTCCACGGTGCTATCTCACCAATGGATGGTGTTGGACCAGAAGATATAAATGTTCCGTCTCTTTTGACGCGCTTGCAGGATGAGGAAGTTGAAGAGTTAATTCTCGCTACCAACCCAACAATTGAAGGTGAAGCAACAGCCATGTATATTTCAAGATTAGTAAGACCGTCTGGTATCAAAACGACAAGAATTGCACATGGGTTACCGGTAGGTGGAGACCTTGAATATGCAGATGAAGTTACATTATCTAAAGCACTCGAGGGACGCCGAGAATTATAAAAGGAGCGGTGTCTATGTTTAAAAGGAAGAGTAAGCTTAAACGAATATTTGACGACAAGCTACGATCGTTAATGACGGAAACAAGAGATGAATGGGAACAAGCGAAGTTCATTGAAAACCATCTTGATGATTATGACCAAGAAGTTTTCATACGGCGTAAAATAACAGAGAGTAGACATTTCTATCTATATAAGGAAGCAAAGGTAAGAAATTTAGGTAGAGACTAATATATTTTCATTTGGTTGCGTATGATGGAGCATTCACATAAAAAGGAGTGTTCCTCATGAAAGCAGCCATTAGTACTTTTATCGTTGGATTTATATTGTTCCTATTAGTAATGGACAAGAAGCGTGTGAAAAATATGTTCGAGTTTATATCAATCTATTGGTTCCGTCTTGCTTTTTCCTTTCTAGCTCTTTTTATTTTAAACGTAGTCGCAGGTTTCTTTGGCGTTTTTGTCCCGGTTAACATTGTGTCAGGGCTTGTTATTACGATACTTGGCATTCCAGGTCTCGCTTCAATTTGTGCGATTGCATTTATTTTATAAATAGGGGTTGCATTCTAGAAAATAAGGTGGTATAGTTATTAACGTTGCCAATTCGAGCAACACAAATAACAAAAACAACTAAAAAAGAAATTTAAAAAAAGTTGTTGACATCAAGTTTAATACTTGATATGATATAAGAGTTGCTTCGGAATAACGAAAGAAGCAGCCGGGAGGAACGATGAAAAGTTTCTTCTATAATATGAACCTTGAAAACTGAACAGCAAAACGTCAAGATATAACAACTACAAATCAACTTGTTGGTTTGTAGGAAACGAATCTTCGGATTCAAATGGACATCTTAAGGATGCCAGCAAAGAAATCGAGCTAATCGAATTTCTCTATTATGGAGAGTTTGATCCTGGCTCAGGACGAACGCTGGCGGCGTGCCTAATACATGCAAGTCGAGCGGACGAGGAAGAAACTTGTTTCTTCCTTTGTTAGCGGCGGATGGGTGAGTAACACGTGGGCAACCTGCCCTGTAGTTGGGGATAACTCCGGGAAACCGGGGCTAATACCGAATAATTAGTTCCTTCGCATGAAGGAACTCTGAAAGACGGCTATGCTGTCACTACGGGATGGGCCCGCGGCGCATTAGCTAGTTGGTGAGGTAACGGCTTACCAAGGCGACGATGCGTAGCCGACCTGAGAGGGTGATCGGCCACACTGGGACTGAGACACGGCCCAGACTCCTACGGGAGGCAGCAGTAGGGAATCTTCCACAATGGACGAAAGTCTGATGGAGCAACGCCGCGTGAGCGAAGAAGGTTTTCGGATCGTAAAGCTCTGTTGTGAGGGAAGAACAAGTATAGGAGTAACTGCCTGTACCTTGACGGTACCTCATTAGAAAGCCACGGCTAACTACGTGCCAGCAGCCGCGGTAATACGTAGGTGGCAAGCGTTGTCCGGAATTATTGGGCGTAAAGCGCGCGCAGGCGGCCTTTTAAGTCTGATGTGAAAGCCCACGGCTTAACCGTGGAAGGTCATTGGAAACTGGAAGGCTTGAGTACAGAAGAGGAAAGCGGAATTCCACGTGTAGCGGTGAAATGCGTAGAGATGTGGAGGAACACCAGTGGCGAAGGCGGCTTTCTGGTCTGTAACTGACGCTGAGGCGCGAAAGCATGGGGAGCAAACAGGATTAGATACCCTGGTAGTCCATGCCGTAAACGATGAGTGCTAAGTGTTAGGGGGTTTCCGCCCCTTAGTGCTGGAGCAAACGCATTAAGCACTCCGCCTGGGGAGTACGGCCGCAAGGCTGAAACTCAAAGGAATTGACGGGGACCCGCACAAGCGGTGGAGCATGTGGTTTAATTCGAAGCTACGCGAAGAACCTTACCAGGTCTTGACATCCCGCTGACCGGTATAGAGATATACCTTTCCCTTCGGGGACAGCGGTGACAGGTGGTGCATGGTTGTCGTCAGCTCGTGTCGTGAGATGTTGGGTTAAGTCCCGTAACGAGCGCAACCCTTGACCTTAGTTGCCAGCATTCAGTTGGGCACTCTAAGGTGACTGCCGGTGACAAACCGGAGGAAGGTGGGGATGACGTCAAATCATCATGCCCCTTATGACCTGGGCTACACACGTGCTACAATGGACGGTACAGAGGGTTGCCAACCCGCGAGGGGGAGCTAATCCCATAAAACCGTTCCCAGTTCGGATTGCAGGCTGCAACTCGCCTGCATGAAGCAGGAATCGCTAGTAATCGTGGATCAGCATGCCACGGTGAATACGTTCCCGGGTCTTGTACACACCGCCCGTCACACCACGAGAGTTTGTAACACCCGAAGTCGGTGGGGTAACCCTTTTGGGAGCCAGCCGCCGAAGGTGGGACAGATGATTGGGGTGAAGTCGTAACAAGGTAGCCGTATCGGAAGGTGCGGCTGGATCACCTCCTTTCTAAGGATATTTAACGGAATGAAGAGAAAGTTCTCTTCAACTTGACGTTTTGCGTTCAGTTTTGAGGGTTCATTAACATGAACTTTCATTACTTGTTCTTTGAAAACTGGATAAAACGACATTGAAATAAACACAAATGTAGTAATGTATGAATCAATTGTTGTATATCGCTATACAACGTTGGTTTTAAGGTTAAGTTAGAAAGGGCGCACGGCGGATGCCTTGGCACTAGGAGCCTATGAAGGACGGCACTAACACCGATATGCTCTGGGGAGCTGTAAGTAAGCTTTGATCCAGAGATTTCCGAATGGGGAAACCCACTGTTCGTAATGGAGCAGTACATATACGTGAATACATAGCGTATATGAGGCACACCCGGAGAACTGAAACATCTAAGTACCCGGAGGAAGAGAAAGAAAATCGATTCCCTGAGTAGCGGCGAGCGAAACGGGAACAGCCCAAACCAGGAAGCTTGCTTCCTGGGGTTGTAGGACACTCTATACGGAGTTACAAAGGAATGCATTAGATGAAGCGACCTGGAAAGGTCTGCCATAGTGGGTAATAGCCCCGTAATCAAAAGTGTATTCTCTCCAGAGTGGATCCTGAGTACGACGGAACACGTGAAATTCCGTCGGAATCCGGGAGGACCATCTCCCAAGGCTAAATACTTCCTAGTGACCGATAGTGAACCAGTACCGTGAGGGAAAGGTGAAAAGCACCCCGGAAGGGGAGTGAAATAGATCCTGAAACCGTGTGCCTACAAGTAGTCAGAGCTCGATGCTGTTTCTTCGGAAACAAGCTGAGTGATGGCGTGCCTTTTGTAGAATGAACCGGCGAGTTACTGATTACATGCAAGGTTAAGCAGAGAATGCGGAGCCGCAGCGAAAGCGAGTCTGAATAGGGCGTTTTAGTATGTAGTCGTAGACCCGAAACCAGGTGATCTACCCATGTCCAGGGTGAAGGTAAGGTAACACTTACTGGAGGCCCGAACCCACGTATGTTGAAAAATGCGGGGATGAGGTGTGGGTAGCGGTGAAATTCCAATCGAACCTGGAGATAGCTGGTTCTCTCCGAAATAGCTTTAGGGCTAGCCTCAAACGTTAGAATCTCGGAGGTAGAGCACTGTTTGGACTAGGGGCCCATCCCGGGTTACCGAATTCAGACAAACTCCGAATGCCGATGATTTTTGTTTGGGAGTCAGACTGCGGGTGATAAGATTCGTAGTCGAGAGGGAAACAACCCAGACCACCAGTTAAGGTCCCCAAGTATTCGTTAAGTGGAAAAGGATGTGGCGTTGCCCAGACAACCAGGATGTTGGCTTAGAAGCAGCCACCATTTAAAGAGTGCGTAATAGCTCACTGGTCGAGTGGCGCTGCGCCGAAAATGTACCGGGGCTAAACGAATCACCGAAACTGTGGATTGACACCTTTGGTGTCAGTGGTAGGAGAGCGTTCTAGGGGCGTCGAAGCTAGACTGTAAGGACTAGTGGAGCGCCTAGAAGTGAGAATGCCGGTATGAGTAGCGAAAGAAGGGTGAGAATCCCTTCCACCGAATGCCTAAGGTTTCCTGAGGAAGGCTCGTCCGCTCAGGGTTAGTCGGGACCTAAGTCGAGGCCGAAAGGCGTAGACGATGGATAACAGGTTGATATTCCTGTACCACCTCCCCGCCGTTTGAGTAATGGGGGGACGCAGTAGGATAGGGTGAGCGCACGGTTGGTAATGTGCGTCTAAGCAGTGAGGTGTGAAACGAGGCAAATCCCGTTTCTATAACATTGAGCTGTGATAGCAAGGGGAATTTTCCCTGGAGTCCCTGATTTCACGCTGCCAAGAAAAGCCTCTAACGAGGCGGGAGGTGCCCGTACCGCAAACCGACACAGGTAGGCGAGGAGAGAATCCTAAGGTGATCGAGAGAACTCTCGTTAAGGAACTCGGCAAAATGACCCCGTAACTTCGGGAGAAGGGGTGCTCTGATAGGGTGTTAAAGCCCGAGAGAGCCGCAGTGAATAGGCCCAGGCGACTGTTTAGCAAAAACACAGGTCTCTGCAAAACCGTAAGGTGACGTATAGGGGCTGACGCCTGCCCGGTGCTGGAAGGTTAAGGGGAGAGGTTAGCGCAAGCGAAGCTTTGAACCGAAGCCCCAGTAAACGGCGGCCGTAACTATAACGGTCCTAAGGTAGCGAAATTCCTTGTCGGGTAAGTTCCGACCCGCACGAAAGGCGTAACGATCTGGGCACTGTCTCAACGAGAGACTCGGTGAAATTATAGTACCTGTGAAGATGCAGGTTACCCGCGACAGGACGGAAAGACCCCGTGGAGCTTTACTGCAACCTGATATTGAATTCTGATGCAGTCTGTACAGGATAGGTAGGAGCCTTTGAAACCGGAGCGCCAGCTTCGGTGGAGGCATTGGTGGGATACTACCCTGACTGTATTGGAATTCTAACCCATGCCCCTTAGCGGGGTAGGAGACAGTGTCAGGCGGGCAGTTTGACTGGGGCGGTCGCCTCCTAAAGAGTAACGGAGGCGCCCAAAGGTTCCCTCAGAATGGTTGGACATCATTCGTAGAGTGCAAAGGCATAAGGGAGCTTGACTGCGAGACCTACAAGTCGAGCAGGGTCGAAAGACGGGCTTAGTGATCCGGTGGTTCCGCATGGAAGGGCCATCGCTCAACGGATAAAAGCTACCCCGGGGATAACAGGCTTATCTCTCCCAAGAGTTCACATCGACGGGGAGGTTTGGCACCTCGATGTCGGCTCATCGCATCCTGGGGCTGTAGTCGGTCCCAAGGGTTGGGCTGTTCGCCCATTAAAGCGGTACGCGAGCTGGGTTCAGAACGTCGTGAGACAGTTCGGTCCCTATCCGTCGCGGGCGCAGGAAATTTGAGAGGAGCTGTCCTTAGTACGAGAGGACCGGGATGGACATACCGCTGGTGTACCAGTTGTCTTGCCAAAGGCATAGCTGGGTAGCTACGTATGGACGGGATAAATGCTGAAAGCATCTAAGCATGAAGCCCCCCTCAAGATGAGATTTCCCATTACGCAAGTAAGTAAAATCCCTCAAAGATGATGAGGTTGATAGGTCCGAGGTGGAAGCATGGCGACATGTGCAGCTGACGGATACTAATCGATTGAGGACTTATCCTTAAATACATGACAGTTTGTGTCATTCAATGTTTTGTTTATCCAGTTTTGAGTGAACAACTTTTGCTCAATAGTTTGGTGGCGATAGCGAAGAGGTCACACCCGTTCCCATACCGAACACGGAAGTTAAGCTCTTCAGCGCCGATGGTAGTTGGGGTTAGCCCCTGCAAGAGTAGGACGTTGCCAAGCACTAAAAGAGTCATTACCTTATGGTAGTGGCTCTTTTTGTTATATATGAAATTAATAATAACTCGCTAAATGAAGTGATAAGTAAGGATCATATTTATGAGATTGACGTCTTACGTCTTGACGTCATTACTTCGGGAATAGGTCTTGTTTCATTTAAATATAATAGTAGGAAGTGAAGAGAAATGGAATATATCAATCGTCCACTTGTCCAAAGGTTGGAGGAGTTTAACCAGGAGAAACCGGTCTCTTTTCACGTACCAGGTCATAAGCATGGAGAATTATCCGGTTTGCCACCAGCATTACGTTCTGCGCTCTCATTTGACTTTACAGAGATAAGCGGTCTTGATGATTTGCATCAACCAGAGGATGTCATTGCAGACGCACAGGATAAATTAATGGAATTATATAATACGGATGCAAGTTTTTTCTTAGTTAACGGCTCTACAGTAGGTAATCTAGCGATGATTTATGCGACTTGTCGCGCTGGCGATACAGTGATTGTCCAACGAAATGCACATAAATCTGTTTTCAATGCACTTGAATTAGTTGATGCTAGGCCAGTATTAATTGCACCTGATTGGGATGAAGAAACGGCTTCTGCCGGTACTGTTTCAGCAAGACAAGTTCGACTAGCATTAGAACAATATCCTAACGCGAAAGCTGTCATATTAACTTATCCTACTTATTATGGGACAACTGGAGAAGACTTAAAAGAAATTATTGCGATGTGTCATAAACAAGATGTACCGGTACTCGTAGATGAGGCGCATGGCGCTCATTTTGTGATTGGGGAACCATTTCCTACATCAGCCTTGGCGTTAGGTGCTGATGTCGTTGTTCATTCTGCACATAAAACGTTACCAGCAATGACGATGGCTTCTTTTTTACATGTGAAATCTACTTTAGTGTCAAAAGAACGTATATCAAAGTACTTACAAATGTTGCAATCGAGTAGCCCTTCTTATCTTCTAATGGCGTCCTTAGACGATGCGAGGGCTTATGCAGAATCATTTACGAGAAAAGATGTAACAAGCTTTTTAAATAGAAGAGAAAAATTTATCAATCGATTGAATCATATTGCATCCTTTCAAGTCATTGAGTCAAATGATCCATTGAAGTTAATGGGGAGAGTTGAAAATTATACTGGTTTTCAATTGCTTAAAGCGTTGGAGAAAGAAAGCATTTATGTTGAACTAGCGGACCCTTTTCAAGTGCTTTTGATCCTTCCTTTATTAAAAAAAGGACAATTATACGATATTGAAACGATTTGTAATAAAATTGAGCGAGCCGTTAAATGGCTACATGTCCATGAAGAGAAAAAGAATGTTAGTACTCCGCCCATTACTGTCAATCAAATATCCGAACTCTGTTACAATAGAAGCGAGTTAGAACAATTTCAAGTTGATTGGGTACAGTATAATCAGACTGTAGGTATGATAGCAGCAGCATCGATTATACCTTATCCACCAGGTATTCCATTATTATTAGCTGGTGAAAGGATAACAGAGGAACATGTTGAATTACTGATAACACTCACCACGATGGAAGCCAGTTTCCAAGGGGCAATTCGAACAAAAGAAAAACAAATACTTGTCGTAATGAATGAGGTGGAAGAATAGTATGAATAGTAAAGGCATATTTATTACGTTTGAAGGCCCAGAAGGAGCAGGAAAGACAACGGTCATCTCGGCTATTTACGATCGCTTGCAAAATCAAGGCAAGAAGGTTTTGCTTACAAGGGAGCCAGGTGGCATTAAAATAGCTGAAGACATTCGAGGAATTATACTTGATAACGAAAATACTGAGATGGATGCTAAAACGGAAGCACTTCTTTATGCGGCAGCAAGACGACAACATCTTGTTGAAAAAGTAATACCTGCACTGGCGCAAGGATATATTATTTTATGTGATCGTTTTATTGATAGTTCATTAGCATACCAAGGATATGCACGTGGTATCGGAATAGATGAGATATTAGAGATTAACCAGTTTGCAATTGGAGAGGCGATGCCTGATGTCACCGTGTTTTTTGATATTCGTCCAGAAGATGGACTTGCACGGGTATTAAATAATGACAAACGTGAGCAAAATCGATTGGATAAGGAAGCTTTATCATTTCATCATAAAGTTTACGAAGGCTATCAACAGGTTATTCGACGGTATTGTGATAGGATTGTAGTAACTGATGCAAGTTTGACGCAAGATGAAGTAGTAGAAAATGTTTATAAGATAATTACCTCTCGAATTATGTAATGTGAGAATTCATGCTATAATAAGGAGAAAGAGGGCTAAAGGAGAGATGACCGTGAAGTTGATAGTAGCAGTTGTACAAGATCAGGATAGTAATCGTTTGTCAGCAGCCTTGACAAAAAATGATTTTAGAGCGACTAAATTAGCGAGTACGGGTGGGTTTCTCAGATCTGGTAATACGACATTTTTAATTGGCACAGATGACAGTTTAGTGGATAAGCTACTTGAAATAATTAAAGATAATTGCCGTTCAAGAGATCAAATGGTAGCGCCAGTCTCTCCGATGGGTGGCAATGCAGATTCGTATATTCCATACCCGGTTGAAGTGGAAGTAGGAGGCGCGACAGTGTTCGTGCTACCAATTGAACACTTTCACCATTTTTAAAGCCGAGGTGAGTATACGTGAAAGTTAACAGTAATTACCGCACTAATGTAGATAAAATGAAGAACGGGCAACAATTGACTGCGCAGAATGGATTACGGTTTGGTAAAATGGTTCAGAAGCACAGTGAAAAACTTCATAGCGAGCAAATTACGAGACTTCTCGGAAATATTTCTATCGCCGGGGACAGACTCGCTAGGTCTCGTAATTTGCGTGACATGGCCAAGTTTAAAATGCTTGTTCGTCGATTTTTGAAAGAATCTGTTGAAACGGGCCTAGCGTTAAACCAGTCACACACTTGGAATCAATATGGTGAAGGGCGCAGGTTAAAAATTGTTCAAATTATTGATGAAAAACTAATCGAATTAGCAGAAGATCTTTTAAACGAAGAGAAAAAAGCTGTTGATCTTTTAGATAAAATTGGTGAGATTAAAGGACTTCTTATTAATCTATATACGTAATTTCCGTGTATTCTAACAAGAAGCACGGTTTTTTTGAAGTAAGAGGGTAGGAGAAAAATGGAAAGCACAACATTTATTAATCAGCAAATAGTAATAAGTAGATTAAAAGCGTCTTTTGAACATAACCGAATTGGACACGCTTACATCTTTGAGGGTGAACGTGGTACTGGGAAGGAAGAAATTTCCTTATTTTTTGCAAAACTTTTACTTTGTCAAAATCCAACACAAAATGCTCCATGTGAAACATGTAGCTCTTGTTTACGGGTTGCATCTCGTAATCATCCTAACATCACAATCATTTATCCTGATGGGCAAACAATTAAAAAGGGGCAAATGGATGAATTTCTGTTAGAGATGACGAAAAAAGGATATGAAAGTGGTCGTAAAATATATATTATTTCACAAGCTGAACGTATGAATTCGGCATCAGCTAATGCACTATTAAAATATTTAGAGGAACCAGAAGGAAATGTGACTGCAATCTTACTCACTAAATCCTATCAAGCTATATTGCCGACGATTCAATCACGTTGCCAACGAATATCATTCCTTCCACCTTCGCGTGAAGCGTTGATTTCCATGCTTGAAGAACAAGGGATTACGAGGTCTATGGCTGCAACTGTTACGATGCTAACCGCAAATATAGATGAGGCTTTACAGTTGGCGCAAGATGACGAATTTGCGCATATGCGAAAAACAGTGTTAAAATTAGTTGAAGCATCAGATCAAAATATCCATGAGGCGTTATTGTATATCCAATCAACTTGGTCTCAAGTCTTTAAAGAAAGAGAAGAGACGGACCGAGGACTTGATTTACTATTGTATGCTTATCGCGATGTCGTTGCATTAAAAGCAGAATTAAACTCTTTGCCTGTGTATCCAGATCACAATGAGTTTTTAAATTCGCTTGCGATGAAATTGACGTACAGCCAATTGTCTGCGGTAATGGAAGCTATTTTACAAGCTAAAAGGCAATTGGGTGGGAATATGAATCGAACGCTTCTTATGGAACAATTGATGCTCAATATGCAGGAGGGATTTCTCGTTGTATAAAGTAATAGGTGTTCGCTTCAAAAAAGCGGGGAAAATATATTATTTCGATCCACTCGATTATGAGTTAACTATAGATGATTACGTAATCGTCGAAACGGCAAGAGGTGTTGAATACGGTAAAGTAGCAATACCAGTGCAAGAAGTCGATGAAAATGACGTAGTTTTGCCACTGAAAAAAATTATTAGACCGGCAGAGGAAAAAGATGTAGATAAAGTTGAGGAAAACAACGTCGAAGCTCAGAAAGCATTCCTGATAGGTGCTGAAAAGATTGGAGACCATCAGCTTGATATGAAGCTTGTAGATGTTGAGTACACTTTCGATAGAAATAAAATCATTTTTTATTTCACTGCGGAAGGTCGCGTCGATTTTCGCAATCTCGTCAAAGACTTGGCATCCATATTTCGTACGCGTATTGAATTACGGCAAATCGGCGTCCGGGATGAGGCGAAAATGCTAGGTGGGATTGGTCCATGTGGTCGAATGCTTTGTTGTTCTACCTTTCTGGGTGATTTTGAACCTGTTTCAATTAAAATGGCGAAAGATCAAAATTTATCATTGAATCCTTCAAAAATATCGGGTTTATGCGGTCGTCTTATGTGCTGCTTGAAATATGAAAATGATGAGTATGAAGAGGCTAAAAAGCAAATGCCGGATATTGGGACGCGAATTGATACACCGGAAGGACCCGGAAAAGTAGTTGGTTTAAATTTACTTGAACGTATACTTCAGGTAAATTTATTGGAAGAAGAACAAGTTGTTGAATATACATTGGAAGAAATTATGGACCCGAACAATAAAATGTTGCACTTGATAAAATGATGGGGTGGAGAAGTTGAAAGAAAGGAACTTTTTGGATAGCATAATGGAATTTGAACAACAGCTTGAATCTATGCATAAGCAATTCCGTGAACTGATGGGGTTTGTCGCAGAGATGACAGAAAAGAATCATTCACTTCAACTCGAAAACCATCACTTACGAAAAAGACTTGATGAAATTGACGAGCTAGAAGAGAATTCTTCGAGTAATCAACGTCCTGAAAAGAAACAAAATACAGTAGACGTTGGCGAAGGTGTCGATAACTTAGCGCGACTTTACAATGAAGGATTTCACGTTTGTAACATTCATTATGGGAGCATCCGTAAAGGGGAAGATTGCCTGTTCTGCTTATCGTTTTTAAATAAACAAAATGTGTAAAATGAGCCGATCCTATATCAAAGTAGGCATCGGCTTTTTAAATATCGGAAGTTAAATAATGGCTACATAATAGCTTGAGTCAATTAATTACATTTCTGTTCATATGAAGTATTGACCTCATATTCTTTTTTCACAAAATATGAGTACTGGTTTAAACTGAGTATTATTATAAAAGTATCTCTGTTGATTGGAGTGGAGGGCGGCGACTCCTGTGGGATTAGCGTGACAGGTGAGACCCCGCAGTGGAGCGCAAGCGACCGAGGAGGCTCACCGCACGCCCCACGGAAAGCGTCCGCCCGGAACGGAAATCACTGTTGGAGGCGTTTATGTTTGGATATATTAAAAGATGATGAAAGACTGGATTATTTATTGGCGGAGGATTTGCGAATTATTCAAAGTCCGTCTGTCTTTTCCTTTTCTTTAGATGCGGTACTTTTGGCAAGGTTTGCTCATGTACCTACTCGAGCATCAGGGAAAATTGTGGATCTTTGTGCGGGTAACGGGGCGATCCCTTTATTTTTAAGTGCAAGGACAAAAGCGAGTATTACGGCTGTTGAGTTGCAGGAGCGATTGGCTGGAATGGCGAATAGAAGTGTTGTGTACAATGAGTTAGAACAACAAATCAAAATCATTCAAGGTGATGTGATTGGCATTGCTGAGAAGATTGGTTATGAAAAGTATGATGCCGTCACTTGTAATCCTCCCTACTTTCCGGCATATGAAGCGACTGAAAAAAACTTAAAAGAACATGTTGCGATTGCGCGTCATGAAATTCATCTGACGTTAGAACAAGCGATTCAGTCGGCAAGTGAATTGTTAAAGCAAGGTGGAAAGGCGGCTTTTGTTCATCGTCCAGGACGATTATTGGACATTGTAACTGCAATGCGTGCGAATCGTTTGGAACCGAAGCGTATTCGGTTTGTTTATTCGAAGGAAGGGAAAGAAGCGAATACGTTGTTAATTGAAGGAACTAAGGATGGGAAACCAGACTTGAAGATATTACCGCCCCTTTATGTATATGACAATGACGGAAATTATACAGAAGAAGTGAGGAAGCTCTTGTATGGAGAAAAAGCCTGAGCATCTGTTTTACGTTTTGGAATGTAATGATGGATCGTTTTATGCGGGATATACAAATGATTTAGAAAGACGCGTTCATGTTCATAATGAAGGCAAAGGTGCAAAATATACACGTGCCAAGCTCCCTGTGCATTGTATCTACTATGAAGCATATGAAACGAAGCGAGAAGCAATGCAAGCAGAATATCATTTTAAACAGTTGAGCCGGAAGCAAAAAGAAAAACATATCGCAAAAGGAAGTGGACGAGATGAAATCACAAAAAAGTGCTGAACCAGGAAGCGGAAAATTGTTTCTCGTGGGGACACCGATTGGAAACCTAGAAGATATGACTTATCGAGCCATTCGAATATTAAATGAAGTGCATACAATCGCAGCAGAAGATACGCGTAACACGATTAAGTTATGCAATCATTTTGAGATTCAAACACCGCTCATCAGTTACCACGAACATAACCAAGGAGTTGGCGGAGAGAAAATATTACAGATCCTGTCAGAAGGGAAATCGGTTGCGCTTGTGAGTGATGCGGGAATGCCTTGTATATCGGACCCAGGGGTCGATATAGCCCAAAAAGCGATTGAAAGCGGATATGATGTGGTTCCGGTGCCAGGTGCAAACGCGGCGATTACGGCCCTTGTGGCATCTGGATTAACGACACAACCATTCATGTTTTACGGCTTCTTATCTAGAAATAAAAAAGAGCGTCAACAACAAATCGAGCAGTTAAAGAAAAGGGAAGAGACCATTCTCTTATATGAAGCCCCTCATCGATTAAAGGAGACGCTGAAAGCATTACAAGAACAAATTGAAGGTTCAAGAAAAATTGTCCTAGCGAGAGAGATTACAAAGAAATTTGAGGAATTTTTACGAGGGACGTTAGAGGAAGCGCTTGAATGGGTCAATACGAATACAGTGCGTGGTGAGTTTTGTATAGTTATCGAAGGTAGTGATGGGAATGTAGAAGATGATGAACCGGTCTGGTGGCAAGAACTTTCCGCGCGTGAACATGTTGAGGAAATTATAAACCAAAAAAATATTCGTTCAAAAGAAGCGATCCGTGAAGTAGCGGAAGTTCGAAGTATGAGTAGAAGAGATGTGTATCAGGCATTTCACGTTGATAAGTAAAGACGTTATGACGGTCGGAGTAATTTATGTTTATGTTGATAAGCTTTTATTGGCGGGAAAATTGTGGATGTCATAGAAAATGAGAAAATCCGGAACAGTCTGATGTCCCGGAGATTGGCTTTATTTTTTTAAGTTATTCTGTATATCTGCAATAAGTTGTTCTGCACCTTCAGGACTTAAAATTAAATTCCCGTCTAGTAAACTTAGATTATCATCTGAAACAGTACCCGTAATTGAACAAGTCATATTTGGCGCATATTTTTTCAAAATAATTTTATCCTCATCGACATAAATCTCAAGTGAATCTTTTTGTCCGATTCCTAGTGTTCTACGTAATTCGATAGGAATTACTACACGTCCAAGCTCATCTACTTTTCTAACGATACCCGTGGACTTCATAGAAAGGCCCCCTTTCATAACAGTCAATTGTCATCATTTATACAATTCTGACGTTTATATGCCATTTATCATAACAAGATTTCCAATTATCGTCAATGAAAGAATATAGAATAAATAGAATCTTCTAGAATAAATGATATTAAAACAATAGTATTTTTTGCTGATTAATCAATTTTGTATTGCCTATACTAATATTACAATAAGAATAACATTGTGCGGTTCTAATAATTTCGATAGAATAAAGAATACATACAATTATACTGGAGGAATTTTCGTGTCTGAACAAAAAGAGACTTTTTATATTACAACGCCAATTTATTATCCTAGCGGAAACTTCCATATTGGCACGGCTTATACAACTGTTGCCTCTGATGCAATTGCGCGTTATAAACGCCTGCGGGGATATGATGTTCGATTTTTGACAGGAATGGATGAACATGGTCAAAAAATACAGGAAGTTGCAGATGAGTCTGGTCAACCACCTCAGGAATACGTTGACGGGATTGCAAAAATTGCCAAAGACTTATGGGCAAAAATGGATATCTCTTATGATGACTTTATTCGCACGACTGAAAGCCGTCATACTGAACTAGTTAAAAAAATATTTAAGACATTCCTTGATAACGGTGACATTTATAAAGGTGAATACGAAGGGTGGCACTGTACGCCGTGTGAATCATACTTTAGTGAGTCACAACTAGAGAATGGAAATTGTCCGGATTGTGGACGATCTGTTCAAAGAGTTAAAGAAGAGTCTTATTTCTTTAATATGAAGAAATATGCGGATCGATTACTGCAGTACTATGAAGAAAATTTACAGTTTATTGAACCGGAGTCCCGTAAAAATGAAATGATTAATAACTTCATTAAACCAGGACTGGAGGATTTATCCGTTTCCCGTATGTCGTTTGATTGGGGAATTAAAGTGCCTGGGGACGCAGAGCACGTTATTTATGTATGGGTTGACGCGTTAACAAACTATATTACAGCACTTGGATATGGTTCAGATGATGAAACCCTCTTTAATAAATACTGGCCGGCAGACGTGCACGTTGTAGGTAAAGATATTGTGCGTTTCCATACTATTTATTGGCCAATCTTCCTAATGGCACTTGATCTTCCATTACCGAAGAAAGTTTTTGCACATGGCTTTATTATGATGAAAGACGGGAAAATGTCTAAATCGAAAGGAAACGTCGTGTATCCTGAAATGCTCGTTAATCGTTACGGGTTAGATGCAACTCGCTATTTCCTTTTACGTGAGCTGCCTTTTGGTCAAGATGGTGAGTTTTCACCAGAAGCGTTTGTTGAAAGAACAAATTATGACCTTGCGAATGACCTTGGAAACTTACTAAACCGTACAGTTTCGATGATTAATCAATATTTCGAAGGTGTTATTCCAACTGAGGAATTAGAGCCGACCGAGTTTGACGATGCGTTAAAAGAATTTATTACGAACACGGTTACGAAATATGAAAAAGCTATGGAAAACATGCAATTTAGCGTCGTGCTAAGTGAATTATGGGCGCTTGTTTCCAGAACGAATAAATATGTCGATGAAACAACACCGTGGGTTCTTGCAAGAGATGAGAATGAACGTGGTAAACTAGCGTCTGTCATGTTGAATCTCGTTTCATCACTTCGTCACATTGCGGTATTGCTACAACCGTTTATGACTGAAACTCCGAAGAAAATTATAGAACAACTCGGTCTTTCCGAGGAAATGCTTACTTGGGAAACGCTTGGTGATTTCAACGCAACTCCAGTTGGAACAAAAGTTGTTGAAAAAGGAGTTCCGATATTCCCGCGCTTGGAAGTTGAGACGGAGGTTGAATACATTCGAGCGCAAATGGCAATTACTGCGCCTGAAGAAAATGTTGAACCCGAAAAGCAAGAAGCTGAGCCTATTGGTGATGAAATTACATTTGACCAATTTATGAATGTGGATTTACGTGTTGCAACAGTAATTGCTTGTGAAAAAGTCCCGAAGACAGATAAGTTATTAAAACTACAGCTTGATCTAGGGTTTGAACAAAGGCAAGTTGTCTCTGGAATTGCAGAACACTATGCACCAGAATCTTTAATCGGCGAGAAAGTGATTGTGGTTGCGAACTTAAAACCAGTTAAACTTCGTGGGGAATTATCGCAAGGGATGATTTTAGCAGGAGAATCAAATGGCGTATTAAAGCTTGCAACAGTGGAAAAGTCATTAGAAAACGGCGCTACTGTGAAATAAAGCTGAAATAAATCAAAAGTTTATTAAAAAATAAATTGGAAATAATATATATGATGAAAAAGTGACGTAATCATAAGATACGTCACTTTTTTATTGATAAGAATAACCATTTAACGACAAATTAAATCATTCTGTTTATATCAATCTACAAAAACGCTGTAATGTATTTGTAACATGGTTGTGACAAAAGAAATAGTTAACTCTATTACAATTAAAAAAGTGCGAGGAGAGAAAATATGTTTATAGATACACATGTACATTTAAATGCAGATCAATACGAAGGAGATGTCGAAGAAGTCATTGAACGTGCGTTAGAGGCGGGCGTTTCAAAAATGGTTGTAATTGGATTTGACCGTAAAACAATTCGTAAAGCGATGGAGTTAACAGAACGTTATCCTTTTATTTACGCGGTTGTTGGTTGGCATCCCGTCGATGCAATTGATTGTACGGAGGAAGACTTAGAATGGATTGAATCGCTTGCAGCACATCCTAAAGTAGTTGGCATTGGAGAGATGGGTCTTGATTATTATTGGGATAAATCTCCAAAAGAGGTTCAACAAAAACTCTTTAGAAGACAAGTCCAACTCGCTAAAAAAGTAAATTTACCGATTGTAATTCATAACCGGGATGCTACGGCGGATGTCGTACGCATTTTGAAAGAAGAAGAAGCTGAAAAAGTCGGTGGAATTATGCACTGTTTTAGTGGAAGTGTAGAAATTGCAAAAGAATGTATCGCAATGAACTTTCTTATTTCGCTCGGTGGTCCAGTTACGTTTAAAAATGCGAAAGGGCCAAAGCAAGTTGCAAAAGAAATCCCGTTAAGTAAGTTGTTAATCGAAACCGATGCGCCTTATTTAACACCTCATCCACATAGAGGAAAACGTAATGAACCAGTATATGTAACATTAGTTGCGGAAGAAATTGCCAAACTAAAAGAGATATCTGTAGAAGAAGTGGCATCAGTCACGACGAAAAATGCTTTAAAACTATTTCGAATAGATGAATAAAAGGAGAGTTATATTCTCATACTCTTCTTAAATAGGGCGCACTCAAATCTATTAAAATAAAAAACTATTGGGTTGACATGCAAAAAAGGACCCTATATAATCACACAAGTGATGAAGGAGGAATTTTTTCATGCAAAGTGATACCATGAAAAACCTGTTCTTTAAGTCATTGAGGAGTAAACAAATATTGTTTACGATTATTTTTACAACGTTATTCGTGACTGTCGTTTCCTTAGTTATTTACGAAGGGAATAAGAAGACCGTTACACTTACAGTGAACGGACAACAAGAACAATATAGAACACATGCAAGTACAGTAGGTAAACTTCTTTCTGAATATGAAATCGAAGTTTCCGAACACGATATCGTAACCCCCTCAGTGAATACACCGATTAAAAATGGTCTAGCCGTTCGGTGGGAACAATCGAAACAAGTCGCAATAACCGTCGATAAAGAAAATACGACTCTTTGGACTACGAAACAAACAGTTGGTGAAGCTCTAGACGAAGCTGGTATAGAATTAACAGAGCATGATAGAGTAAGTCCAGATTTAGCGACGCGACTTGACGAAAAGAACAGTGTCATAGTCGATAAAGCGTATGAGTTTACGTTAATCGATGGTGGAAAAGAAAATAGTTATTGGTCAACTTCCACTACAATTGGTGATTTTTTGAAAAGTAAAGACATCCAACTAGGTGAATTAGATAGATTAGAAGGCGATTTAGACAATCAAGTTAAACCAGGTTCTGTTGTTCAAATCGTTCGAGTAGAAAAGGCAACAGAGACTGTTGAAGAAGAAGAGAACTTCGCAGTTGAAACAAAAAGTGATGATTCATTGCTTAAAGGACGCGAAAAGGTTGTCCAACAAGGTCAAAAAGGGATTGTCTCTCGAGAGTATGAGATTATAAAAGAAGATGGAAAAGAAGTTACACGTTCATTAATAGATGAAGTTACCGTTAAAAAACCAACCAAAAAGATTGTTGCTGTTGGTACTAAGGTAGTCGTAGCAAGTGCTGCACCAACAAAAAGTGCTTCAAGGGCATCAGCTAAAACGACGTCTGTTTCCCGAAATAATTCTGCGCCATCCGGAGGCAAAGAGTTTTACGTATCGGCAACGGCTTATACAGCAGGATGTAGTGGTTGTTCAGGTATAACGGCAACGGGAATTAACCTAAAGGCAAATCCAAATTTAAAAGTCATTGCTGTAGATCCTAGCGTCATTCCACTCGGTTCTAAAGTTTGGGTAGAGGGATATGGTTACGCAGTTGCAGGCGATACAGGCGGAGCGATAAAGGGTAATCGAATTGACCTCCACGTTCCAACGAAACAAGCAGCTTATAATTTTGGAAAGCGTCAAGTGAAAATAAAAATTATAGATTAATTTATTTATCCGCGGGGTTGTATAGGTCCCGCGGATTTTTGGTGTTGGAAATGATAAGATAATAAAAATGGATGAGTCAAAGTTTCCGCATCTAATAAATGCAGGTTTTTTATTGGTAGAAGTGTAGCTGTAATTGTAAACAACGAGTAAGCTTGTTTACACATGTATATGCATTGAGGATAAGAAGGTATACATACATACCTTTTTACTAATGGGGATTGGAAGAGTAGAATAATGTAAAGAATCAAATGGAAAGAGGAACCTTCGTGAATATAAAAGAAATTATTGTCGTTGAAGGAAAGTCTGATACGGTTGCAGTGAAACGTGCAACAAATGCAGATACAATTGAAACGAATGGCTCAGCCATTAATGAAGAGACATTGTTACGCATTCAGCATGCAGCGGAGACGCGTGGTGTAATTGTGTTCACTGACCCGGACTTTCCTGGAAGACGCATTCGTGCGATTATAGAAGAACGTATCCCAACTGTAAAACATGCTTTTTTAGAAAAAAAGAAAACAATTGCTAAGAATGGTAAAGGCCTTGGAATTGAACACGCGACTGACGATGATATTCGACAAGCGATTCAATCCGTCTATACAGTAGAGGAACAACAAGCAGTCGAAATTGCGCTCGTTGATTTGATGGCGGCGAGGCTAGTTGGGCATCCGGATGCTCGAAAAAGGCGAGAACGTTTAAGTGAATTGCTCCATATCGGACAAGTCAATGGGAAGGGTTTGAAAAAACGATTAGAAATGTTTAGAATAACGCCGGAACAATTAGCAGATACTATAACTGTTCTCGACAGGGAGGAAAAACAAGATGAATAAAGATATTGCAACTCCGAAGAGGACTAAGGAGATTTTAGAGAAACACGGATTTTCATTTAAGAAAAGTCTAGGGCAAAACTTTTTAATTGATCCAAATGTATTGGAAAACATTGTTTCACATGGGGATCTTACAAAGCAAGTAGGGGTTATTGAAATTGGCCCAGGAATCGGCGCGTTAACGGAGCATCTTGCAAGAAAAGCAGGGAAAGTCGTAGCGTATGAAATTGATGGGCGCTTACTACCCGTTCTAGAAGATACTTTGTCGCCATATAATAATGTCAAGGTTATTCATCAAGATGTATTAGAAGCGAATTTAAAGCAAATGATAGATGAGGAGTTCAAAGACTTCGAAGAAATCGTTGTCGTTGCGAATCTTCCTTATTATGTAACGACCCCAATTATTATGAAGTTTTTACTCGAAAGAATTCCAATTACAGGAATGATTATTATGATGCAAAAAGAAGTAGCGGATCGTATTACGGCGCTTCCAGGAACAAAAGCATACGGTTCATTGTCCATCGCTATCCAGTATTACATGGATGCTTCGGTCGCTATGATTGTTCCGAAAACAGTTTTTGTTCCACAACCAAACGTTGAATCTGCTGTTTTAAAATTAACCAGAAAAGAACAATTGCCTGCAAAAGTTATGGATGAAGATTTTCTTTTTCAAGTGTCAAAAGGATCCTTTGTACAAAGAAGAAAAACAATCTTAAATAATTTACAGACCTCGCTTCCTGACGGAAAAACGAAGAAAGAATCTATATTGGCTGCATTTAAGGAAGTAGGTATTGATCCGCGACGTAGAGGGGAAACATTAACAATAGAGGAGTTTGCACGATTATCAAACGCCTTATATAGTGACTTTTCTAAGAAATAAAACTAATGTCGAAAAGAGTACACTTCAAAAAAACTATGGTTTTTTAAAATAAAATGATTGACAAATATAATGATTGCTTGTTAAAATTATCTGTTTGGTTGACAAAGAATACACTATATGTTATGGTTATATATAGTGAGGTGTTAGCGAAGTGCCAAAAACATTAGCGGACATTAAGAAGTTATTGGATTCTCATTTAGGGAAACGTTTGCACTTGAAGGTAAACGGTGGCCGAAGAAGAACGATTGAAAGAACTGGAGTTCTAAGTGAAACATATCGTGCAGTATTCGTCGTTGAACTCGATCAAGAAGAGAACTCGTTTGAAAGAGTCTCTTACAGCTATGCGGATATTTTAACGGATGCCGTTGAAATATCAATCATTGACGACGCTGGTCTGACAGACTTCGTTGTCAAATAGTACTAGCATTTATTGTTTAAATATTATTTTAAGTTTCAAGCACCTATCAAAGGGACACTATATTCCTGCGATAGGTGTTTTTTTATTTACTTTGTACATACTAAGCTTGTCAGCCGAAAAGGAGGCAAACCGAATGGCACGAAAACAGAGTATCATGTCTGAGCAATTAAAAGAAGAAATTGCAAAAGAGCTTGGATTTTACGATGTTGTTGAGCGGGAAGGTTGGGGAGGAATTAAAGCACGTGATGCCGGTAATATGGTGAAACGTGCGATTGAAATGGCAAATCGCAGTCTGGGTGAAGACGACCGAAAACCATAGGATTCCTTTAAATCCATTGAAGGCTGACAAAGAAAAGGGACTGTTCCGAAGTTATCATTTGATAATGGACGAATAGTCCCTTTTGATTTAACATATTTATCGCTTGCCGAAGGTGCATTCTTCTGTTCATATGGTAAAATAGGGAACAAAGAAACGGAGGATTGGAGGGAGTCCAATGTTGTATGAGAAGGCACCGGCAAAGATAAATTTGACACTTGATGTGTTACATAAGCGATCCGATGGTTTTCATGAAGTAGAAATGGTCATGACAACAGTTGATTTAGCGGATCGGATCTGGTTACGTTCTACGAATGATGGAAAGATTACAATCAAAACTTCGGATCATTTTATACCAACTGACCAAAGGAACTTAGCCTATCAAGCGGCAAAGCTTCTGATGCACAAGTATGGTGTGACAGACGGCGTCGAAATAACAATTGAGAAAAGCATTCCTGTAGCAGCAGGATTGGCGGGGGGAAGTTCGGATGCAGCGGCAACGCTACGTGGGTTAAATCGTTTATGGACACTTGGGTTGCCGATGGAAGAACTAGCGGAGCTTGGCGCGAAAATTGGTTCAGATATCCCTTTTTGTGTTTATGGAGGGACAGCTTTAGCGACTGGGCGTGGAGAAAAAATCCAAAAACTTGCCCCACCCCCAAACTGTTGGGTTATTTTGGCGAAACCAGCTATTTCGGTATCTACTGGGAGTATATATGGGAACTTAAAAATAGAACAGTGCACGCACCCGAATAACAAGGCGATGATTGAAGCGCTTGAAAGCAAGGATTATGTGCGGATGTGTCATAACTTGGGGAATGTTTTAGAGCCTGTGACGATGGCGCTTTATCCGGAAGTAGTCGTACTTAAAGAGCAAATGCAAAAATTTGGTGCCGACTCAGTACTCATGAGCGGTAGCGGACCTACGGTGTTTGGTCTTGTTGAAAATGAAGCAAGAGTACCGCGTATTTATAATGGTTTAAAAGGTTTTTGTCGTGAAGTTTATGCGATACGAATGATGGGTGAATAGTACGTTCTTGATTAGATGCGGACGTTCATGATATTCTAACTATAAACATTCGTGTTTGGGGAGCTGGTTTTATGAAGTGGAAGAGAAGCGAGAGATTGGTTGATATAACATGTTATCTGTTAGATAATCCACATGAACTTATTCCGTTAACTTTCTTTTCAGAACGCTATCAGTCGGCAAAGTCTTCAATAAGTGAGGATTTGACGATTGTGAAAGAAACGTTCGAGGAAAAAGGGAATGGAAAATTACTAACTGTAACGGGAGCCGCGGGTGGCGTGAAATATATCCCCCACATGGCTGCCGCAGAGATAAAAGAAGTGGTCACTGAGCTTATGAATAAACTTGGTGAGAAAGACCGGCTGTTGCCGGGCGGTTATTTATATATGGCGGATTTACTCGGCAATCCCCGTTTAATGGATAGAGTTGGCAAAGTGATTGCCTCAAAATTTTCGGAGCAACAGATTGACGCAGTTATGACGGTTGCAACAAAAGGCATTCAAATCGCCCATTCAATTGCAAGGCATCTAAATGTACCTGTTGTGATTGTTCGTCGTGATAGTAAAGTGACAGAAGGTTCGACGGTGAGTATTAATTATGTTTCGGGTTCATCTAGAAGAATTCAAACGATGGTGTTATCCAGACGAAGCATGCAAAAAGGTCAAAGGGTTTTGTTGACCGACGACTTTATGAAAGCTGGCGGTACGATGCTTGGGATGAAAAACTTACTGGATGAATTCGAGTGCGAACTTGCCGGCATTGCGGTACTAGTGGAAGCTGATCATCACGACGAAGTGCTTGTAGACGAGTACTTATCCCTTGCGAAACTTTGCAAAGTGAATGAAAGAAGTCGTACAATTGAAATTAGCGAAGGGAATTATTTTGAGAAGGGTGGACAATAATTATGAAATATGTAGCTACAGACAAAGCACCAGCGGCAATTGGCCCTTATGCGCAAGCAGTCACTGTCAATGGAATGATTTATACGTCAGGACAAATCCCATTGACTGCAGATGGTTCACTTGTTGAGGGAACGGTTGAGGAGCAAACAGAGCAAGTTTTTGCAAATTTAAAGGCGGTCTTGGAAGAGGCGAATTCATCATTAGATAACGTTGTTAAAGCCACTGTTTTTATTACAAATATGGACGATTTCGCTACCATTAACGATATTTATGCAAAACATTTCGGTACCCATACGCCAGCTCGTTCATGCGTACAAGTATCTAGATTGCCAAAAGACGTACAAGTTGAAATCGAAGTCATCGCGTTGATTAATGATTAATCAGTGAGACACGAGAAGCTATGGATAACGGTCCATAGCTTTTTTGTTTTGTTGAAAATCATATGTCATGAATACGCGTGGTTTATAAGAGGGAGCGCCTAATGTGTGGGACATTGGGCTGGATGTATAGAATAAGTTGGCGTTGCTTGTGAAATTCGTTTTGTCTCTATATTACCATTTAATGACTTTAAGCATAACTTTCGTAGTGGAAAATTACTTGAATTGATTAGGATTTCTATTAATCCTCGTCTATTGACCTATTATTTAATTGATAAAACGATAACTTTTCTTTGTTTATCATAATTACTACACACCTCGCAAAAAATTTTAAATAATTTAATAAATAAAGAAGGAAAAGAGTCATGGATGTAGAATAGATACTATTACGTAGGTATAGAGAAGGGGAGAAAATGAGAATGGAAGTAACAAACGTAAGATTAAAAACAGTAGAGACAAACGGAAGAATGAAAGCGATTGCATCGATAACTTTTGATGAGGAATTTGTTGTTCACGATATTCGAGTAATTGACGGCAATGAAGGATTGTTCGTCGCGATGCCGAGTAAACGGACACCAGATGGGGAGTTCCGTGATGTTGCACATCCAATCAATTCTGATACACGATTAAAAATTCAAAACGCAGTACTTGACGCTTACCGTTTAGCTACTGAAGAAAAAATGGATCTTGAAGAAGCAGGCATACAGTAAACTGAGGAATCACTCGAAATGATTTGAGGGCGATTAGCTATGCCCCCTGTAGCGATAAATCTAGAGCAAAAAGGGGGCATTAAACACGGTTTATTGGGAAATAATCAAAGTAGTACAATACAACATCCTCGAAGTCGGGCAAATGCCACGTTAGCGATAAAACAACCTCAGTAATAATCAATGCTCATCCTCAATAATAAAAATAGATTTATTGAACATCTCACGACTGAAGTAACGAGTCTTCATAACGAATTGATTTTACGAGTAAGCGGAGATGAAATATACATCAATAACATTCCTACACTTTTTTTCTTTTGCAACAATCCCGCTATAAATGGATAATTATTAAAAAAGGAACAATAATAAAAGATTGTTATGGAAATGTCAAGTAGATACAGTTGAAAAATAGCGGGTTTTCCGCTATAGTCATATAGAGAAAAGACTAAGGGATTCATCTTCGTCCCTCATTGATGGAGGAAAGAACATGTCGAATACATACGCCATCGTTTTAGCGGCAGGTCAAGGTACTCGAATGAAGTCCGACTTATACAAAGTGCTTCATCCTGTTTGTGGAAAACCGATGGTCGCACACGTAATAGAAAACATTAGTCACCTCGGTGCAAATCGTATTGTGACCATTGTTGGACATGGAGCTGAAAAAGTTGAAGAAACTTTGGGGAATACAAGTGAATATGTGCTTCAACAAGAACAGCTTGGTACAGCACATGCAGTTCAACAGGCTGAAAAACTAATTGGTGATTTAGATGGTACTACAATTATAGTTTGTGGAGATACACCCTTGATTCGTTCAACGACAATGCAGAAGTTAATTGAACACCATAAGCAGTCTGCGGCGAAAGCTACAATATTGACAGCCTATACAGAGGATCCTACTGGATATGGACGAATCATTCGAGGTGAAAATGGTCAAGTGCTCCGAAATGTTGAACAGAAAGATGCAACGAAAGAGGAGCAACAAGTACAAGAGATTAATACTGGGACCTATTGTTTTGACAATCGAGCATTATTTGAAGCGCTAAAAAAGGTGCGAAATGATAATGCGCAAGGTGAATACTACCTTCCGGATGTTTTGGGTATTCTTCGGGAAGAGGGCGCATTGGTTACGGCATATGCGACTGAAGACTTTAGTGAAACGCTGGGGATCAACGACCGAGTCGTTTTATCTGAAGCTGAGCGGGTCATGCGCCTACGTATTGCAGAAAGTCACATGAGAAATGGTGTGACAATCATTAGTCCTGAAAATACGTATATCAGTGCAGACGCAAAAATAGGTCGCGATACTGTTTTACAACCAGGATCTATGATTGAAGGGAAAACGATGATTGGTTCAGGTTGTATCATCGGACCGAATAGTCAAATTACAGATAGCATTATTGGCGATAGAACGAAGGTTCATTCTTCGGTTGTGATAGAGAGTAAAGTTGGTATGGACACAACTGTAGGACCATTCGCGCATATTCGTCCAGAGTCGGACCTTGGTAATCATGTGCGAATTGGTAATTTCGTTGAAGTGAAGAAATCAACGTTTGGAGAAGGCAGTAAAGCGGCGCATCTAAGCTATATCGGTGATGCGAATGTCGGTTCAAATGTGAACTTTGGATGCGGTACAATTGTCGTCAACTATGACGGTAAGAAAAAGCATGTAACAACTGTGGAAGATGAAGCATTCATAGGCTGTAATGCGAATCTTGTTGCGCCAGTGGAAATCGGAAAAGGTGCTTACGTTGCAGCTGGATCGACTGTGACTAAAAATGTTCCAGCGGATTCACTGGCAATCGGTCGTGCACGACAAGAAAATAAAGATGGCTACGTTTCAAAACTAAAACTCAACTAATAAACAGGGGGACCATGATGGCTAATCATTATCCGAATAATAAACTAAAGATATTCTCTTTGAATTCCAACGAACCACTCGCAAAGGAAGTTGCTGATGAAATTGGAATTCCACTGGGTAAATGCTCCGTCACAAGATTTAGTGATGGTGAAGTCCAAATTAACATTGAAGAAAGTATCCGTGGCTGTGATGTATATGTAATCCAGTCAACGTCAAACCCTGTCAATGAGCATTTGATGGAATTACTGATTATGATTGATGCATTAAAACGTGCATCAGCGCGTACAGTGAATGTTGTAAATCCTTATTATGGATATGCCCGCCAAGATCGAAAAGCACGCTCACGTGAACCAATTACAGCTAAACTCGTTGCAAATATACTCGAGACTGCAGGGGCAACTCGTGTGATTGCAATTGATCTTCATGCACCACAAATTCAAGGTTTCTTCGATATTCCAATAGACCACTTAGTTGCAGAACCAATTTTGACGGAATACTTCAAAGGCAAAGGCTTTTCGAAAGATGAGTTAGTAATTGTGTCACCGGATCATGGTGGGGTAACGCGTGCCCGGAAGATGGCAGATCGGATGAAGGCACCTATCGCAATTATTGATAAACGCCGTCCGCGTCCAAACGTTTCCGAGGTAATGAATATTGTCGGTCAAGTAGAAGGTAGAACAGCGATTTTAATCGATGATATTATTGATACAGCAGGAACGATTACAATTGCAGCGAATGCATTGATCGAAAGTGGAGCAAAAGAAGTATATGCTTGTTGTACACACCCAGTGTTATCAGGTCCAGCAATTGAACGTATCGATAATTCAAAGATAAAAGAACTAGTTATAACAAACACGATAGAATTACCAGAAGAGAAGAATTCTCCGAAAATCAAACAACTATCGATTGCAAAGTTACTTGCTGATGCAATCGTTCGTGTATTCGAGAAGAAGTCCGTGAGTACGCTCTTCGATTGACAATGCGTGTCAGTTACTGTAGGGTCTATTGAGTAGCCTAAAAAATAGGAAAACTTATTTATTATATATTCAGAAAGGTGTTTATGTAAAATGAGTACAACTATACAATCAGAATTGAGGGTTGCTGAAAAGCAATCAACTCTTACAGAATTAAGAAATAAAGGTTTCGTTCCATCTGTCGTTTATGGATATAATACAGAAGCGACTTCAATTTCAGTTAATGAGCGTGATTTAATTAAAACATTACGCGTAACAGGCCGTAACGGTGTTATGCAACTTCTTGTAGGTGAAGACAAGTTGAACGTCGTGTTAAATGACTATCAGGCTGACGCTTTAAAAGGAACGATTACACATGCTGATTTCCTTGAAATCGACATGGCTGAAAAACTTGAAGTAAGTGTTCAAATTAATCTGGTTGGAGAATCAGTTGGTGAAAAAGACGGCGGCATTGTACAACAGCCTAACTGGGAAATCGATATTAAAGTTAAACCATCTGATATTCCAGAAACATTCGATATTGATATTACAGAATTAAACATTGGCGAAACAATTACAGTTGCTGATATTCGCGAAAAGTCTAAGTATGAAATCTTAAGCGAAGACGACTTTGCACTTGTTACAATTACAGCTCCACGTTCTGAAGAAGAGCTTGAGGCGCTTGATGAAGTGTCTGAAGATGTAAGCGCAGAGCCAGAAGTTATTGGCGAAAAAGAAGAAGAGTAAGCAAGACAAAGGCGTACGGAACTCCGTACGCCTCTTTTCTGTTTATTTAATTTGTTGCTAGTTCAATCAAATCATTAAGATTCAGGTATCGGAATGATTGTTAGAGACTCACCACTATCTTCTGGAATAGTGAGGTATTAAAATGAAGCGGCAAAACATGATTGAACAGAAAATATTATTTGATGTAAAGGAAGAAAATATAAATGAAAATGATGATTGGACTTGGAAATCCAGGAAAACAATATGAAAGCACACGTCATAATATTGGTTTTCATGTAATCGACGAACTTGCAGACCGATTAGGAGCCACTTCAATGCAGTCAAAATTTAATGGTATGTATACGATTATCCACCGCCCAGAAGGAAAAGTAATGCTTGTGAAGCCACTTACTTACATGAATTTGTCCGGTGAATGTATTCGTCCATTAATGGATTACTACAATATTGAAGTAGAGGATATCATTGTTCTCTATGATGATTTAGACTTTGCACCCGGTGAAATGAAACTTCGCCAAAAGGGAAGTGCCGGTGGACATAACGGGATGAAATCACTTATCGCACATCTAGGAACAGATAAATTTAAAAGAATTAGATTAGGAATTGGTCGACCAACAAATGGAATGAAAGTATCTGATTACGTATTATCCACTTTCGGAAAAGAAGAGCTTCCATTAATTAATGAAATGGTCGATAAAAGTGCAGATGCATGTATGGATTGGCTACAAAAACCTTTCCTAGAAGTCATGAATAATTTTAATTAGGATAGTTGTTCGGATTTCTTTCATTAGTTTATGTCCTAACTTCAATCCTTAAGGTACAACCAATTTAATCTAGAAGAATAAAATAATCATTTACTGCCTATACTGAAAAGAAAAGGGGTAGGTGGTCAAGTGAAGATTCATTATCATTGTAGACACTGCGATACTGAAGTAGGTTCACTTCCATTCGAATCAGCGGCTGAAGCACTTGCACTTATAAAAAAAATGGACGCAGAGGAAGAGGAAGAACGATTCCTAGCTTACAAGAAAGATGGCACATTATCAGTACGTTGTATTTGTGAACAGTGTGAGCAAATCTTACAACAATCTCCAAGCTATTATACGCTTAAAAAGTGGTTACAATAGATATTGGCTTTGACGCTAAGGGCGCTCAAAGCTTTTTCTGCTTCAATAATTCATACGAATAACAAGTGCTGGAAATAAACGAAATTCGACTCTTTAATTTCATAATTGGCCATTTAATGCGGTAAATAACATTGGGTTAAGTGTCTTGTTAATCATTCGCGTGTAATGGTATCTTCGTTGATTGGAGTGGAGGGTGGCGAATGCTCTCAAACGCTTCGCTTTTTGGTCGCAAAAGCCGTTCTTCGTGACGGCTTTTCCAGTGGGCTTAGCAAAAGCGTCCACCCGGAACGGAAATCAACATCGTTTGGATTCCAGCATGAAATTCTTGATTATGAAATTGGTTCAGTTAAATGGATTACTAGATTATTAGATAACAATAAGGCCTCACTGAATAAGAAAGATGAAAGACAGGTGTGAAATCTTGGAAGCACTTATTAATTATTACGAACAAAAAAATGACATCCATAGACTCGTAGAAGAATTAAAGAGTGGGAATGATAGTCAATTAATCGCGGGCTTATCAGGCGGTGCAAAGCCAGTGTTTTTTCAATCGATTCAGCAATCGATTGAAAAACCAATCCTAATTGTTTCGCCTAATCTTTTGCAGGCACAACGTACATACGAGAATTTGGTGAAGATGCTTGGCGACTCTTATGTACATCTTTATCCGGCGGAAGAATTGGTGGCGGCAGAGTTTTCTGTATCGAGCTATGAGTTACGGGCACAAAGAATTGAAACAATTGATCATATGGTCCGTGTGGGAAAGGGTGTGTATATAACACCCATTGCAGGGATGCGTAGATTATTACCGCATAAGAAACGTTGGTTAGAAAATAGCTTATCAACAAAAATTGATGACACAATCGATGTCGACCTTTGGATTGAGAAATTAACGGCAATGAATTACACGAGACAGGATATGGTTACAGCACCGGGGGAGTTTGCTTTACGCGGTGGGATTTTAGACTTGTATCCCCTTCATCTCGAAAATCCGGTTCGGATAGAGTTATTTGATACCGATGTGGATTCGATAAGGATTTTCTCAGCCGAGGACCAACGCTCCATTGGAAAGTTGGAATCCGTTTCAATATTGCCTGCAACAGAGTATGTATGGACTGAAGAAGATCTACAAACGATTTCAGAAAAGTTAGAATATGAACTTTCGGTAAGTTTGAAAAAGGTGAAGAACGAAGAGTCTAAAGAACTTTTAACGATGCATATCTCACATGACATTGCCTTAATGAAAGAAGGAAACGTTCCTGAAGGTATATTAAAGTACGCTTCTTTTGCAAATGAACAACCGACCTCATTAGGAACTTATTTTTCTACAGATGGGATTGTCGTATTTGATGAGATTGGACGTATTACAGAGGTCCTTGAATCTTTAGAGGCAGAAGAAGAAGAATGGTCCATTTCGTTGGTTGAAGAAGGGAAAATTGTTCATTCTGCGAAGTTATCATTTACTTTCGATGAAATCAATAAAATGCTGACACAACACAAGCTTTATTTATCTTTATTTATCCGAACAATTCCGGGAATAACTGTGAGCAAGACGATGACAATTTCTTGTAAACCGATGCAAGAGTTTCACGGACAGATGCAAATGTTAAAAAGTGAACTGGAACGATGGCAGAACGGGAATTTTAACGTGTTTATTCTTGCTGACGGCAAGGAACGGATGAAAAAAGTACAATCGATACTTGAAGATTATGACATAGAGGCAAACTTAACAGGAAGGCCTACAGAAACGGGCGGAATTTTTATCCTAGATGGTGGTCTGTCAGATGGTTTTGAATTACCACTCCATAGAATAGCCGTAATTACAGATGCCGAATTGTTTAAAGCAAAGCCAAAGCGGCGGACTCGTACGCAAAAAATGTCAAATGCGGAGCGGATTAAAAGTTATTCTGAAATTAAACCGGGTGACTATGTCGTTCACGCCCATCATGGAATTGGAAAGTACATCGGTATTGAAAAGATGTCACAAGGCAGCATCGAAAAAGACTATTTAGAAATTCATTTCAAAGGAAATGATAAACTTTATGTACCGACGGATAAAATAGATTTAATTCAAAAATATATCGCTTCAGGCGAAAAAGAACCATCCTTGCATAAGCTTGGTGGGACATCTTGGAAGCGAACAAAGAGCAAGGTTTCTGCTGCAGTTAAAGATATTGCAGATGACCTCATTAAATTATATGCGCAACGTGAATCCGAAAAAGGATTTGCTTTTTCAAAAGATGATGACTTACAGCGTTCGTTTGAAGATGCTTTTCCATATAAAGAAACAGATGACCAGCTACGCTCCATAGAAGAAGTAAAGCAGGATATGGAAAATATTCGTCCAATGGATCGATTGCTTTGCGGAGACGTTGGTTATGGAAAAACAGAAGTCGCAATCCGAGCAGCATTTAAAGCGGTAAATGACGGAAAGCAAGTAGCCTTTTTAGTACCGACAACCATTCTTGCGCAACAGCATTACGAGACGATGAAAGAACGTTTTGCAGGTTTCCCAATAGAAGTATCTTTGCTTAATCGTTTTAGAACGAGAAAAGAACAGACTGAAGCATTAAAAGGTTTGAAAGCAGGAACGGTGGATGTAATTGTTGGCACGCACCGTTTACTTTCGAAAGATGTCATTTATCGAGACTTAGGATTGCTTATCGTCGATGAAGAGCAACGGTTCGGTGTGACACATAAAGAGCGCTTAAAACAATTAAAAACGAATGTAGACGTGCTTACATTAACAGCAACACCGATTCCTCGAACATTGCATATGTCTATGTTGGGCGTCCGCGATTTATCGGTTATCGAAACACCGCCAGCAGACCGTTTCCCTGTTCAAACTTATGTCATGGAACATAACTTTGCCCTAATACGAGAAGCAATCGAACGTGAAATGGGACGTGGGGGTCAAGTATTTTACTTATACAATCGGGTAGAGGATATGACGAAAAGGGTAGATGAAATTAAACAACTCGTTCCTGATGCACGTGTTGGTTATGCGCACGGACAAATGAGTGAAGCGATGCTGGAGTCAACGGTTTTAAGTTTTCTTGAAGGTGAATTTGATGTTCTTGTAACGACAACGATTATTGAAACGGGCATTGACATACCGAATGTGAACACATTAATTGTGCATGATGCAGATCGAATGGGATTGTCACAGCTTTATCAGCTTCGTGGTCGGGTTGGTCGTTCAAACCGAGTTGCTTATGGTTACTTTTTATATCAGCGTGATAAAGTTTTAACAGAAGTAGCAGAAAACCGTCTTCAAGCGATTAAAGAATTTACTGAGCTTGGTTCGGGCTTTAAAATTGCGATGCGCGATCTATCGATTAGGGGAGCGGGAAATTTATTAGGATCACAACAACATGGATTTATCGACTCTGTTGGATTTGACTTATATTCTCAAATGTTACAAGAAGCGATTGAGGAGAAGAGAACTGGAGTTGTTAAAGCAGATATTCCTGATGTTGAAGTATCCCTTTCTATGACTGCTTATATTCCGGAAGAATACATTCGGGACAGTTTCCAAAAAATTCAAATGTATAAGCGGGTGCAGGCAATTGATAGCGAAGAGGACTATACCGAGCTTGTAGACGAAATGATTGATCGATTTGGCGATTTACCATTTGAAGCTGATTTACTCCTTCGTGTTGCAAGGTTAAAAGTATGGGGACGTATTGCCGGAGTGGAATCGATTAAAAAGCAAAAAACAAAAATCGAAGTGAGATTCACGCCTGAAGGAACAGCTAAAACAGACGGCGCGAAATTGCTAAGTGAATCTATGCAATTTGGGCGCGCTATTGGTTTTTCTATGGATGGCGACCAACTTCTGTTAACGATTGATGAAAAGCATACAGGAAAGCAAACTGGTTTTGACGTTCTCGAGTCATTAATGAAATTACTTCCGGGTTCTACCAAGGAAACAGCTACTTCAAAATCCGTCTAAAGGAAATTTTGCATAATTTGCCCACATATGAAGCATACTAGGAAAGCAATAGAAGATAAATGTTAATTTCCTGGAAAGTGAGGCATTATGTATGAAGGCAACTGGAATCGTCCGTAGAATTGACGATCTTGGAAGGGTCGTTATCCCAAAAGAAATTCGAAGAACGCTTCGAATTCGAGAGGGGGATCCACTGGAGATATTCACTGCTCGGGAAGGTGAAGTGATTTTAAAGAAGTACTCCCCGATATCTGAACTTGGACATTTTGCAACAGAGTATGCTGAAACACTATATGAAACGCTTGGGACCCCAGCGTTAATAAGTGACCGTGACGAAATGATTGCAGTTTCTGGTGTATCTAAAAAAGAATATTTAAATCGTCGATTATCGCCCGACGTCGAGGAAATCATTGCAAATAGAAAGATTGTTACGGAAAAACTTGAAAAAACGGTTGAATGGGTTCCTGGTCAAATTGAACAAGTAAAGTCGTATTGTATCGCGCCGATTATAGCGGATGGAGATACAATTGGAGCTGTTTATTTACTATCGAAAGTTCATTTTTTAGGCGAGGCAGAAGAAAAAGCAGTGGAAACGGCTGCACATTTTTTAGCGAAACAAATGGAACAATGATAGACAGCCTACCGAAACCAGAATGGTCAGGTGGGCTGTTTATTTGCGTGCTATTATTTATTCCGTTATTTAAATTGTAGCTGAATGTTAATTTAAATTTCTTGATATCTATTAAGTAAAGTGTCTAATCTCTGGCTACATGAGACGACTGACGGGTGAGTAAAACCAAGGTGTTTTGCCATGACATACATGCACTTTCGGGTAACATTTATCTGCTTTTGTAAGATAAACTTTTGCATAGTTCATTTCCTCCGTATTATTTGATGAAGTTTTGTTATAAAATTCACATGCATAAAACACACAAAGCCTATCGTACCTCATTAAAAATGAATATGTTGTCGAATCCTGTATGAAATCTACACTTACACAAAGTTGTAACAATTTGAAGGAATAAACCACTCAAAGCTTGAATACTTAACACACTTTTGTTAAGTAAATTGGTTTAATACTTACTTTGTAAAATTAAGAAGTGTGAACATTCATGGTGAATGTAAATCTTATTTAATAACTTTACTAGTACAGTAAATACCCAAATACAATCACCATTAAACATACATTTCATTTGTCGACAAAACAATCAAGTATTCTATTCATTCCAGATAATAATTAACGATGGTATACTTAGTAGAAGTAAGGAAGAGAAGAGGTATAGGAATGGTCCGACGATGGGATATGAAGACTTTTATGAAAGGTGCGTCAATTTTAACAGTCTCTGCAATTATTGTTAAAATACTGAGTGCAATTTATCGTGTGCCTTATCAAAATCTTGTTGGAGATAAAGGGTTTTATATTTATCAACAAGTCTATCCTTTTGTTGGAATTTTCATTGTATGGACATCCTACGGTTTTGCAGTAGCCGTATCGAAATTATTAGCGAGTAGTCAAAGTCCAGGACAAGCAAAAGCGATGATGCGCATTGCATTTGTATATTTATTTTTATTATCAATTACTTTTTTTGGAATACTAACAGGTTTTGCTCCTTTTTTTGCCGAGGCAATGGGAGATGCCCAGTTAACTGCTTTATTAAGGGTGAGTGCTTACATTGTTTTACTCATGCCCTTTTTGGCCATTTTGAAAGGAAATTTTCAAGCGTACGGCCATATGGTCCCTGTTGCTGTTTCGGGCGTTGGTGAACAGGCCAGTCGCGTTATTATCGTTATAATTGGAACGTGGTTAGTCGTTACATCTGGTGCGTCACTTTACAAAGCTGGGGAGATTGCGTTATGGGGTGCTGTTATTGGAGAGGCTACGGGGGTTCTAATCCTAGCGCTTTATTATCGTCGTACGTTTACTGGGAATGCTGAACCGGTATGCATATGGAAAACTATAAAAGAACTAACAATTGTCAGTTTAAGTGTAAGTGCGAGTTCCCTTATTTTATTACTTTTTCAACTAGTAGATTCCTTTACGATA
This sequence comes from Sporosarcina ureilytica, assembly GCF_001753205.1. Lineage (GTDB taxonomy): Bacteria > Bacillota > Bacilli > Bacillales_A > Planococcaceae > Sporosarcina > Sporosarcina ureilytica. Next base: position 164,312 of record NZ_CP017560.1, on the reverse strand, counting down.
TTGAATTATCTAGTATCGATGGGGATTGGGGAACAAACTGCGATGGAAATAAAAGGTGTGTACGATCGTGGACAGCCACTTGTCCAAATGGGTATCCTTATTGCGACAACATTAGCACTGGCCATCGTGCCACTAATAGCCCATCATGCATCTAAATCAAATGGGCGTGGTGCTGTACCGTTTATTCAAATGACATACCGAACGGCCTTTTTATTTGGTTGCGCGTCTACGGCTGGGCTTATGCTTATACTACCTTATGTGAATGAAATGCTTTTTGAAACACGTGAAGGGTCTTTTACCCTTATAATTTTTTCTATCCAAATATTTTGGCTATCCTTAATCCTACCGTTAACAGCTATTTTGCAAGGTGCCGGAAAAATTAAAATTCCAACTTTGCTACTTGCTGGTGGATTAATGACCAAAGGAATCGGAAATTTTATGCTTGTTCCCCTTTATGGGATTACGGGTGCAGCATTTGCAAGTAACATCGCATTTATCTTAATAACAGTTTGTTTATTCGTTTACTTCAAAAAGATATGGGCTATCGATTTAGCGCCATTTCGTTTTTACGGTTGGTTATTCATAGCAACGCTGGGAATGGTCATACTCGTTTTACCGTGGATGCTAATAAGTGATGGATACTTATTTGATCAATTACCAACGCGTTTAAGTGCTACTGTTATTGCTCTAACATCGGTTGTTATCGGAGCAGTTGTATTTTTGTTTGTCATTTTAAAATCTCGTACTATGGCGGAGAGAGAATGGTATTTATTGCCGTTTGGTAAACGCCTGGCGGGTATTCAATTACGACTTAATCAGAGAAAAGGTGAATAATATGCATCCAATTACGGTTATTGGTCTCGGCGCAGGAGACCTTGAACAATTATCAGTTGGGACTTATCGAAGCTTGAAAGAGGCTTCAACGATTATTGCGCGTACTGAACAACACCCAGTTATCGCTGAACTGCGAAGTGAAGGAATTAAGATTGAAAGTTTTGATGAAATTTATGAACAACACGACGATTTTCAAGAGGTATATGAAAAGATTGTCGAGGCGCTAATTACAATAAGTAAAAATCAACAAGTTACCTATGCGGTGCCTGGGCATCCATTGGTCGCCGAAAAAACCGTTCAATTATTAATTGAGAAGGAAAGGCAAGGGTGTATTGAAGTTGATATTGTAGGAGGCAATAGTTTCCTTGATCCTATCTTTGCTGCTTTACGGATTGATCCAATTGAAGGATTTCAGTTAGTAGATGGAACTGATTTGTCTAGGGATGATGTCCAGATGCGTCAACATATCCTGATTGGACAAGTGTATGATGCCTTTGTAGCTTCCGAGGTAAAACTGTCACTTATGGAAAAGTATCCGTATGACCATCCAGTAACGATTGTAACGGCGGCAGGATCTCGTGGTGAAAAATTAACAACGGTACCTTTATTTGAACTAGATCGTGAAACCGAAATTAACAATTTGACGACCGTTTATGTTCCGCCTGTGGAAATGAGAGAAGACCGATTAAAAGAATGGTCTACGTTTAGGGAAATCATTGCGAAGCTACGATCTCCTGAAGGTTGTCCGTGGGATCGCGAGCAAACCCATGTGACACTAAAGACATATTTAATAGAAGAAGCGCATGAACTATTAGAAGCAATCGCGCATGAAGATGATGAAGGAATGATTGAAGAACTTGGCGATATTCTACTGCAAGTATTTCTACATGCTCAAATTGGTGAAGATGATGGTTACTTTGCGATGGAAGATGTTTTACAATCAATCGGAGAAAAAATGATCCGACGACATCCGCATGTTTTTGGAGATGTTGACGTAGAAAACGCAGAACAGGTTGTTCAAAATTGGCAGGAGATAAAAGCCTCCGAAAAAGGAGAGCCCCAGTCATTGTTGGAAGGACAAGAACGTTACGCTTCTTCACTGCTAACATCATTTAACTATCAAAAAGAAGCAGCAAAAGTAGGGTTCGACTGGCCGAGCATTGAGGGTGCTTTTGATAAATTCAAAGAAGAGTGGAATGAATTACAAGAAGAAATTAAGACTGGTGGAAAAGAAAAACAGCTTGATGAACTTGGGGATGTTTTGTTTACCATTGTAAATATTGCACGCTTTTTAAAGCTCTCACCGGAAGAGGCGATGATTCATGCCAACCAGAAATTTAAATCACGTTTTGCATACGTAGAACTATGTGTACAAGAAGGTAAAGGGCACTTTAGTGATTATACATTAGATGAACTCGAGCAGTTTTGGCAACAAGGAAAACAGGAGGGGGACTCAAATTGAGAATTGATAAGTTTTTAAAAGTTTCGAGGTTAATTAGGCGAAGGACGTTAGCGAAAGAGGTAGCAGATCAAGGAAGAATCGAGATCAATGGCCAAGTAGCCAAGGCTTCTTCTAACGTTAGTGTCGGCGATACAATCGCCATTCGTTTTGGTCAAAAAATTGTTACTGTAAAAGTTGAGATGATAAAAAATACTACGAAAAAAGATGAAGCGGAATCGATGTACGCGCTTGTCAGTGAAGAGTTGATTGAATAAGTTATTTCACAGTTCTAGTTATATTTAGTCGTTTCTGTTGATTGTAGTGGAGGGCGGCGAGTGCTCTCAAACGCTTCGCTATTTGGTCGCAAAAGCCGTTCTTCGTGACGGCTTAAGGCAATGATGTGCTCTCAAACGCTCCGCTATTTGGTTCAAAAGCCGTTCTTCGTGACGGCTTAAGGCAAGGATGTGCTCCCAAGCGCTTCGCTTTTTGGTCGCAAAAGCCGTTCTTCGTGACGGCTTAAGGCAAGGATGTGCTCTCAAACGCTTCGCTATTTGGTCGCAAAAGCCGTTCTTCGTGACGGCTTAAGGCAAGGATGTGCTCTCAAACGCTTCGCTATTTGGTCGCAAAAGCCGTTCTTTGTGACGGCTTAAGGCAAGGATGTGCTCTCAAACGCTTCGCTATTTGGTCGCAAAAGCCGTTCTTTGTGACGGCTTAAGGCAAGGATGTGCTCCCAAACGCTTCGCTTTTTGGTCGCAAAAGCCGTTCTTCGTGACGGCTTTTCCTGTGGGATTAGCAAAAGTGTCCGCCCGGAACGGAGGTCAACATTGTTGAATTTCTCTAATATATGAAATTGATTCTCGGTCATGTTTCTTAATCTCCCTGCATAAGATGTTTTGAACGTACAAGCAGAGGAGGAAGAATATGCAAATTCAAACGGACAGCCCAACGTACACAATACCATCTGGTGATCATGTAGTAACAATGAGAAATCGAAAGAGAATGGATTTGACATCTGTTAAGTCAATCGATCGTTTCGATCAAGAGGAATTTCTCGTTCGTACTTCGCAAGGATTGTTGCAAATTCATGGAGAGGAATTACGCATCGTACATCTAGACGTTGATAAAGGACTTCTAACATTGGAGGGGACAGTTAGTCTTATTCAATATGATGAAGATGATTCCGGGTCGCGCGGTTTCCTCCATAAATTATTTGGATGAGTTTATCCATACAGTTCTTTAGCCTCCTCGCAATGATTGGAACGGGCATTGTCGCGGCGGCTATGATTGATATGATTGGCACAGGAACTGCACATGCTGGAAGAAAATCATTTGTTAGAAGGCATGCAGTTATCATAGAAGTAATCGGGTGGATAATTGCAGGCTGTTGGACATTTACAATTTTATATACTGTTCGAGACGGTGCATGGAGAATTTATGATCCGTTCGCACAATTGAGTGGAATGCTACTGTATGCAAGTTTTTTTCATAAGCCATTTCGTTTAATTGGCAGGGTGATATTGATCATGCTTATTAAACCGGTTTGGTTTATTTTCCGTGCAATCGTCTCGTTAATTAACCGTCTCTTGCTTTTAATTATATGGATGCTGAAGTTACTCTCCAGACCATTCGTTTCAATATTCCGTAAATTCCACGGGAAACTCTTTAAAAGTAAGCGTAAATAGTGTATAATTTATAGAGTGATATTGAGTGGATTGTTTTGGAAGGGGAGCGCTGACATGGTAAGAAAGAAAACTAAACAAACAAGAACGAACATTGCAAAAATCAAAAATGAATATGTCCGCACCTTGCAACAAAAGGAAGAAAGAAAAAGAGTGCAAAAAGTACGCTTATATCGTAATTTAACAGTATTTTCCGCAATTGCAATTGTTACGTTAGGTTTTCTTCTTAATGCATTTTTAGGTCAGAAAAAGACATTGGCGGCTAAAGAACAAGAAAAACAAGCATTGCTAATTGAACTTGCCGAAAAAGAGGATGAGCATATTATGCTTACAAGACAGCTGGAAAGACTTAATGACGATGAATACATTGCAAAATTAGCACGCCAAGAGTATTTCTTGTCGGATAAACATGAAATTATTTTCTCATTACCAAAAAATGACGAGAAAGACAAAAAGAAAGATGAGGAAAAAGAGTAGTCTTATTGACACTCTTTTTTTGTTCGTTATAATAGAGGGTAGAACCTAGTCTGCTGTCAAGACTTGTGAATATGGTTAGAAGGCTTTCCAATCGGAGAAGCCCGCTTAAATCTTAAGGAGGAGCATTTTTTTTATGTCAATTGAAGTAGATAGCAAGTTACAAGGTAAAGTGACGGGGATCACGAACTTCGGGGCATTTGTAGAGCTGCCGAATGGCTCGACAGGCCTTGTCCACATAAGTGAAGTCGCTGATAGTTACGTGAAGGATATTAACGAACATCTTAAAGTCGGCGACGCTGTAGAAGTTAAAGTGATGAATGTTGGTGACGATGGTAAGATTGGGTTGTCTATTAGAAGAGCGAAACCTGAATCTGAACGTCCACAACGCCCTCAACGTCCTCGCACGGGTGGCGGTCGTCCAGGCGGAAGTGGCGGTCGTTCTGGTGGAGGACGTCCAAATCATAATCGGACGGAAAATTTCGAGCAGAAAATGGCACGTTTCATGAAGGATAGTGAAGAACGTCTTTCTACTCTGAAAAGAGCGACTGAGTCAAAACGCGGTGGCCGTGGCGCAAGAAGAGGGTAACTTGCTAGAAATTCAATGTAAGAAAAATGTCTGATATAAAAAAGCGACGAATTTGGAAAAGGAACTTTCCAAATTCGTCGCTTTTTCGTTTTGTATATGGTGAATGCGCCAATGGTTTATGACGCGAACTATGTTAGATTGAGCTAACAGGAGGCATCTGTAAAGAACGAAGGATAGTGAAAAATATATCTACCGATTCATTGTAAAGTCACTCAACTTCCATTTGCCGGGAAATGATAATTCCAGTTCCGTATATGTCGCTTCTTTTTTATCAATAATCGTCAGAAGAGGAGGTGGAAATATAAAATCATGTGCTACCAACACCGATAAAAATAAAAACTGTTAAGCCAGTTAGGCTTAACAGTTTTAAATAGATGGTAAGGTAATGGTGCTAATATGACCCCTACGGGATTCGAACCCGTGTTACCGCCGTGAAAGGGCGGTGTCTTAACCGCTTGACCAAGGGGCCTTGATGATATAGTGAAAATAATTTTTTTGACTCATAAGCCAAATTGTCTGTGCGGCAAAAAGTGCCGCTTCGCCAATTCGTCTTAGGCCTGTCGAGTCTCCCCGATCGTTTCAGCATTTCTTTATGGCGGCGGAGGGAGTCGAACCCCCGACCTTACGGGTATGAACCGGACGCTCTAGCCAGCTGAGCTACGCCGCCGTGTTGAAGCAACATTTACTATATTACCTATCTATTGAAATAAAGTCAATACTTCGGCAAATAGAAAAATAGTTCGGAATGCGTCGAAAAGTTTTAATAGTTTCTTGTCACGAACAGACAAATTCTTTCTGACTTTCTATGTATACTCAACAGTACGTTGACATAGGGGGTATGGGAAATGAAATTAACGAGTAATATGGAAAGACCGATGATGCAACCGATTCGTACGTTTTTTGAGGAGATTAGAAGGAAAAGAATGGACATCGTTATTACATTCCTCTTTTTAGTTGGTTCATTTTTCTTGGCACAAGCCGTGTTGTTTGATGCAGCGGTACCATTTTTCTTACCGGTTTGGGCGTTAGCGAGTGCACGTTTTCGAAAACAATTGGTGTGGGTGTTTATCGGGGGAATGGCAGGAAGTGCGTTTCTAGGGGTTGGACAAGCTGTCATTCATTTATTGCAACTTGGTCTTTTTCATATGATTATTCGGTACCCGTTTGCTAGGAAATCTATTCAATTTACAGTTGCTGGATGTGTCCTTTTCGTTCAACTATTATGGCAACTTATGATGCATGCTGGTCAATTGCCACTAGATGTTCAGTTTTTCATTGGATTTGAAGTGATTTTGGCTTTGTTTATGACATTTTTTCTGTTTCTTGCATTCCCTTCTGCCGATCGCATCTTCTTTGGGGAATGGACGCCTGAACGATTAGGGGCCGCGTGTATTATTGGTGTCATGGCAATAACGGGTATGCAAGGATTAATGATAGGACATGTTTCTATGGCGGGTATTTTTATCCATTTGATTATTTTATTAGCGGCACTCATAGGGGGATTGCCGTTTGCTACGACTGTTTCAATGATAGTCGCTGCTATTATTGGGTTGGCGGAGTTGTCCTTCACGGGAATGATGGCAGTTTACGGGATGACTGGCTTTTTTGCGGGTGCATTTCGTAAGTTTGGGAAAATAGGGATTGCCGTAGGCGCGGCATCCGTCTCCCTTTTCTTCTTCTTATACGATTTGACATTGCCGCTAGACACTACACATTTTGCAACAATCGGGGTTAGTACACTGTTGTTTTTCTTAATTCCATCCAAGAAACTAGAGCCTCTTAGGAAGGTGTTTGATTCGAAGACTGACGTTGAGGTGAAGCGACAAAAATGGCTCGCGGAACGATTGGACGAGCAATTGCAGGATTTTCAACAATTTGCGGACTTCATGTCTACGCTAGTAAGTGGAAAGGGGACTGAACAGGGTGGACCTACCATGCCAATTCCAACAGTTTGCCAATCGTGTTTTCGATATTCGAAGTGTTGGGAAAGTGGCGAGAGTGATATGGTTCAACTAACGCAAGAATGGGAAAACACGTATTCTTTAACTAAAAAGTCAGCTAGACGCCGGGTAGAAGAAAAAATGAAATATAAATGTATTCGTCACTCAGGGTTAATAGAAGAACTAGAAGAGCAAGCTGCAGGGCGGTTGTTAAATGGTCAACTGTTACATGGGCGGAAGATGTTAGCCTTGCAGTTGCGTGATATGAGTACCCATTTAGATAAAGTTATGAATGATATCAAGGAAGATTTGTCAGTTTATAAACCTGCTGAAGAAGAGCTTGCAAGACGGTTTGAAGAGCAAGGAATTGAGTATTTTCAAATCGACATTTTATCGGAAGAACCTGGAAGTAGACGGGTTGTTTGTTGTATTCCTGAAAAGAAATCCGATTTTGAAACAGATACGACGCTGGCGGAACGGTTTATTTTACCGATACTTGAGCAGTATTACAAAGAGCCTTTCAAGGTAGCAAAGTCAGCTGTGAAGCAAGAGCCATTTTCACATGTTCGCGTTACTTTGGAATCTACTGTAAGGTTCTCGTTTGACTATGGTGTCATGATGGCATCGGGTTATCAAACATTTCAAGCAGGAGACGCTTATGAAGTATTTTCGATTCATGAAGGGTTAGCGGCTGTTCTTTTATCCGATGGTATGGGACAAGATATTAATGCGTATCATGAAAGTCGTAAAGTCATACGGTTAATGAGAGAATGTCTGAACCGAAAAATGAATCCTGAAACAGCGATGCATACTTTACATTATATGATGTCACTGAATGGGTTGGACGATATGTATGCAACGCTGGACCTAGCGCTCATTGACTTGCAAGATGGTCGATTATGGTCTTGGAAAGCAGGATCAATGAGTACGTACATTAAGCGGGGGGGAGACTTCTTAAGATTAGATAGTCAATCGGTGCCAGTCGGGTTTTTACCTTCACCTTCCATCGAGGCGAAAAGTGAACAACTAAAATCAGGCGATATTCTTGTCATGATGACCGATGGAATCTTTAATGGTGAGGTCTCACTACAGTTACAAGAAAAGGCGTTATACGGTATACTAGAGAAATATGGCCAAGAAAACTGTGAAGAGATTGCAGAACGTATTGTGAATGAACTAGAACGTCGTTTTCAGTCTGTGGAGGACGACAGAACGGTGTTAGTATTAAAAATCGATCATGTTCTTCCAGAATGGTCGAGTTTCACGCCATACTCAAGAGTGCTATCTTCATAAATGATATAAATAAAACGTAAACGGTAGTGAATGATAATGGTTCGCAAAGATGTATTTAAGTTTAAGAAATGGAGTTGTGAGAGCAATGCAAGGATTCGACAAAAAAGTTTTTCAGTTTATACAAGAACACTCGTTAGTTCCCCCAGGTAGTCGAATCCTTATAGCGTGCTCGGGTGGTGTTGACTCTATGGCATTGCTTCACTTTCTTGCCTCAAATAGAAAAGGGCTTCAGGTTGAAGTGGGGGTTGTCCACGTGGATCATATGTTGCGAGGCGAAGAATCCGCTAAGGAAGGTAAATTTGTCGAAGCATTTTGTAAGGGTGTTGGGATACCTTTTTACGGCGGCAGCGTTCCGGTACCAGCTATCCTAAAGCAAACAGGCGGTAATATCCAGACGGTTTGTCGTGAAGGAAGATATGCGTTTTTTGATGAAGTGATGCGCAAATATCGATATGAATTTCTTGCGACAGGACATCATGCGGAAGACCAGCTTGAAACGGTTCTTATGCAAGTGACAAAAGGAAGCAATCCATTAGGTATGCCAATTAAACGAAGATTTACAATAGGCACGCTCATCCGCCCATTTTTATGCGTGGATAAAGCCGAAATTTATCAATACGCGAAAGAACTTGAAGTCTCTTTTCGTGAAGATCCTAGCAATCAAAGTGATGATTATATGCGGAATCGTTTTAGGCATTATATAGTCCCGTATATGGTGCGCGAAAATGAATCTGTCCTTAAGAATATTGTCCCTTTAACAGACGAACTTCAAGAAGACGAAGCGTTGCTACAGCAATTAGCAAGAGAGCAAGTTGAATTGCACGTGGAATTTACTCAAGATGGCTTTCCTTCAATGAACGTAAAGACATTTCAAGGCATGCCAACTGCTTTACAAAGGCGGGCGATTCCTCTACTATTAGATTATCTTTATCATAAGGAATATAATGCTTTATTTTATAAATCCGACCTCATTCGTCAACTTCTGGAACATCTTGATTCGCAAGAAGGGAATGTTTCCTTAGATCTACCGTATGGTTTCCTTTTTATCCGTGAATACGATAAATTTACATTAAGATCCAAACATGCCGTACAAGAGAGACAGCTCCCTTTGTTAAAAGGTGAAAAGGTGTACTGGGATGATTACTTATGGTTGTATTGGGAGAAAATAACAGACGTGAATAGCGATTTACTTTTAAGTGCGAAGGAAGTAACTTTTTTCGACTTACCAGAGGAATCATTCCCCTTATCGGCTCGGCCACGAAAAGAAGGTGACCGAATCCTATTGCAAGGAATGACGCAGGCGAAACGATTATCGAGGTTGTTTATTGATGAAAAGGTAAGTCGGACGTCACGCGACCAATTGCCTGTTGTTGTGACGAAACAGGAGGAAGTATGCGCAGTACCGAGTGTACGGTATGGAAAAAAATTTACAAAGCAGCAAACTGCCGATAGCAAATACATATTTGTTGTAGGGAACAATTAATTTAGGAGGAATTTCGATGCTTGCCAATGACATTGAAGAAGTATTAATATCCGAGGAAGAAATCCAAGAAAAAGTAAATGAACTTGGTTCAATCCTCACAAAGGAATATCAAGATAAATTTCCACTTGCAATTGGAGTGCTTAAAGGAGCGCTTCCTTTTATGAGTGACTTGATCAAGAAAATAGATGCACATATTGAATTGGATTTTATGGACGTATCTAGTTATGGAAATGCAACAGTTTCATCTGGTGAAGTGAAAATCATAAAAGATTTAAACACAAGTGTAGAAGGCCGAGATATTTTAATCATTGAGGACATTATTGATAGTGGTAAGACGTTAAGCTATCTTGTTGATTTGATGAAATATAGAAAGGCAAACTCTATTAAAATTGTTACGCTTCTCGATAAGCCAAGCGGTAGAAAAGTGGATTTAGAAGCGGATTACATTGGCTTTAATGTTCCTGATGCATTCGTAGTAGGATATGGCTTAGACTATGCAGAGAAGTATAGAAATTTACCTTACATCGGTGTGTTGAAGAAAGAGATTTATTCTTTTTAAAAAATCTCTAGAAGCCCTATCCAATTTATAAAAAATCGTTACTAATATAAGGCATTTTCGTTGTAGATTGAATCAGACCTGTGATAAGATTTACAATAGTTTTCTGTTTAACTTCTTATAGAAGAGGGCAGTGATTTTAGGCGTTGTATAATGAATGCAACTTAGTTTTTATTCAGCAAGAGCTTGAATGAACCACCGCTGAATTATAGTAAAGCCTCCGGCAAATTCCACGAATTTTGAAAAGGCATGCAATACGATAGCCATATTCGAATTTAGGAAACAATAACAACGAGGCGTAATTGATTGAAATGGGGAGGCTTTGGGATGAATCGGATACTTCGATACTTTCTATTATACGGACTAATCTTCCTAGCTATTATGGGGATTTTTGGTTCGCTGAACAGTGCAAATCCAAAAACGAAGCCACTTACTTACAATGAGTTTATTATTGCGTTGGAAAAGGGAGAAGTTACGAATGCGACCTTCCAACCCGATCAGCTCGTATATGTAGTAAGAGGTGAAATGAAGGGATATGAAGAGGGGGAAGAGTTCCTCACTAATATTCCGCAAAATGATGAAGCGTTATTAGGAGAAATTCGTAATATTGCCGCATCAACTGATACAAAAGTTGAGTTTTTAAAAGCGCCAGAAACGAGCGCGTGGGTATCGTTCTTTACTGGACTTGTCCCTTTTATTATTATATTTATCCTGTTCTTCTTCTTGCTTAACCAAGCGCAAGGCGGGGGCGGCGGTCGTGTGATGAATTTCGGGAAGAGTAAAGCGAAACTCCACACGGACGATAAGAAAAAAGTTGGCTTTAATGACGTTGCGGGAGCAGACGAAGAGAAGCAAGAACTTGTTGAGGTCGTTGACTTTTTAAAAGACCCACGTAAATTTATTGAAGTCGGAGCGCGTATTCCTAAAGGGATTTTGCTCGTTGGGCCTCCGGGAACGGGTAAAACATTGTTAGCACGTGCAGTTGCGGGTGAGGCGGGAGTACCGTTTTTCTCAATCTCAGGTTCTGATTTTGTTGAAATGTTCGTAGGTGTCGGGGCATCACGTGTACGTGACCTTTTTGAAAATGCGAAAAAGAATGCACCTTGTATTATTTTCATTGACGAGATTGACGCAGTCGGTCGTCAACGTGGTGCAGGACTTGGTGGCGGACACGATGAGCGTGAACAAACGCTTAACCAACTTCTTGTTGAAATGGATGGTTTTGGCGAAAACGAAGGCATTATTATTGTAGCTGCTACAAACCGACCAGATATTTTAGACCCTGCACTTTTACGTCCAGGACGCTTTGACCGTCAGATTACTGTCGGTCGACCAGATGTAAAAGGTAGAGAGGCAGTGCTAAAAGTACATGCGAGAAACAAACCATTTGATGATTCAGTGAATTTAAAGGCACTTGCACAACGTACGCCTGGATTCTCAGGTGCAGACCTTGAAAACTTATTAAACGAGGCTGCGTTAGTTGCGGCAAGACGAAATAAAGTGAAAATAGATATGGCCGATATCGATGAAGCGACAGACCGTGTGATCGCGGGACCAGCGAAAACGAGCCGAGTTATATCAGAAAAAGAACGAAATATTGTTGCCTTCCATGAAGCGGGACACGTAGTTATCGGTCTCACGCTTGATGAAGCGGACATTGTCCATAAAGTAACGATTGTTCCGCGTGGGCAAGCCGGTGGTTATGCGGTTATGCTTCCGAAAGAAGACCGTTACTTTATGACGAAGCCAGAGCTTCTAGATAAAATTGCTGGTTTACTGGGCGGACGTGTTGCGGAAGAAATTGCACTTGGTGAAGTTTCGACGGGTGCACATAATGACTTCCAACGCGCAACGGGAATTGCTCGTTCAATGGTAACTGAATATGGAATGAGTAAGAAACTTGGTCCATTGCAGTTTGGTCAGTCTCAAGGAGAGGTTTTCCTTGGCCGCGACTTTAGTTCTGAACAAAACTATTCAGAGTCTATTGCGTATGAAATTGACCAAGAGATGCAACGTATTATTAAAGAACAGTATGAACGTACAAAGCAAATTCTGACGGAAAAAAGAGATCTTTTGGAGTTAATTGCAACAACATTACTTGAGGTTGAAACGTTAGATGCGGAGCAAATTAATCATTTGAAAGATCATGGTACATTGCCTGAACGTTCTTATGATAATAATGGCGGTAATGGGAAAGTGAATGACCCTTCAACTGAGGTTGATCAGAAGGAAACGACTCCCGATTCAACAGGTGCACCAAATGATCCGTCAATTGGTGACTTACCAAAAGAGTCCCACAATGATAAGCCATCTAATCCTATTCAGGAAGAGCGCAGAGATTAATTTGATTCGTTAGCTTAGAAAGATATGACCTGTTAATTGTGCTTCGGCAATATAAATAGGACACAATGATTCTGAAACGTGTTTGACAAGAGAACCGACTGTTTCCTTTACTGAAGCAGTCGGTTCTTTTTCATTGTTTAAACTCTAACCCCTAAGGCGGATACGCTTCTGTTCTTTAGTAAATGTGGTATGATATGTGGAAAATGTTGATGTTAGCGAGGAATTGAATATGATACTAGTGATGGATACAGGGAACACGAATATTGTCCTCGGTGTTTATGAGGGAAATGAACTTAAATATCATTGGCGTATGGAAACGTATAGACATAAAACAGAAGATGAATATGCAATGCAAGTAAAGTCATTGTTTACGCACGTAGGTCTTCGTTTTGAAGACATCCATGGAATTATTATCTCTTCCGTTGTCCCACCGGTTATGTTTCCACTTGAGCAAATGTGTCAGAAGTACTTTAATTTAAAACCGCTAGTCGTTGGACCGGGCATTAAAACCGGGCTCAATATTAAGTATGAAAATCCGCGTGAAGTTGGGGCGGACCGAATTGTTAACGCGGTTGCGGCAATCGAGGAATACGGCAGTCCGCTTATTATTGTAGACTTTGGAACGGCAACGACCTATTGTTTTGTGAATGAAGATGGTGGTTATATGGGTGGAGCGATTGCACCTGGAATTGGTATTTCAATGGAGGCCTTGTTTGACCGTGCATCGAAGTTACCACGAATTGAATTAACGCGCCCTGACAATGTTGTTGGTAAAAATACGGTGGCTGCAATGCAATCAGGAATCGTCTTCGGCTATGTTGGTCAAGTCGAAGGAATTGTTGCACGCTTAAAAGCACAGAGTAAGGAAGAGCCGAAAGTAATTGCAACAGGCGGCATGGCGGATTTAATTGCAAGTGAGTCGAATACAATTGATGTCGTTGATAATTTCTTAACGCTGAAAGGACTCCATCTGATATACAAAAGAAACAAATAAAAGGAGAAGAATTTTAATATGAGAGATTACTTAGTAAAAACGATTGCGTATAATGGTGAAATTCGTGCATATGCTGTTCGTTCTACAGAAACGATTGCAGAAGCACAGCGACGTCACGCTACATGGCCGACTGCAACAGCTGCGCTTGGAAGAACGATGACTGCGGCTGTGATGATGGGTGCTATGTCAAAAGGTGACGATAAATTAACGGTAAAAATTGAAGGTAATGGCCCTATTGGTGCGATGATTGTGGATGCCAATGGACACGGTGAAGTTCGTGGCTACGTATCCAATCCTCAAACGCATGTTGATTTGAATGAAGTAGGTAAATTAGATGTGCGCGGTGTTGTAGGAACAGATGGTATGTTAACGGTTGTAAAGGACTTAAATATGAAGGATTTCTTTACTGGTCAAGTGCCACTTGTGTCAGGTGAAATTGCTGAAGACTTTACAGAGTACTTTGCTGTTTCGGAACAAGTTCCTTCTGCAGTTGCACTCGGTGTTCTTGTGAATCCAGATAACACCGTAAAAGCTGCCGGCGGCTTTATTATTCAAGTTATGCCAGGTGCTACGGAAGAAACAATTAGTACATTAGAAAAACGTATTGCTAATATGGAGCCAATCTCAAAAATGGTTGACAAAGGCCTAACGCCAGAAGAAATTTTAAATGAAGTGCTTGGTGCTGAAAAAGTGCAAGTTCTAGATAAAATGGATGTTCAGTTCTCATGTAACTGTTCAAGAGAGCGGTTTGGTAATGCAATTATCGGTCTTGGCGAAAAAGAAATTAACGAGATGATTGAACATGAGGGACAGGCTGAGGCGAATTGTCATTTCTGTTTAGAGACTTACGTTTATCCAAGAGAAGAGTTGGAAGGTTTCTTAGATGAGATACGGACGCAATCGAAAGAATGAACTGACTCCACCTCAAAAGCGCAGACTTAAAACAAAGCCACTTGTTGTAATTATCGGGGTTCTTTTTGTCTGCAACCTTCTATGGTTTATCGCTTGGCTCATTCCATCAAAGACGACACAAAATGGCGAAGAGGTAGCGTCTGTCAATGGAAAGGCGATTACACGAGAAGACTGGATGGCCGCCATGGAAGAAAAAATTGGCCGCGAAACGTTGCGAGAGTTGATAAATGATAAAGTAATGGAAGCGGCGGCGAAAGAATATGGAATTGATGTATCTGAAAAAGAAGTTGATTTGGAGCTGGCACTTATTCGCGCTAGTGATCATCAAGCGTATACAGGTTTGGATACAGAGAAAGAACGGAAAAAAATTCAGACGGATCTTATATTAGCAAAAGTGCTAACGAAGGATATTGTAATTGAAGATGAAGCGATTCGGGAGAATTATGACAAGAATGCATCGTTATATAATATTCAAGATGCCAATCGGACTGCGATTATCATCGTAAATACGTTAGATGAAGCAAATCAAACATTGCAAGAGTTAAAGGAAGGCTCGAATTTTTCAGTATTAGCGAAAGAACGTTCTATCGATACAGCTTCGGCGAATCTAGGTGGAGATATTGGATATATTAATGAATCGACGGATTTTATTGAATCCTCCATTGTTCAAGCAGCGTCCAAGTTACAAGAAAACACAATGAGTGAACCTGTAGCGTTAAAAGACGGTACATATGCAGTTATTTACGTTAGCGATAAAATGCAAGGTCGAAAGTTTAAGCTGAAAGAAGTAAAAGAACATATTAAACGAGAACTTGCATTAGGACAATTGCCGGAAACGGTAAGTCTGGAAGCTTTTTGGAAAGACTTTGATGCGAAGTGGTTTTATGAATAGTAAATACAAAAAACACCTTAAACAATTTGTTTAAAGTGTTTTTTAGTGTATAAGGTTATTTCCCGGGAAATAAGTCAAAGGTTGAATTTGAAACATTTTGACGTGTTTTACGAGAATATGTTGTATAAATATTGTCTGCAAATTACACTTAAAAGATTGACAACCGGCACATTTTAATAGTAATATTAATACATTAAAGCATACCAAAATAGTAGGAATTAGGAGAGAGGCACATGACAATCGTAGGGAATACAATAGCGGACTTGGTTGGTAAGACTCCTCTTGTGAAAGTAAATCGTTTAAATGATGAAAATGACGCGGACATTTATTTAAAGTTGGAATATTTTAATCCTGGTTCAAGTGTGAAGGATCGTATTGCACTTGCAATGATTGAAGCGGCGGAAAAGTCGGGCGAGCTTCAACGAGATAGTACAATTATTGAGCCGACAAGTGGAAACACAGGGATTGGACTTGCGATGATCGCTGCTGCGAAAGGGTATAAGGCGGTCCTTGTTATGCCGGATACGATGAGTTTAGAACGTCGAAACTTACTTCGTGCTTACGGAGCGGACTTAGTATTAACACCTGGAGCAGAAGGAATGAAAGGTGCTATTGCAAAGTCAGAAGAATTGGCAAAAGAAAATGGATGGTTTATGCCGCAACAATTTAACAATGAGGCGAATCCTGAAGTCCACCGTTTAACGACGGGACCTGAAATTGCTGATGCACTAGATAGGGTTGATGCATTTGTTTCAGGAATTGGGACAGGTGGAACTATTACAGGGGTAGGTTCAGTTTTAAAGGAGCGTTTTCCTGGCGTGAAAATTGTTGCAGTAGAGCCGGAAGAATCTGCTGTTTTATCTGGTCAACAACCAGGCCCACATAAAATTCAAGGAATCGGGGCTGGATTCGTACCCAAAGTTTTAGATACGGGTATTTATGATGAAGTGATTCAAGTTTCAGGGGAAGACGCTTATGAAACAGCTAGACGTGCAGCGCGGGAAGAAGGAATTCTTGGTGGTGTATCTTCAGGAGCTGCCATTTATGCGGCGCTTCAAGTCGCGAAAGAACTTGGAAAAGGGAAGAAAGTTGTGGTTGTTCTTCCATCTAACGGTGAGCGTTATTTAAGTACCCCGTTGTATGCATTTGAAGAAGAATAAACCATTAAAAAGAAGGCAATAATGCCTTCTTTTTTGATTTCAAAAATGAAATGTCCCTGCTTTTTGGTTTATTTGTAAATCCCTCAGCTTTTGTCGTGCATAAATGGTCTGTTGTACGTTAAAATGAAAATATTATCGGTACCGGGAGGACATACATGAAAAAGCAACAAGTACCGGCCTATACGGCTAAGGAAATGTCAACAGAACAATTTTTTAATGCATATCAACAACTCGCTCAAACTGAGCAAGAACATATTTTATTAGAAAGCGGGCGTGATGGAAAATTTTCTATTGCGGGCGTGAATCCACTGGCAAAAATAGTGGCGTTGGACGGTGAACTTTTACAAATTGTTTGGCGTAACGGAAAAGAAGAGTTATTAAAAGGTGACCCACTGGAAAATCTAATGAAATTTGTACAGTCTTACAAAATTGATGCGATACCAGGGTTACCAGTGTTTCAAGGCGGTATTATCGGATTTATTAGCTATGATTATGTGCGCCGTTATGAAAGTTTGCCGGACTTAACGAAACGATTTGCAGAGACGCCTGATTTGTATTTTTATTTATTTGATGAATGGGTAGTACACGACATTCAAAAAGAACAAGCTTATTTTATGTCGCTTCCTGAAAGTGCGATTGATACGAAGGAGGTAGCTAAGAAATGGTTGGATGCTGCTGAAGTAGCGGAACGAAATGTATTTATGCTACAGGAAGAAGTGCCGACAGATGACTTACAAGTGTCCGTCAATGGGCCAGAGTTTGAGAAAATGGTAGAGGACGTGCAGGCGTATATTGAAAAAGGCGATGTCGTTCAGGTGAATTTATCTGTTCGTCAATCAAAACCATTCCATGTAACACCATTGGCCTATTACGAGGCATTACGACAAGTGAATCCGTCTCCATATATGGCTTGTATTGGAGCAGAGAAGTTTTCAGTTGCTTCGAGTTCACCCGAATTATTGGTGAAAAGACGTGGGAATGAGCTCGCAACTCGTCCGATTGGCGGGACGCGACGAAGAGGTACGACGGAAGCAGAAGATTTGGCGAATGAAAAAGATTTATTGTCGGATGAAAAAGAAAAAGCCGAACACATCATGCTTGTGGAATTAGAAAAAGAAGATTTTTCTCGAGTTTGTGAACCAAAAACTGTAGAAACGAATGAATTTATGGTTGTGGAGCGCTATTCCCATGTGATGCACCTCGTCTCGAATGTGAGAGGTGTCGTTGCAGAAGGTCAGACAAATGCAGATATTGTGAAAGCAATTTTTCCTGGCGGTACGATTACAGGCGCGCCAAAAGTTCGTACGATGGAAATTATAGAAGAGCTTGAGCCAGAAAAAAGAGGTTTATATACAGGTTCAATCGGCTGGTTCGGTTTTAATGGCGATTTTGAATTAAATGTTGTGATTCGAACGGCGTTTATTCAAGATGAAGTTATTCATATTCAAGCGGGCGCAGGGTTAGTGGCGGATTCCGTTCCGAAAGATGAATATATTGAATCCCTTGCGAAAGGACAAGCGCTTTGGCAAGCAAAAGCAACTGTCGAAATGAATAGAAGGTAAAGTAGAGGAAGTGGCGTTCGTGTTATGTTGGATGAATGGTACTTATATGCCAGCTGAAGAGTTGAAAATTTCTCCTTTTGACCATGGCTTTTTATATGGGGCAGGTTTTTTTGAGACGTTTCGAACATATGAGGGGCATGTGTTTTTATTTACAGAACATATGAATCGCTTAAGACAGGCGTTAGGAGACTATCGAATTTCGATGCCGTATGAAAATAAAGAAATCTTAACTGTGATTCGTAAATTGAACGAAGCGGCAGGTGGAAAAGATGGTTATTTTCGGTTAAATGTTTCCGCAGGCGTTCATGATATCGGGCTTGCCCCGACATCTTATCCAAAGCCGAATGTAATTGTATTTCGAAAAGAATTGCCGAATGTAAAACAGGGGGCTTCCAAAGAAGGTGTGTGGTTAATGACACCGCGCAATGAGCCGGAAAGCTCAATTCGTCATAAATCTCATCACTTTTTAAATAATATCGGTGGACGTTTAGAGTTACCATCCTTAAAGGACTATGAAGGATTATTTCTCACGAAGGACGGCTTTGTTGCTGAAGGCGTTACGTCGAATGTGTTTTGGGTGAAAGATGGTGAGTTGTATACACCGAGTATAAAGACCGGTATTTTGCCCGGCACGACGAGGGCGTTTGTGCTGCAAGTAGCAGAAAGTATGGGGATGACAATTCGCGAAGGGTTTTATTCCAAAGAAGATGTAGAAGTGGCGGATGAATTGTTTGTGACGAATGCAATTCAAGAACTAGTCCCGTTACATAGTATTGCAGAGATTCGATTACCTGGAAATGAAGGTCCTTATTATAGAAAACTACAAGCGCATTATCGTACAGCAATTGAGGAGAGAAGGTTTTAAGGAATGGAATTAGCGTACGCAAAAGATACTTACCGTTTTGGTAGCGAAGAACTAGATTTTCGACACGAAACAATCATTATGGGCATATTAAATGTGACGCCAGATTCGTTTTCAGACGGAGGAAAATATGGGCACATTGATAGGGCTTTAAAACATGCAGAAGAAATGCTTCGAGATGGAGCGAAAATTATTGATATTGGTGGCGAATCGACACGTCCAGGTCATGCGCCGGTGTCATTAGAAGAAGAACTTGAACGTACGGTCCCAATAGTTGAAGCAATTACACGTGAATTCGATTGTATTGTTTCGATTGATACGTACAAAGCTGAAGTTGCAGAGGCGACAGTTCAAGCAGGTGCGCATATAATTAATGATATTTGGGGTGCGAAACGAGAGCCGAAAATTGCTGAAGTTGCAGCAAAATACAATGTCCCGATTATATTGATGCATAATCGAGAGGTTGCCGAGTATGAACATGCTTTGCACGAAGAGATGCAGAAGGATTTGCAAGAAAGCATTGATATTGCTTTATCTGCAGGTGTTCCGTGTGAGAATATTTGGTTGGATCCGGGTATTGGATTTGCTAAGGACACAGCACAAAACATTGTCGCGATGCAAAGTTTACAGGCGGTTTCAAGAATGGGCTACCCGGTGTTGCTTGGAACGTCTCGCAAATCACTCATTGGGCATGTGCTAGATTTGCCAGTAGAAGAACGTTTGGCAGGTACGAGCGCGACGGTTTGCTATGGAATCGAAAAAGGTTGTCATATTATGCGCGTTCATGATGTGAAAGAAATAGCCCGTGCGGCAAAAATGATGGATATATTGGTAGGAAAGACAAAGTTCAACGGGTAGGGGGAGTAACAAATGGATTATATTCATTTAAATGAGATGGCGTTTTATGGGTATCACGGCGTTTTGCAGGAGGAAACAAAACTTGGACAGAGATTTCGTGTCACCGTATCACTTGCTACAAACCTTAAGGAAGCAGGAAAGACGGATGATTTATCAAAAACGGTGAATTACGCAGAAGTGTATGAACTATGTAAGGAAATCGTGGAAGGGCCCCCGGTTAAATTAATTGAAACGGTTGCGGAAAATGTTGCAGATTGCATACTGTTTAACTATGCAGATCAAGTATCAGGTGTTCGTGTTCAGTTAATTAAACCAGATCCGCCGATAGCTGGTCATTATAATTCTGTAGCGATTGACATTACTAGGGGGCATTTTGCGTGAATGAAGCGTTCATTTCAATTGGCTCGAATATCGGAGAACGTCATATTTATTTACAAAGCGCCATCCAAGCATTAGATGAACTGGATACTGTATCGGTTGAGAAGGTTTCTTCCATATATGAAACTGAGCCAGTTGGTTATACAGAGCAAGCCGACTTTTTAAATGTTGTTGTATTCATTAAAACGGAGTTATCGGCACATGAATTGCTGACCATTTGCCAGCAAATCGAGCAGGGACTTGGGCGAGAACGCACTATTCGATGGGGACCACGAACATTAGACCTTGACATTTTACTCTATAATCAAGACAATATTGAAACGGAGAACTTAATTGTGCCACATCCACGAATGGATGAACGCGCTTTTGTTCTTATTCCTCTGCTTGAAATTGTACCTGATGTGGTACATCCAGTCAGCGGAAAGCGATTTTCAGAAGAGGGAGCAGCATATGACGACGGCGTGCAGATTTGGCAAGGAATTGACGGGGCTAAGTGAAAATCTTTTCTTAGCATTGAAAAGTGTTCCTGGAAACGGCAATGTGCGTAAAATTATCGACACGATGACAATAAAAGTCGAGATAAGCAGCTTGTTAAGTCGCTTTGCTGAAGAAGTGATAATGCGTGAACGTAAGGCAGTAAACGTTAACGCTGTTTGATTTTTGATATCGGGCTGTCGCGAATTGTGATAGCTCTTTTCTTTGTGTACAATAGATACAGTCGATTTAAATTAGGAAATTCTGTGTAGTGCAGTTAGAATATACGAATAGACTTAACTGGAGGAGTGTATGAAATGTCTCATCTTGACGAATTAAACGACCAACTTCTGGTGAGACGCCAGAAGATGACGGATATTAGAGAAAGTGGTCTCGATCCATTTGGTTCAAAATTTAAGCGGACGCATTTATCTGATGCTGTTCGAAATGAATATGAAGAACTTACAAAAGAGGAACTAGAAGAAGCATCCTATAAGGTGACGATTGCAGGACGTCTTATGACGAAGCGCGGACAAGGGAAAGCTGGTTTTGCGCATATCCAAGATTTGGGTGGCCAAATTCAAATTTACGTAAGACAAGATGCAATTGGTGAAGAGGCTTATGCATTATATAAAACAACGGACCTTGGAGATATCGTAGGCGTGAGCGGGACGGTATTCAAAACAAAAGTTGGCGAACTATCTATAAAGGTAGAAGAGTTTACATTCTTAACAAAGGCGCTTCGTCCTTTACCGGAGAAGTTCCACGGCTTACAAGATATCGAACAACGTTACCGTCAACGTTATTTAGATTTAATTTCTACTGAGGGAAGTAAGGAAACGTTTATTTTGCGTAGTAAAATTATTCAGTCCATGCGTCGTTACTTAGATGACCAGGGCTTCCTTGAAGTAGAGACGCCAATGCTACATGCAATTGCCGGCGGAGCAACAGCGCGTCCATTCGTCACACATCATAATGCTTTGGATATGACGCTTTATATGCGTATCGCAATTGAATTGCACTTAAAGCGACTTATTGTGGGCGGATTAGAAAAAGTATATGAAATTGGTCGTGTTTTCCGTAACGAGGGAATCTCTACGCGTCACAACCCTGAGTTTACAATGATTGAATTGTATGAAGCATACGCGGACTACGAAGATATTATGGCCCTAACAGAGAATATGGTGGCACATATCGCACAGGATGTTCTTGGAACAACACAAGTAACATATGGCGACGACGTTATTGATTTGGCTCCGGGCTGGAAACGACTGCATATGGTAGATGCGGTAAAAGAATATACTGGTGTTGACTTCTGGAAAGAAATGACGAAAGAAGAAGCACATGCATTGGCGAAAGAGCATCAAGTAGAAGTAGCAGAAATGATGGAAGTGGGACATGTCTTAAATGAATTCTTCGAGCAAAAAGTTGAAGAAGAACTTGTTCAGCCAACATTCATTTACGGCCATCCTGTTGAAATCTCGCCACTTGCGAAGAAGAATCCTGAAGATGAGCGATTCACGGATCGTTTCGAATTGTTCATTGTTCGTCGTGAACATGCAAACGCGTTTACAGAACTAAACGATCCAATCGACCAACGCGAACGTTTCGAAGCACAACTTGTTGAGAAAGAACAAGGAAATGACGAAGCGCATGAAATGGATGACGACTTTATTGAAGCATTAGAATATGGGTTGCCACCGACAGGGGGACTCGGCATCGGTATCGATCGCCTTGTTATGTTGTTAACGAATGCTCCATCTATTCGTGATATTCTACTGTTCCCTCAAATGCGTCCTAAAGAATAACATATAGAGAAACCTCGTGAATCGACTGAATGTAGATTCACGAGGTTTTTTTATGGCTATAAATAGATACCGTAAACGACCAGCAATTTCTTCTTCATTAGATGGGCTAAGTTTTGTAGGACTACAAAGGTTTGTGAATTAAATGGATGTAAATAACAGGAATCATACGATTAAGGGAAGTTCGTTTTTTAATGGAACTTTCTTTATGAATCATGTCTCTACTATATAGTGGTTTTTATTATGAGATAAAAGTAAAGTAGACATTTAATTAGCGAAGTGGTTCCATTACTGGATAAGAAGACGGGTATCCCCATTTAATCGACTTGATAATTGTAGGAAGATGAAAGACTTAAGTGTTACCAAGGATGTTTGTTTAATCAAAAGGGGGTGGAAGAGGCAGTTATTATCACCTTACGGTAGAATTTAAAACTTTTTTAGAAAAAGGGTTGCATTCTAAAAAAGAAGGTGTTATAGTTATTAACGTTGCCAATTCGAGCAACACAAACAACAGCAAACAACGAACGGAAACAACGAAAAAGAAATTTTAAATTTGTTGTTGACATCGAGTTCGGAGTTGTGCTATGATATAAGAGTTGCTTCGGAAGAACGAGAGAAGCGGCCAGGAGGAACCACAAAAAAGTTTCTTCTATATGAACCTTGAAAACTGAACAGCAAAACGTCAAGATATAACAACTACAAATCAACTTGTTGGTTTGTAGGAAACGAATCTTCGGATTCAAATGGACATCTTAAAGATGCCAGCAAAAGAAATCGAGCTAATCGAATTTCTCTATTATGGAGAGTTTGATCCTGGCTCAGGACGAACGCTGGCGGCGTGCCTAATACATGCAAGTCGAGCGAACGAGGAAGAAACTTGTTTCTTCCTTTGTTAGCGGCGGATGGGTGAGTAACACGTGGGCAACCTGCCCTGTAGTTGGGGATAACTCCGGGAAACCGGGGCTAATACCGAATAATTAGTTCCTTCGCATGAAGGAACTCTGAAAGACGGCTATGCTGTCACTACGGGATGGGCCCGCGGCGCATTAGCTAGTTGGTGAGGTAACGGCTTACCAAGGCGACGATGCGTAGCCGACCTGAGAGGGTGATCGGCCACACTGGGACTGAGACACGGCCCAGACTCCTACGGGAGGCAGCAGTAGGGAATCTTCCACAATGGACGAAAGTCTGATGGAGCAACGCCGCGTGAGCGAAGAAGGTTTTCGGATCGTAAAGCTCTGTTGTGAGGGAAGAACAAGTATAGGAGTAACTGCCTGTACCTTGACGGTACCTCATTAGAAAGCCACGGCTAACTACGTGCCAGCAGCCGCGGTAATACGTAGGTGGCGAGCGTTGTCCGGAATTATTGGGCGTAAAGCGCGCGCAGGCGGCCTTTTAAGTCTGATGTGAAAGCCCACGGCTTAACCGTGGAAGGTCATTGGAAACTGGAAGGCTTGAGTACAGAAGAGGAAAGCGGAATTCCACGTGTAGCGGTGAAATGCGTAGAGATGTGGAGGAACACCAGTGGCGAAGGCGGCTTTCTGGTCTGTAACTGACGCTGAGGCGCGAAAGCATGGGGAGCAAACAGGATTAGATACCCTGGTAGTCCATGCCGTAAACGATGAGTGCTAAGTGTTAGGGGGTTTCCGCCCCTTAGTGCTGGAGCAAACGCATTAAGCACTCCGCCTGGGGAGTACGGCCGCAAGGCTGAAACTCAAAGGAATTGACGGGGACCCGCACAAGCGGTGGAGCATGTGGTTTAATTCGAAGCTACGCGAAGAACCTTACCAGGTCTTGACATCCCGCTGACCGGTATAGAGATATACCTTTCCCTTCGGGGACAGCGGTGACAGGTGGTGCATGGTTGTCGTCAGCTCGTGTCGTGAGATGTTGGGTTAAGTCCCGTAACGAGCGCAACCCTTGACCTTAGTTGCCAGCATTCAGTTGGGCACTCTAAGGTGACTGCCGGTGACAAACCGGAGGAAGGTGGGGATGACGTCAAATCATCATGCCCCTTATGACCTGGGCTACACACGTGCTACAATGGACGGTACAGAGGGTTGCCAACCCGCGAGGGGGAGCTAATCCCATAAAACCGTTCCCAGTTCGGATTGCAGGCTGCAACTCGCCTGCATGAAGCAGGAATCGCTAGTAATCGTGGATCAGCATGCCACGGTGAATACGTTCCCGGGTCTTGTACACACCGCCCGTCACACCACGAGAGTTTGTAACACCCGAAGTCGGTGGGGTAACCCTTTTGGGAGCCAGCCGCCGAAGGTGGGACAGATGATTGGGGTGAAGTCGTAACAAGGTAGCCGTATCGGAAGGTGCGGCTGGATCACCTCCTTTCTAAGGATATTTAACGGAATGAAGAGAAAGTTCTCTTCAACTTGACGTTTTGCGTTCAGTTTTGAGGGTTCATTAACATGAACTTTCATTACTTGTTCTTTGAAAACTGGATAAAACGACATTGAAATAAACACAAATGTAGTAATGTATGAATCAATTGTTGTATATCGCTATACAACGTTGGTTTTAAGGTTAAGTTAGAAAGGGCGCACGGCGGATGCCTTGGCACTAGGAGCCTATGAAGGACGGCACTAACACCGATATGCTCTGGGGAGCTGTAAGTAAGCTTTGATCCAGAGATTTCCGAATGGGGAAACCCACTGTTCGTAATGGAGCAGTACATATACGTGAATACATAGCGTATATGAGGCACACCCGGAGAACTGAAACATCTAAGTACCCGGAGGAAGAGAAAGAAAATCGATTCCCTGAGTAGCGGCGAGCGAAACGGGAACAGCCCAAACCAGGAAGCTTGCTTCCTGGGGTTGTAGGACACTCTATACGGAGTTACAAAGGAATGCATTAGATGAAGCGACCTGGAAAGGTCTGCCATAGTGGGTAATAGCCCCGTAATCAAAAGTGTATTCTCTCCAGAGTGGATCCTGAGTACGACGGAACACGTGAAATTCCGTCGGAATCCGGGAGGACCATCTCCCAAGGCTAAATACTTCCTAGTGACCGATAGTGAACCAGTACCGTGAGGGAAAGGTGAAAAGCACCCCGGAAGGGGAGTGAAATAGATCCTGAAACCGTGTGCCTACAAGTAGTCAGAGCTCG
Source organism: Sporosarcina ureilytica (assembly GCF_001753205.1). Classification (GTDB taxonomy): domain Bacteria; phylum Bacillota; class Bacilli; order Bacillales_A; family Planococcaceae; genus Sporosarcina; species Sporosarcina ureilytica. Next base: position 138,657 of record NZ_CP017560.1, on the reverse strand, counting down.
ATGCTGTTTCTTCGGAAATAAGCTGAGTGATGGCGTGCCTTTTGTAGAATGAACCGGCGAGTTACTGATTACATGCAAGGTTAAGCAGAGAATGCGGAGCCGCAGCGAAAGCGAGTCTGAATAGGGCGTTTTAGTATGTAGTCGTAGACCCGAAACCAGGTGATCTACCCATGTCCAGGGTGAAGGTAAGGTAACACTTACTGGAGGCCCGAACCCACGTATGTTGAAAAATGCGGGGATGAGGTGTGGGTAGCGGTGAAATTCCAATCGAACCTGGAGATAGCTGGTTCTCTCCGAAATAGCTTTAGGGCTAGCCTCAAACGTTAGAATCTCGGAGGTAGAGCACTGTTTGGACTAGGGGCCCATCCCGGGTTACCGAATTCAGACAAACTCCGAATGCCGATGATTTTCGTTTGGGAGTCAGACTGCGGGTGATAAGATTCGTAGTCGAGAGGGAAACAACCCAGACCACCAGTTAAGGTCCCCAAGTATTCGTTAAGTGGAAAAGGATGTGGCGTTGCCCAGACAACCAGGATGTTGGCTTAGAAGCAGCCACCATTTAAAGAGTGCGTAATAGCTCACTGGTCGAGTGGCGCTGCGCCGAAAATGTATCGGGGCTAAACGAATCACCGAAACTGTGGATTGACACCTTTGGTGTCAGTGGTAGGAGAGCGTTCTAGGGGCGTCGAAGCTAGACTGTAAGGACTAGTGGAGCGCCTAGAAGTGAGAATGCCGGTATGAGTAGCGAAAGAAGGGTGAGAATCCCTTCCACCGAATGCCTAAGGTTTCCTGAGGAAGGCTCGTCCGCTCAGGGTTAGTCGGGACCTAAGTCGAGGCCGAAAGGCGTAGACGATGGATAACAGGTTGATATTCCTGTACCACCTCCCCGCCGTTTGAGTAATGGGGGGACGCAGTAGGATAGGGTGAGCGCACGGTTGGTAATGTGCGTCTAAGCAGTGAGGTGTGAAACGAGGCAAATCCCGTTTCTATAACATTGAGCTGTGATAGCAAGGGGAATTTTCCCTGGAGTCCCTGATTTCACGCTGCCAAGAAAAGCCTCTAACGAGGCGGGAGGTGCCCGTACCGCAAACCGACACAGGTAGGCGAGGAGAGAATCCTAAGGTGATCGAGAGAACTCTCGTTAAGGAACTCGGCAAAATGACCCCGTAACTTCGGGAGAAGGGGTGCTCTGATAGGGTGTTAAAGCCCGAGAGAGCCGCAGTGAATAGGCCCAGGCGACTGTTTAGCAAAAACACAGGTCTCTGCAAAACCGTAAGGTGACGTATAGGGGCTGACGCCTGCCCGGTGCTGGAAGGTTAAGGGGAGAGGTTAGCGCAAGCGAAGCTTTGAACCGAAGCCCCAGTAAACGGCGGCCGTAACTATAACGGTCCTAAGGTAGCGAAATTCCTTGTCGGGTAAGTTCCGACCCGCACGAAAGGCGTAACGATCTGGGCACTGTCTCAACGAGAGACTCGGTGAAATTATAGTACCTGTGAAGATGCAGGTTACCCGCGACAGGACGGAAAGACCCCGTGGAGCTTTACTGCAACCTGATATTGAATTCTGATGCAGTCTGTACAGGATAGGTAGGAGCCTTTGAAACCGGAGCGCCAGCTTCGGTGGAGGCATTGGTGGGATACTACCCTGACTGTATTGGAATTCTAACCCATGCCCCTTAGCGGGGTAGGAGACAGTGTCAGGCGGGCAGTTTGACTGGGGCGGTCGCCTCCTAAAGAGTAACGGAGGCGCCCAAAGGTTCCCTCAGAATGGTTGGACATCATTCGTAGAGTGCAAAGGCATAAGGGAGCTTGACTGCGAGACCTACAAGTCGAGCAGGGTCGAAAGACGGGCTTAGTGATCCGGTGGTTCCGCATGGAAGGGCCATCGCTCAACGGATAAAAGCTACCCCGGGGATAACAGGCTTATCTCTCCCAAGAGTTCACATCGACGGGGAGGTTTGGCACCTCGATGTCGGCTCATCGCATCCTGGGGCTGTAGTCGGTCCCAAGGGTTGGGCTGTTCGCCCATTAAAGCGGTACGCGAGCTGGGTTCAGAACGTCGTGAGACAGTTCGGTCCCTATCCGTCGCGGGCGCAGGAAATTTGAGAGGAGCTGTCCTTAGTACGAGAGGACCGGGATGGACATACCGCTGGTGTACCAGTTGTCTTGCCAAAGGCATAGCTGGGTAGCTACGTATGGACGGGATAAATGCTGAAAGCATCTAAGCATGAAGCCCCCCTCAAGATGAGATTTCCCATTACGTAAGTAAGTAAAATCCCTCAAAGATGATGAGGTTGATAGGTCCGAGGTGGAAGCATGGCGACATGTGCAGCTGACGGATACTAATCGATTGAGGACTTATCCTTAAATACATGACAGTTTGTGTCATTCAATGTTTTGTTTATCCAGTTTTGAGTGAACAATTTTTGCTCAACAAAAAAATAACGCTTGCATTTTTAAAAAATGCTGTTATAATGAATAGTGTCCTTAATTAATTGGACAACCAAGTCTGGTGGCGATAGCGAAGAGGTCACACCCGTTCCCATACCGAACACGGAAGTTAAGCTCTTCAGCGCCGATGGTAGTTGGAGTTAGCTCCTGCAAGAGTAGGACGTTGCCAGTCTTGTAAGATTCATTACAGAAACACTATTAATATGGAGGATTAGCTCAGCTGGGAGAGCACCTGCCTTACAAGCAGGGGGTCGGCGGTTCGAACCCGTCATCCTCCACCATTTTATGAACGCCGGAGTAGCTCAACTGGTAGAGCAACTGACTTGTAATCAGTAGGTTGAGGGTTCAAGTCCTTTCTCCGGCACCATCTTTTGAGCCATTAGCTCAGTCGGTAGAGCATCTGACTTTTAATCAGAGGGTCACAGGTTCGAATCCTGTATGGCTCACCATTTTATAACTTGATTTCATGAAAAATTGCGGGTGTGGTGGAACTGGCAGACACGCTAGACTTAGGATCTAGTGCCTTCGGGCGTGGGGGTTCGACTCCCTTCACCCGCACTTTATATGCGGAAGTAGTTCAGTGGTAGAATATCACCTTGCCAAGGTGGAGGTCGCGGGTTCGAATCCCGTCTTCCGCTCCATATATTTGCCGGGGTGGCGGAACTGGCAGACGCACAGGACTTAAAATCCTGCGGTAGGTTTCTACCGTACCGGTTCGATTCCGGTCCTCGGCACCATTTTTCACAAAAAGCGCCCGTAGCTCAATTGGATAGAGCGTCTGACTACGGATCAGAAGGTTATGGGTTCGACTCCTGTCGGGCGCGCCAACTTATACATCTATAATTTTATTATTTTCGGGAAGTAGCTCAGCTTGGTAGAGCACTTGGTTTGGGACCAAGGGGTCGCAGGTTCGAATCCTGTCTTCCCGACCATTAAGTTTTTAAGCGTTATTTGCTTAAATAACAACGGGGCCTTAGCTCAGCTGGGAGAGCGCCTGCCTTGCACGCAGGAGGTCAGCGGTTCGATCCCGCTAGGCTCCACCATATGAACCTTGAAAACTGAACAGCAAAACGTCAAGATATAACTTCTATAAATCAACTCGTTGGTTTATAGGAAAAAGAATCTTCGGATTCAAATGGACATCTTAAAGATGCCAGCAAAAGAAATCGAGCTAATCGAATTTCTCTATTATGGAGAGTTTGATCCTGGCTCAGGACGAACGCTGGCGGCGTGCCTAATACATGCAAGTCGAGCGAACGAGGAAGAAACTTGTTTCTTCCTTTGTTAGCGGCGGATGGGTGAGTAACACGTGGGCAACCTGCCCTGTAGTTGGGGATAACTCCGGGAAACCGGGGCTAATACCGAATAATTAGTTCCTTCGCATGAAGGAACTCTGAAAGACGGCTATGCTGTCACTACGGGATGGGCCCGCGGCGCATTAGCTAGTTGGTGAGGTAACGGCTTACCAAGGCGACGATGCGTAGCCGACCTGAGAGGGTGATCGGCCACACTGGGACTGAGACACGGCCCAGACTCCTACGGGAGGCAGCAGTAGGGAATCTTCCACAATGGACGAAAGTCTGATGGAGCAACGCCGCGTGAGCGAAGAAGGTTTTCGGATCGTAAAGCTCTGTTGTGAGGGAAGAACAAGTATAGGAGTAACTGCCTGTACCTTGACGGTACCTCATTAGAAAGCCACGGCTAACTACGTGCCAGCAGCCGCGGTAATACGTAGGTGGCAAGCGTTGTCCGGAATTATTGGGCGTAAAGCGCGCGCAGGCGGCCTTTTAAGTCTGATGTGAAAGCCCACGGCTTAACCGTGGAAGGTCATTGGAAACTGGAAGGCTTGAGTACAGAAGAGGAAAGCGGAATTCCACGTGTAGCGGTGAAATGCGTAGAGATGTGGAGGAACACCAGTGGCGAAGGCGGCTTTCTGGTCTGTAACTGACGCTGAGGCGCGAAAGCATGGGGAGCAAACAGGATTAGATACCCTGGTAGTCCATGCCGTAAACGATGAGTGCTAAGTGTTAGGGGGTTTCCGCCCCTTAGTGCTGGAGCAAACGCATTAAGCACTCCGCCTGGGGAGTACGGCCGCAAGGCTGAAACTCAAAGGAATTGACGGGGACCCGCACAAGCGGTGGAGCATGTGGTTTAATTCGAAGCTACGCGAAGAACCTTACCAGGTCTTGACATCCCGCTGACCGGTATAGAGATATACCTTTCCCTTCGGGGACAGCGGTGACAGGTGGTGCATGGTTGTCGTCAGCTCGTGTCGTGAGATGTTGGGTTAAGTCCCGTAACGAGCGCAACCCTTGACCTTAGTTGCCAGCATTCAGTTGGGCACTCTAAGGTGACTGCCGGTGACAAACCGGAGGAAGGTGGGGATGACGTCAAATCATCATGCCCCTTATGACCTGGGCTACACACGTGCTACAATGGACGGTACAGAGGGTTGCCAACCCGCGAGGGGGAGCTAATCCCATAAAACCGTTCCCAGTTCGGATTGCAGGCTGCAACTCGCCTGCATGAAGCAGGAATCGCTAGTAATCGTGGATCAGCATGCCACGGTGAATACGTTCCCGGGTCTTGTACACACCGCCCGTCACACCACGAGAGTTTGTAACACCCGAAGTCGGTGGGGTAACCCTTTTGGGAGCCAGCCGCCGAAGGTGGGACAGATGATTGGGGTGAAGTCGTAACAAGGTAGCCGTATCGGAAGGTGCGGCTGGATCACCTCCTTTCTAAGGATATTTAACGGAATGAAGAGAAAGTTCTCTTCAACTTGACGTTTTGCGTTCAGTTTTGAAGGTTTATAGGAATGTAGTTAATTCAATAAACAACTTCATGAATTTCCCGGGAGGGGCCTATAGCTCAGCTGGTTAGAGCGCACGCCTGATAAGCGTGAGGTCGGTGGTTCGAGTCCACTTAGGCCCACCATTAATGTTTTTAAGCGTTATTTGCTTAAATAACAACGGGGCCTTAGCTCAGCTGGGAGAGCGCCTGCCTTGCACGCAGGAGGTCAGCGGTTCGATCCCGCTAGGCTCCACCAAACACTCTAATAAAGAGTTTTTTTGTTCTTTGAAAACTGGATAAAACGACATTGAAATAAACACAAATGTAGTAATGTATGAATCGATTGTTGTATATCGCTATACAACATTGGTTTTAAGGTTAAGTTAGAAAGGGCGCACGGCGGATGCCTTGGCACTAGGAGCCTATGAAGGACGGCACTAACACCGATATGCTCTGGGGAGCTGTAAGTAAGCTTTGATCCAGAGATTTCCGAATGGGGAAACCCACTGTTCTTAATGGAGCAGTACATATACGTGAATACATAGCGTATATGAGGCACACCCGGAGAACTGAAACATCTAAGTACCCGGAGGAAGAGAAAGAAAATCGATTCCCTGAGTAGCGGCGAGCGAAACGGGAACAGCCCAAACCAGGAAGCTTGCTTCCTGGGGTTGTAGGACACTCTATACGGAGTTACAAAGGAATGCATTAGATGAAGCGACCTGGAAAGGTCTGCCATAGTGGGTAATAGCCCCGTAATCAAAAGTGTATTCTCTCCAGAGTGGATCCTGAGTACGACGGAACACGTGAAATTCCGTCGGAATCCGGGAGGACCATCTCCCAAGGCTAAATACTTCCTAGTGACCGATAGTGAACCAGTACCGTGAGGGAAAGGTGAAAAGCACCCCGGAAGGGGAGTGAAATAGATCCTGAAACCGTGTGCCTACAAGTAGTCAGAGCTCGATGCTGTTTCTTCGGAAATAAGCTGAGTGATGGCGTGCCTTTTGTAGAATGAACCGGCGAGTTACTGATTACATGCAAGGTTAAGCAGAGAATGCGGAGCCGCAGCGAAAGCGAGTCTGAATAGGGCGTTTTAGTATGTAGTCGTAGACCCGAAACCAGGTGATCTACCCATGTCCAGGGTGAAGGTAAGGTAACACTTACTGGAGGCCCGAACCCACGTATGTTGAAAAATGCGGGGATGAGGTGTGGGTAGCGGTGAAATTCCAATCGAACCTGGAGATAGCTGGTTCTCTCCGAAATAGCTTTAGGGCTAGCCTCAAACGTTAGAATCTCGGAGGTAGAGCACTGTTTGGACTAGGGGCCCATCCCGGGTTACCGAATTCAGACAAACTCCGAATGCCGATGATTTTTGTTTGGGAGTCAGACTGCGGGTGATAAGATTCGTAGTCGAGAGGGAAACAACCCAGACCACCAGTTAAGGTCCCCAAGTATTCGTTAAGTGGAAAAGGATGTGGCGTTGCCCAGACAACCAGGATGTTGGCTTAGAAGCAGCCACCATTTAAAGAGTGCGTAATAGCTCACTGGTCGAGTGGCGCTGCGCCGAAAATGTATCGGGGCTAAACGAATCACCGAAACTGTGGATTGACACCTTTGGTGTCAGTGGTAGGAGAGCGTTCTAGGGGCGTCGAAGCTAGACTGTAAGGACTAGTGGAGCGCCTAGAAGTGAGAATGCCGGTATGAGTAGCGAAAGAAGGGTGAGAATCCCTTCCACCGAATGCCTAAGGTTTCCTGAGGAAGGCTCGTCCGCTCAGGGTTAGTCGGGACCTAAGTCGAGGCCGAAAGGCGTAGACGATGGATAACAGGTTGATATTCCTGTACCACCTCCCCGCCGTTTGAGTAATGGGGGGACGCAGTAGGATAGGGTGAGCGCACGGTTGGTAATGTGCGTCTAAGCAGTGAGGTGTGAAACGAGGCAAATCCCGTTTCTATAACATTGAGCTGTGATAGCAAGGGGAATTTTCCCCAGAGTCCCTGATTTCACGCTGCCAAGAAAAGCCTCTAACGAGGCGGGAGGTGCCCGTACCGCAAACCGACACAGGTAGGCGAGGAGAGAATCCTAAGGTGATCGAGAGAACTCTCGTTAAGGAACTCGGCAAAATGACCCCGTAACTTCGGGAGAAGGGGTGCTCTGATAGGGTGTTAAAGCCCGAGAGAGCCGCAGTGAATAGGCCCAGGCGACTGTTTAGCAAAAACACAGGTCTCTGCAAAACCGTAAGGTGACGTATAGGGGCTGACGCCTGCCCGGTGCTGGAAGGTTAAGGGGAGAGGTTAGCGCAAGCGAAGCTTTGAACCGAAGCCCCAGTAAACGGCGGCCGTAACTATAACGGTCCTAAGGTAGCGAAATTCCTTGTCGGGTAAGTTCCGACCCGCACGAAAGGCGTAACGATCTGGGCACTGTCTCAACGAGAGACTCGGTGAAATTATAGTACCTGTGAAGATGCAGGTTACCCGCGACAGGACGGAAAGACCCCGTGGAGCTTTACTGCAACCTGATATTGAATTCTGATGCAGTCTGTACAGGATAGGTAGGAGCCTTTGAAACCGGAGCGCCAGCTTCGGTGGAGGCATTGGTGGGATACTACCCTGACTGTATTGGAATTCTAACCCATGCCCCTTAGCGGGGTAGGAGACAGTGTCAGGCGGGCAGTTTGACTGGGGCGGTCGCCTCCTAAAGAGTAACGGAGGCGCCCAAAGGTTCCCTCAGAATGGTTGGACATCATTCGTAGAGTGCAAAGGCATAAGGGAGCTTGACTGCGAGACCTACAAGTCGAGCAGGGTCGAAAGACGGGCTTAGTGATCCGGTGGTTCCGCATGGAAGGGCCATCGCTCAACGGATAAAAGCTACCCCGGGGATAACAGGCTTATCTCTCCCAAGAGTTCACATCGACGGGGAGGTTTGGCACCTCGATGTCGGCTCATCGCATCCTGGGGCTGTAGTCGGTCCCAAGGGTTGGGCTGTTCGCCCATTAAAGCGGTACGCGAGCTGGGTTCAGAACGTCGTGAGACAGTTCGGTCCCTATCCGTCGCGGGCGCAGGAAATTTGAGAGGAGCTGTCCTTAGTACGAGAGGACCGGGATGGACATACCGCTGGTGTACCAGTTGTCTTGCCAAAGGCATAGCTGGGTAGCTACGTATGGACGGGATAAATGCTGAAAGCATCTAAGCATGAAGCCCCCCTCAAGATGAGATTTCCCATTACGTAAGTGAGTAAAATCCCTCAAAGATGATGAGGTTGATAGGTCCGAGGTGGAAGCACGGCGACGTGTGCAGCTGACGGATACTAATCGATTGAGGACTTATCCTTAAATACATGACAGTTTGTGTCATTCAATGTTTTGTTTATCCAGTTTTGAGTGAACAATTTTGCTCAATAGTTTGGTGGCGATAGCGAAGAGGTCACACCCGTTCCCATACCGAACACGGAAGTTAAGCTCTTCAGCGCCGATGGTAGTTGGAGTTAGCTCCTGCAAGAGTAGGACGTTGCCAAGCACTAAAAGAGTCATTACCTTATGGTAGTGGCTCTTTTTGTTGTTCCATGAAAATTCAAAGTGCTATTCAATCATCCTTCTTTTGATAATTTATCTGTAAACCTTCATGACTTTAGACAATAAAGGGTATATTGTAAGAGAGGTGAAGCGATGAAAGCCGTAAAATGCGTAATTATTCGTTTTTTCAAAGAACGATTTTTTGATCAAGCCGCGCAAACTGCTTACTATTTATTGCTATCGATGTTACCATTTCTTATCTTTCTTTTTTCCTTACTTAGTTTCTTTACAGTTAACGAAGAAATGTTGTTAAATTTTCTAGAACCCTTTACACCTGTTGAAGCATTTCTGTTAATTGAAAAAAACCTACATGCTATTTTAAACAAAAGCCAAGGGAATGTTGTTTATGTAAGTTTAGCGAGTGCATTTTGGTTGTCTTCTATGGCGGTACAATCACTTGCACGCTCATTAGACTTAGCAAATGGACATAAGCGACAGTACCCCTTTTGGCAAGTGCTCATACGAGATTTAGGCATAACCTTATTGTTTATGCTTATCATCCCATTGTCTTTATTTTTACCGATCATTGATGAGGCGTTACATCGAATAATGACGCATGCTGATTCAGTACATGCTTGGCATAGCTGGCTATATATTCGCCCTGCGATCCGATGGGGGATGGGGTCGTTGTTTTTACTTGCTTTTTTTCTCCTGTTTTATAAGATTGTCCCGACTGGTAAAATGGCACTCAAAGCTGTGTTACCGGGCGCCTTATTTACAACGGTGGGTTGGCAGTTGTTTTCACTATCATTTGGCAAATATGTATCAAATGTTGACTATACCCTGTTGTATGGACAATTGTCTGGTATCATTTTACTTGTACTGTGGTTTTATTCGACAGCTGTAATTATTTTATTATCTGGATTGTTAAATGCTGAATTTCGAAGATCTTCTAGGAAAAGGAGAAGGTGAATATATTGAAAATATTAGTCGTTGATGACGATCCCAATATTTTGGAACTTGTCAGTATTCAATTAACCCAAGCGGGATATGCCGTTCAAAAAGCATCAAATGGATATGAAGCGCTTGAAATCATTGAGATGGAGTATCCTGACTTGGCTGTTGTAGACGTGATGATGCCTGGTATGGACGGATATACATTAACCCGAAAAATTCGTTCGACGACAGATATTCCCGTTTTATTGTTAACAGCAAAAGGGGAGTTAGAAGACAAGGAGCAAGGATTTCTCTCGGGTTCAGATGATTACGTTGTTAAACCATTTGAACCGAAAGAATTACAATTTAGGATAAATGCTATTTTGCGTAGGTACGACAAAGTAGTTGACGCTTTTATTCAAGCAGGGCCATTGCATATTAATCGACAAAGCTATGAAGTTTCGGTTGGAAATAAAATTTTATTGCTACCTTTAAAGGAATTTGAATTATTATCTGTGTTGGCTTCGCGTCTAAATACGGTATTTACAAGAGATATTTTGTTGGAACGTGTTTGGGGCTATGACTATGAAGGTGATGAGCAAACGCTCAATGTACATATTAAACGTGTTCGTGAGAAATTGCAGAAGTTAACGCCCGTTGTGAAAATCGCTACTGTACGAGGTGTTGGTTACAAGCTAGAGGTATTAGAATGATGAGGTCTCTTTACAGTAAACTCGTTTTGATGACGGCCGCGATTATGGTAATTAGTGCATTATTGGCTTTTTTAGGTATTAATACATATTATCATCAAGTGTTGAAAGTACAAAATGATGAAAAAAACATGAGTATAGCTCAAAGCCTTGTGACGTTTATTGAAACAAATGAGGGGGTATCTCTTGAGGAATTTTTAGAAACGCAGGCAGCTACAGGTTATAAGTTATACCTAGTAGATGAAGACGGCCGTTCCAAATTATATGGTGAACCATTTCGTGTTGAGAACCTTTCACAAGAATCTGTGGATAGGGTACTAGCAGGTAACGCTTATCATGGGATGGCAAACTTACCCAGCGAAACTTTTATGACCGGTTATTTTTCCAATGAACTGACGAATACAGTTGGTCTTTCTTTCGTTCACGAAGGAAGAAAATATGCGCTATTTTTACGACCGGATATTAAAATGTTATTTAGTGAAATTCACTATATTATTGCGGGACTTATGACTTTAATGGGGATAATCAGTTTGCTTGCAATGCTCATTGTTGCAAAGAAGCTTATTGAACCAATAACGGAGTTAACGTTAGCGACAAAAAAAGTTGGAAAAGAACAGTTTAATGGTGATTTGCATATACATAGACGCGATGAAATTGGGCAACTCGCACATAGTTTTCAACAGATGACGGAAAGATTGAGTGAGAATAATCGTATTCGCAAAGAGTTTGTAAGTGATGTTTCCCATGATTTTCAGACACCGCTATTAAATATCAAAGGTTATTCTGACTTACTACTCGGTAAGGATTTATCGGAAAAAGAAAGAATTGATTATGCAAAAGTGATTCAGTCTGAGACTAACCGTTTATCTAGCCTGACTAAACAGTTACTACTTTTAACTTCTATAGATCAACTGTCAGCCCCACTTGAATATCAAACAATTAGATTAGATGAACAACTTAGGGAAACGGCGCGGAAATTTCGTTGGTTGTTAGATGAAAAAGAAATGAGCTTATCAATGGATCTTCAACCAGTTTATTTTACTGGGGACCCTAATTTCCTTGAAAAGGTATGGGAGAATTTGTTATCTAATGCATTAAAATATACGCAACAAGAAGGTAATGTTGACATAGATTTAACAGAAACATCTGATTCAATTATCATTACAATTCGAGATAATGGTATAGGGGTGGATGAGCATGCTATCTCACGGATTTTTGACCGTTTTTTTCGTGCAGATGATTCAAGAACGCAAGAAGTTATCGGAACCGGACTTGGTTTGTCAATTGTTCAGGAAGTCGTTCATTTACACGATGGAGAGGTTGTCATAGAAAGTCAGGATGGGGACGGAACGACTTGTATTGTCAGGCTTCCAAAAATGTAATGTTAAGTTAATCTTCCGTTCATGTTGGAGATTTAAGATAAGTGTATAACATCAACAACATGGGGGAATTTTGAATGCAGAATAACTGGAGTTTAAGACTTATTCGATTTTCGGCGATTTTTGGTTTAATCGGAACAGTGTTAGGGTCTCATATGGCAGGAGCAGGATCGTATGCATTTCGTCCAATCCACGCACACATTTTATTAGTCGGATGGCTATCTATGTTTGCTTGGGGAATCTTTTATAAGGCTTATAGAGTACGAGCAACAAAGCTTGTTAATGTTCAAGGTTGGACAGCAATTATCGGTTCAATTGGTTTGACAGTTGGAATGTGGTTACAATTTTTAAAACCTTTTAATGTCAATGAGGTATTTTCGTTAATATTTTATATTGTAGGCGGGACGATTCTACTTATTAGTTTTGCTTTGTTTGTTATCGTAACATTTCTAACTGAAAAGGAGGGGGAAAGTAATGGTAAGAGGTAAACGAATATACTGGATATACATCGGTATTTGGCTTGCTTTTACGGTTATATTATCCTCCTTTGCCCCTACTGCAAATGAATTTGTTGAGGCAAATAAGAATGCTGGATTGCCCGCAGATGCGGAATCAATAGTAGCAGATTTGCAATTGGAAAAGCATTTTCCTCAAGACGGTGGAATCCCGTTATTTTCAGTTCTGCATAAAGACGAAGGATTAACGGATGAAGAAATTTTAGAATTTGCTCATGCACTTGAGGCAATGGAAACGGAAACATCTTTCGGTGAAATTATTGTTCCTTCCTTATCTGTATTGGAACCTGAACAGCGAGCGGCTTTTCTTTCTGAGAATGGAAAAACATTCTTTTCGTCAATTACATTACCGGAAGGATTGGAAGGTAACGACCTGCATGACTTAGTTAGTTTAATAAAAGATGATGTTGCTGGAAACGTTGAAGGGGATGCTGAGTTGTCCTGGACGGGACCGGCGGCGATTGCAGCAGATGCTGTAGAGTTATTCAGCCGAGCAGACGTGGTGCTATTATTATCGACGGTCGGCATCATTTTGGTTTTGTTACTTGTCATTTATCGCTCGCCGCTACTTACACTTATCCCACTTGTCGCAGCAGCAATTGTGTATGCAGTTGTCGATCGGATTATTGGTTTATTAGCTTCTATCGGGTTGTTCACGGTTGAAAGCCAAGCACTTTCAATTATGACAATTTTATTGTTTGCGGTTGTGACGGATTATTCATTACTCATTTTTTCACGTTACCGTGAAGAATTAAAACGACACGAATCAGTCCATGAAGCAATGCGGGAAACGATGCGGCATGTCAAAGAACCGATATTCTTTAGTGGAAGTACAATCGTGCTAGGCGTTGCAACGTTGTTTTTTGCGCTATATGAACCGTACCGTAACTTTGCACCAGTCTTTGTCATTGCAGCGGCTGCTATGCTTATTGGAGGACTTACTTTATTGCCTGCATTATTCGCTGTTATTGGAAGAAAGGCGTTTTGGCCTGTCATTCCGAAATATGGAGAAGATACGAAAGAAAAGAAAACAATTTGGGATAAAGTAGCAAGTGGCGTCACGAAAAGACCTGTTCTATTTATGATTCCAATTACACTTTTACTATTACTGGGTGCTTGGAATGTAACGAATATGAAGGAGTCGTATGATCTGATTGATTCATTTCCGGAAGATTTATCTTCACGTATAGGATATGAACGCTTGTCGGATTCATTTTCTCCAGGAAGTCTTGCTCCAGGAACATTATTATTTGTCTCTGAAGAAGGATTCGAAGGCACAGACTTACAGACAATTATTGATAAGATTAATGATAAACCTGGAATTGAAAATGTGACTACTTTCGGCAATCCACTTTCCGAAGATGGAAAAAGTGCAAAATTCTCCATTATCTTCACGGGAAATCCATACGATGTTAAGGCATTTGATACGGTGCTAGAAATTCGTGAGGAAAGTGAAGCGATGTTGAAAGAAGTGGGGCTCACGAATATGGAGTTATTCATCACCGGAGAAAGTGCTATACATGCTGATATAAGAGATGTTAATAAGCGCGACACGACTGTTGTGATCATTCTTATGACCGCGCTCATTACAATCATGCTTGGACTTCAGACGCGTTCAATTATCGCACCAATCTACATGATGGGAACGATTCTATTGTCTTATGCAGCAACACTTGGTCTGTCATTAATACTTTTTGATATCTTTTTAGGAATTGAAGCAATTAATTATCGTATTCCGCTTTACTCATTTGTTTTCCTAATTGCGCTTGGGGTCGATTACTCGATAATGCTAATCGCTAGAATTAGGGAAGAGATGAAGGCAATGCCGTTTGAAGATGCTGTTAGACGAGGAGTAGAAAGAACTGGCGGCGTCATTAGTTCGGCAGGGCTTATTCTCGCGGCAACATTCCTCGTCTTAGCGACAATGCCTATTTATGAACTAAAATTATTTGGGTTTATAATGGCGCTCGGAATATTGATTGATACGTTTATTGTTCGTCCACTGCTCATACCAACGATATTAGTCAAGCTTGGAAAATGGAGTTTTTGGCCGAGGAAAATAAAATAATCATAAATAAATAACAAGAGAAGAGTGATACAAACTCTATCTCTTGTTAATTTTTTTGAGTAAAAGTATCATTTATTGCATCACAATAAAATCAAGTGTTTATTTTTTGTGCGTAGTAGATCGGCAAGCGTTGTAATCCCTTGATATTCTGACCGTTTGATAATCTCAACAAACAAATGGGCAGTTGTTAACGCATCGCCAAGTGCACGGTGGCGTTCAAATATTTTAGTTCCGAAAAGTTTAGCATATTCTTCTAGATCAAGGGCTTTTAGGTTTGGCATAATATAGTTGATTAACGCATAGGTATCGAAAGATGAAGGCATCTCATACGAATATTTTGCCCGTTGTAGCTCTTTTTTTATGACCATTGTATCGAAATTCAAATGATGGCCAATCCAACTATTACTTTTATTGTCTTCAACGAACTGAAAATAATTTTTAATTGCCTCAAGGGAACTTGGTGCGTCATCAACATGACCTTGTTCAATAGAAGTAAGTGCAGTAATATGCGTAGGGATTTCACGAGATGGATTAGCAAATGTTTGGAAGGTTTTATCTGTTACTTCTAATTTCTCAACATGAACAGCGCCAATTTCAATTAGCCGATCATGCGTGTCAATTGAAAAACCTGTCGTTTCAGTATCAAAAACTGTAAATGACATGTCTATCAATTTAGTACTTAAAGGCAATGAATAATCTAATTTATAGGATAGTCGATTTTTTCTTCCAAACATCTAACAACCTCCAAGTTTCTCCGTTTTTTATAGTCATTGTTATTATAGTTTTGCGATTAAATGTGATTGCAAAGCTTGAACTGTTTTTAACATCGTTTTTAGTTCATCTCGTTCCCACCGTCGGATTGAGGCAAACTTTATTTCGGTTGAACTTTTTTCTCCCCGAAGATGTTTCTTCCATGCTAATTGAATTCTTGCGCCAAGGGCAACCTCGTAGGCATGGCGTATATCATTCGCAAATCCTACTGATAATTCACCTGTCTGTACTAAGCCATCTAGTAATTGTAATGGGGTTCGGTTAATGAGGTTTTTAAGTACACCAAGAATTTGTAAACAGTGATGCATTGGGAATAATGCGTGTAGCTTAATATCAATAATATCATGTTTGCTTTTCGCTTTAAATAGTGAGAATAAAGATTGTTCGAATTGTGGAATTAGATTATTTTGTTCTTGTTGTGCCATGTAATAAAGAAAAGTTTGTGCACTTTTAAGCTGGTTTTGTACCATCGTTGTAAAAGATTTGTTTACTGACACATTCCCAAATAAAAATCGAAAAGATAAAAAATTATAACCTAATAATATATGCTCGTCAGTCGCTTTTATCGACCATTCTTGTAGACGTTGTTGCCATTCAGAAATGGACCCTCGCCATATCTCTTCATCCGACATCATTTTACCAACGCATCTCGCATAGCCGACTTGTTCTAAATGTTGAACAATTTCTTCCCCAAGTAATGCAAAGTAATCTTCTGCTAAAATCTTTTTTTGCTGATCAGCTGAATCGGCATAGACAAGAAAGTGGTCTTGGTCGGTCAGCATAAATTGTTCACCACGGGCACCGCTACCCATTTGATACCAAGAGAATGCAACAGGAGGTAATCCAAAACCTTGTTTTTCTAAAGACTGGACCGCCAATTTTACACAATGTCGTGCGAGGCGATCATATAATTTTGTAATGATTTCTAATGTATGAATGGTTGAAATTTCATCAGTGATTAAGCTCGTTAAAACATCATAAATCGCGTCTTTTACAACAGGTAAATTATCGAAAGAAGATTCTTCGATTGTTTTTAATATCCCCATAGCGCCACGGTCTCTTTTAGAAATTAAGTTTTGAAAGGTAATCACGCCTGTCAAAGTATTACCGTCCACAACTGGCAAGTGTTTGATACCATTTTTATAAAAGATGGATAAAATTTCATAATAATAATCGTTAGGAGAGACTGTAAAAGGTTTTATCGTCATAATATCCACAGCACAAAGTGAATAAGGTTGACCTTGACCTAACACTCTTTCTACAAGGTCTTTTTCAGTAATAATCCCAACTAATTGTTCGTCTTGATCGACAACCATGACCGAACTAATGGATTGTGTAGTCATGATATTAGCAATATCTTGGACTGAATCAGTTAGCTGAGCTGTAATAACCGGTGAACTCATTAAATCTTTTGCTCTGCGGACAAATGGCTCACTTTTCCCCCACTCATCACCCAGTTTCACTTGTTCACTAAGGGAAGCATAGACATTACCTAGGCGTATGGACATTTCTTTTAAAATAAATTTCCGGACAGCGTTGTCTTGTAACCTTGCTTTAACAACAGATGCCGGAATTTGTACGCAATAAGAGTTTTCTATAATTTCTAATTCTAGCCGATGTTTAATAATGGGGGACATAGTTTCTCCCGAGTAGTGCGCAATATGAGAAAACCCAATGATTTCCCCTTCTTGCAATACTTCTAGTAGTACGGATTGACCTTCTTCGCTTTCAATAAAGACCTCTGCATTTCCTTCTAACACTAAAAAAAGTCCTTCATCAGGCGTTTCAAAGTAAATGACTTTCTCGGATTGTTTATAATATTTTACCTGACAATCTGCAATGAATTTTGTAAATTCATTTTCCGATGTACCCTTAAAGAGGGGGTGTTTGTGAATTTTTTGATAAAGTGCAACGCGTTCATTATCCCTCATATGCGCTCACTCACTTTCAAAATTGTTCTCCCCCTCTCTATATTGTTGAGTTAGGGAGGGGGAGAGGTCTAATAGTATTTAGTTTCAGTTTTCAAGCTCTTTATAACCAGTTTCAGCTTTAAATTTAACTTCTTCATAGCTAATTTCGTCTTTACTTTTAGAGGAGACAAGTGTTCCAATAATGGCGGCTAAAAATCCGGCTGGAACAGAAATAATGGCTGGATTTCCAAATGGGAAAATAGGATCTCCGACGAAAAATGCAGCCCCTTCCACAGGATTGATCACGTTAGGACTTATTGCCACTAGAAGGAGTGCCGTAAATAAACCAGTGAGCATAGAAGCTATGGCTCCCGTCGTGTTAAAGCGCTTCCAATAGATTGTGAAAAGAATTGTTGGGACGTTTGCGGAAGCTGCAATACAGAAAGCGAGCGAAACTAGGAATGCAACGTTCATCTTTTCTGCACCAAGTGCTAAAAGAATTGAGACGAATGAAACGCCAAGTGATGCGATTCGAGCAGCATTTACTTGTTGCTTCTCTGTCACTTTACCTTTTTTAATAATTTCACCATAAAGGTCATGTGCAATGGCAGATGCTCCTGACAATACAAGACCCGCAACAACAGCGAGAATCGTAGCAAATGCAACGGCTGCAACGAATGATTCTAATGCATCTCCACCTAATACACCAGCAAGCATCGGCGCGGCCATATTACCGGCGGCATTTTCAGCGACTATTGCATCTACGCCAACGAACTTTGCAGCACCAAAACCAAGGAAGATGGTAAGAATATAGAATAATCCAATAATCCAAACCGCATAAATGACGGATGAACGTGCAGTTTTTGCATCTTTCACCGTAAAGAAACGCATTAAAATATGCGGAAGTCCAGCTGTTCCTAATACGAGCGCTATTAGAACGGAAATAAGACCAATTGGATCTTTATAAACGACTCCGGAATGTAGGAAAGCTTCTCCGTGTGGTGTTGCCGTTCTCATCGCATCAAACATGCCGACAAAGTTAAAGTTGAATTTTAATAGAACAAGGAACGAAATAATAATCGTACCTGCCATGAGTAAAACCGCTTTAACAATTTGTACCCAACTCGTTGCGGTCATTCCGCCAAATAATACATAAATGGTCATCATGAAACCGACTAGGAGTACAGAAAGCCAATAATCTAAACCGAAAAGAAGTTTAATAAGTGCACCTGCACCGACAAGTTGTGCAAGCATATAAAATAGAACAATTGTGATTGTATTTAATGCAGCAGCCCCACGCACTTTCTTAGCGTGAAAGCGAGCACCAATCATATCTGCCATCGTAAACTTCCCTAAGTTACGAAGTGGTTCGGCAACTAAAAATAAGACTACTAAGTAAGCGGTTAACCAACCAACACTATAATAGAACCCATCAAATCCATTTAATGAAATGGCCCCTGCAATCCCGAGGAAGGACGCTGCGGATAAATAATCTCCCGCAATCGCCATACCGTTTTGCCAACCGGTTAAAGACGAGCCCGCGGTATAAAAATCACTAGCAGTAGTAGTCTGTTTAGCAGCCCAATATGTAATTCCGAGTGTAAGTCCTATAACCCCAATAAAAATAATAATCGATATGCTACTCACTCATAAGTTCCCCCTTTACTTTACAACGTGTTTCTTGATAATTTCTTCTACGTTTTTATCGAACTCTTTTGCTTTATTCATATAAATTGAAGTAAGCACCCATACCATAATGAAAATGCCAAATGCATAAAGCCATGTCCATGTCATCCAGCCAATTGCGCGCGTTTCAAGAATCGATGTGTAGCTTGTTAAGATAGGCAGCGTAAAAAAGACGATAAAAAAGAGAATAACATAGGGTGTAGAAAACTTCTTTTTACGTTTCACTAAACTTTTGAATTCATCTGTTTGAATAACTTTTGCGTAATCCACTTTTTTTTCATTTTGACGAGGATTCATCATTTCATCTCCTTTGAATAAATGTAGTCTGGCTATCGAACAAGTACAGGTAGTTTCTAGGCCCATTCAGCATTAATTCTCCGGTGAATTAAACGAATTGAAAGAAGAATATAAAAATACCTGATAGACTCTAAAATACCAATCTATCAGATATTATGCAAGCTAAATTTTATTTGTTTGGCTTTTTCTATTCGATAAAAGTAGTCCTATAAAGGGGAGAGTTTGGTGCTTATTTTTCTTTATAATGTTTCGTTTGCGGTTAGATGTGCATCAAATGCATCGATAATCGTAAGGAAGTGATCTGCTTCACGAAATACATGGTCTGCGAGAAGAGGGTGTATGATGCTCTTTATTCTACATTCTTCAATTAAATCTCGAGCTGTTTTCTTAAAGTCCCGAAGTGAAACGACAGAAACACGGTTCTGATCGAGAAATTGTCCTAAAAGTGGATTTGTTTCTGATTGAGGACGCATGGAATCTAAGTCTATGGCTTGATAGAGAAGTTGATCGAAATCATGGCTGAACTCCTCCGCTTGGTCGACAAGTTTTCTCTCAGAGGGATCTAGTAAGTGTCCGATGAATTTAGAATGGTCTGCCATGATTTTCAAGAAAAAAACATTCTCTTTAACAATTGCATCAGCTAAAGGTTGCAGCTTTCCTTCATTTAAATCTTTTAATCGATTAGCGAAATAAGCAGCTTCACGGCTAATATGATCCACTAAGAGTGGAAAATTATTTCCACCAATTTTGCAATGTAAGATTAATCCAAGAACTTTGCGTTTGTATGCCCAAATAGAAGCTGCTGCTTGATAAACTTGTATGTTCAGTCTTCTAATCACTTCAGGATCTGTTTTCTCATTATAATCGGCAATTTGCTCTTCAATCCGTTCAAAAATCACAATGTACTCCTTAGCTTCTTGGATGAGTTCTGTATCATCCGCAGTAAATCCAAGCGTTAAAAAGAAAGCGTGTTCCTTCATAATCCGTGACCAAAAACGAATCTCCTCTAATGATTGCGTTACAAATGACGAAATTGACATCCACTCCTTCTAATATACTTGCGCTATCATTGTATGCAGATAAGTATGAAACACAACTGATTTTTATTAAATGAGTAGCAGGAAGTATTGTTTCTCCATGACTACAAAGTAATCTGGAGAATCTTTAAGGAATATCTGGCAGGGTATTTATTCGTCGATTTATAACACAAAAAAAACCATAAAGTAGGGACAAATGATTTGTCTCCACTTTATGAGTCTAGATACTAAAGCTTCAGCTACCATATACAGAACCATACGTATGTTTGAAATAAATGTTGTTCTTCAGTCTCCCGTTTACACACTTATGAGTTCTTTATCAGATAATGTTTCTTCGGAAAATAACTCGATATTGCTTTGCTCATCTGTTGGATTACCTAATAAGTCGCAAGGACGTCCGACTTGATCAATTATACCATCTTTTATTTTTACAATCCGATCCGCAAGTACATGAGCGTCGTTTTGATTATGTGTTACGAATATTGCAGTTGCATTCGCTTTCTTTAAAATTCGGCGAAGATCTTCACGAATTTTAACAAGAAGATCGGTATCTAGGTTGCTAAAAGGTTCATCCAAAAGAATGAGCGCAGGTTGTGGTGCGATTGCACGAGCAAGTGCCACACGTTGTTGCTGACCGCCGCTTAATTGGTGCGGGTAGCGTTTTTCATATCCATCTAATTCGACGAGTTCCAAAACTTCTTTTACTCGTTTTAGTTTATCGTTACGGCTCATTTTAGGGAGTCCGAATAATACGTTATCCGCGACACACATATGTGGGAAAAGCGCATAATCTTGAAATACCATGCCAATGCCGCGTTTTTCAGGTTGAACAAATGTGTGATCGTCAAACACTTTCTTATCTCCTAATGTAAATGAGCCACCATTTGGCATCTCAAGTCCAGCAATTAGCCGAAGAATCGTACTTTTTCCGCTACCACTGCGCCCAAGTATAGAGATTATCTCACCTTTGTTCACTGAAAGTGTGAAATTTTCAACTGCATTTGCCGACGAATTCGAATAGGCGAAACTCATATTTTGAATATCTATAAACATATTATTTTTGCCCCTCTCTAAGCACCTTGTTAAAAATGAATATCGCAATTGCACTTACACCAACTATGAGCAAGGAAGCTTGCGACGCCTCCATAATTTGTTCATCACTTGCATATTGGAACGCTTTCGTTGCGAGTGTATCATAGTTAAATGGTCGCAGAATAAGCGTCAATGGAATTTCTTTTAAAATATCGACAAATGTCAAAATAAACCCGCTGAAAATTGCGCCTTTCATCATCGGAAGATCGATTTTGAAAAAAGTTCGCAAACTGCTTACACCCAGCATGCGTGAAGCATCACGAAAATCTGTACCGATTTTTGTGTATCCTGATTCAATCGAATTGTACCCGATGGCGAAAAAACGGATAATGTATGCACTAATCAGCATGACGAGACTAACACTTAAGACGAGCGCAGAGTCTACTCCTAACCATAGATAGATAGGCGCCAGATATCGGTCAATGGCAATGAATGTTGTAACGACTGCGACAGCGATGACTGCACCAGGAATAGAGTATCCTAGAATTGTTAATTTCGGTAATACTTTTGCCAACTTATGCTTTGTAATACGACTAAAGTTACCTATGATGAGGGAGAACAAAATAATAAGTATAGCCGCTGTCCCCGCAACAATGATTGAGTTTTTCGTGTATGTGAACACTTCCTCCATCGGTACCTTGCCGAATGTGAGCACAAACCAATCCAATAACTGGAGAACTGGGATTAGGAACGCAACTGTAAAAATAATTAGCGTATACCCAGTCGCCATTACTGCCTTTTTTCCAGTCAATTTAACAAGCGGCAGCGGTCTAATTTTTGTTGATGAGAAACTGTATTTTTTTCCGCCACGGAGTGCCCACTCGATAAGGAGAATGAAAATGACGATACCCATTAGGCAAGAAGCTAGCTTTATGGATGATTCCAAGTCGCCTAGACCAAACCATGTCTGAAAAATTGCGGTACTGAACGTTTGAATACCAAAATACTTAACAACGCCATAGTCATTTAACACTTCTAATATGACAAGACTTACCCCACCAACGACTGATACACGTGAGATCGGAATAACGATTTTCAGGAAGATTTCCATTGAGCCTTTTCCAAGAGTCCTGGCACTTTCAATGAGAGATGCAGCTTGATTGGACAAGAAAATCCTAGTGATCATATAAACATATGGATATAAGAATAACGTATAAATGAAAATAGCACCCGGGACATTCATAATATCGAAATAGGCTTGATTTACCGTTAAATCAAAATGATTTCGAAGCGTCTTCTGAATGATGCCCGTATAATTCAAGATACCGTGATACGTATACGCACCAATGAATGGTGGTATCGATAAAGGTAAGATGAGTGACCATTTCATGAAATTACGAAGTGGAAAATCATATTGTGCAATAAGCCAAGCAAGGCTGAGACCGATTGCAATGGTGAATATTGCTGTGAAGAATACTAGTGTGAGTGAAGACTTGATATATTTTAGAAGCATGAATTCTCGAATATGCTCCCAATTTTCATTTATGGGTGTGAAAATTCCTGTAACAATCGATAAATTCGGTACAAATAGTAAAATAATAATGAGCACCGCACCGATTGTCCAACCATTCACGTTTGCAATTCGCCTATTCATGATTAAATCCATCCTTTACCATTTCCGCAATAACCCCCTACCGCAAGAGCGATAGGGGGCACGATACTATTTCCAACCTACTTCATTAAAGAGCATGATCGCTTTTGCATTATTTTTTCCAAGAACTTCGAGTGGAATTTCTTGTTCCTTAAATTCGCCCCAAGACTTTAGAAGTTCCGCTGGTTCGACATCTGGGTTTACCGGATATTCGTAGTTTGCTTCCGCAAATGTAAATTGTGCATCCTCACCAGTGAGGAACTCAAGTAGTTTTAATGCATTGTCTGCATTTTTTGAACCATTTACGACCCCAGCGCCACTAATGTTAACGTGAGTGCCTGTCGTTTCTTGGTTTGGAAAGAAGATGCCTAATTGCTCTGCAACTTTAACTTCTTCAGTATCTTGAGAATTTAGCATTTGTCCTAAGTAATATGTGTTCATAATTGCGACGTCACCGATGCCGGCTGCAATAGCCTTCGCTTGATCACGATCTCCGCCTTCTGGACTGCGTGCCATATTGTTGACAATGGCTTGTGCCCATTCCTTCGCTTTTTCTTCACCGTCAATTTCGATGAATGAAGCTAATAGGGATTGATTGTAAACACTTTCGGATGAACGAACGAGGAAACGTCCTTTCCATTTATCATCAGCAAGTGCTTCATAAGTCGATAAATCTTCAGGCTGAACTTTATCTTTATTATACACTAAAATCCGTGCGCGTTTCGTCAAACCTACCCACATATCGTCAGAATCTCTGAATTTATCAGGAACTTGTTTCGATAACTTGTCACTTGACACTTCTTGAAGTAATCCTTGTTCTTTAGCACGGTATAATCTTCCGACATCGGCAGTTAGGAAAAGATCCGCTTTTGTAGCTGTCCCTTCACGTTTAATACGCTCGATTAACTCATCGGCTTCCCCTTTGATGACGTTCACTTTAATTCCTGTTTCATCCTCAAACTTTTTGTATAGCTCATTATCTACGTCATAATGTCTGCTTGTATATAAATTTACTTCAGCTTTTTCGTTTTTCTTCTCACTGTCTGTTGAATCGCTGCTTTGCTTCGTACTATTCCCACATGCTGCCAGGATAAGTAGTAGAGAGACAAGCAGTAGTACAAAACTTCTCTTCATATACTTTCATCTCCAAACGTCTAATTTGAGATTGATAACGATTCTCAATCTCATCACAAATATAAAGTTTGTTAGGGTGATTGTCAACTTATTATTATAGGAATAGTGATAAGAAAATATCCTTTATTTTACGTCAAAATCCCATTTTATCGCTTGCGATACTTCCGAAATGTTACAAATATGTCCCGGTAGTTGTGAAATAACTGTGAAAACAAATGAGGGTAAATAGTAAAAGTAATTTCTACGTGCTAAAGTTGTATTATAAATACATGTTTAAAGAAGAAGGAGGTCGTTGCAATTGAAAACGAATGGAATGATTTTTTTGTTGGCGTTTGTCTTAGCTTTTGCAGGTGGATATTTCTTTTTTAATAAAGGTAAGACGGACAATATGCAAGCGGTTACGGTACAGGAGAATACGACAAGTAAGGTAGACGAAGAGGAAGAAAGTGAACCGGAGGAACTGTCTTCTGCAGAATTTGAAATCTTCAATACGAACAGTTGCCTGTCTTGTCACGCAGTAAGTTCACTAGGACTAGAAGGTGGAACAACAGGGCCAGATCTTTCTAAATCGTATGCAGATATAGAAGGAAAGCATGGCGTAGATTTAGATTCATTTTTACAAGAACCGACATCAGCGGTAATGACTGGCGTAATAGAAGGAAGTCCGCTTTCAGATGAAGACCGTGCAGAAATTGTTGAGTTATTGAAAAAGGCTTCTGAAGAATAAAAAATGAGGTGAATAGAATTGACGACAAAACGAATCATATCGGCAGTCCTCGGGATTATCGCTGGTTTATTGGTTGCGGTTGTATTTTTCGCTGATTTTAATAAAGCAGGTGAAAATGCCGCTGGTGATATAAAATCGAAGGCTGAAAAAGTGTATGTGCCATATGGAGAGCTCGATGAATATTACATGATGTCATCAGGAGGACATTCAGGTCAGCTGTTTGTTTATGGAATTCCATCCATGCGTAAAATCCGCACGGTTCCTATCTTTACGCCTGACCCTGCTACAGGTTATGGATATTCGAAGGAAACAAAAGAAATGCTTGGTGGTTTTACATGGGGAGATTTCCATCACCCAGCGATATCTGAAACAGCGGGGGACTATGATGGCGAGTTTTTATTTGCAAATGACGTAGGAAATAACCGTGTTGCAGCTGTTGATTTAAGCACATTTACTACAGTCGATATCATGTCACTGCCAAATATGGGGGGGCCCCACGCGGGTGTTTTTGTAACTGAGAATACGGAATACATTGCACTTCCAACTCGGTTTGCCCGTCCATTAGACAATAAATATGCGGACTTGGACAAATATGAAGAAGAATACAAAGGCGTTGTTTCAATGACGACCTTTGATAAGGAAACAAAGAAATTTGACCTTGCTTATCAAATTGTTCTACCACCTTGGTCATACGACTTATCAGATGCCGGGAAAAAAATGTCTGGTGATTGGATTGTCATGACAACGTATAACTCAGAATTTGCAACAACGAATCTTGAGATTAACGCTTCACAAAATGACAGGGATTATATTGTACTTGTTAATTGGAAGAAGCTTGAGGAAGAAGTAGCGGCAGGCAATTATCATGACGTAAATGGTGCTAAAATGATTGACCCACGAGACCATAAAGGTGCGATTTACGCGGTTCCTGTAGCGAAATCACCACACGGCGTAGATGTTACACCAGATGGGACTCGTTATATTGCAGCGGGTAAACTTGCCCCGATGATGACTGTATTCTCATTTGAACAGACGTTTGAAGCAATTGAAAAAGAAGACTTTACAGATGAAAAATACGGCATTCCTGTACTTTCATATGAAAGTGTCATGGAACGGGAAGTAGACCCTCCTGGCGCGTTGGGACCGTTACACACACAATTTGATGATAAAGGGAATGCGTATAATACGATGTTCATTTCCTCTGAAATTGTGAAATGGCATATAGAAACAGGTGAAGTTATCGACCGAACACCTTCTTACTACTCGCCAGGACACTCGGCAGCGGCAGAAGGAGATACAGTATCACCAGATGGCAAGTGGCTCGTTTCTCTAAATAAAATATCGAAGGATAACTTCTTATCGGTTGGCCCATCTCATCCCGAGTCAATGGATTTAATCGATATCTCGGGAGAAAAAATGGAACATATTATGGCCGTGCCGGTAGACCCTGAGCCACACTACGCACAAATTGTTCACCGAGATAAAATCAATACAATAACAGTTTACGAGAAGGATGAAAATAGAGAAAACTCCGTTTGGAAGCAAGAAGATGCACGCGTAGAACGTAAAGGCGATGAAGTGCATGTTTACGGAATTGCTATGCGGTCAAGATTCATTTTCGATGCACAATCAGACAGACCCGATGCTGTCACCGTTAAAGAAGGGGATCGTGTTTTCTTCCACTTAACGAACATCGATCTCGATCAAGACATTACACACGGATTTGGAATTAATGAATATGACTTAAACTTTGAAGTGCAACCAGGTCAAACAAGTACATTGGAGTTTGTCGCCGATAAAGCAGGTGTTTACCCAATTTACTGTACAAACTTCTGTTCAGCACTTCACCAAGAAATGAGCGGTTATTTACTCGTAGAACCTAAGTAATGATGTTTTGACAAAGTAAAGGGCGCATTGAGTGGCCCTTTACTTTTTATAAAAGCGGAGGTGATCTCCAATGAAGAAAAATCTTTCAAATGCTTCAGTGATTAGTCTTATAACTGCGGCAATCATCACAGTGTCGACTCTTTTCGTCCCTTGGTGGGGCATGAAATTTTATGCGCCCCAATATCCAGAAGGACTTGATATTATCGTTTATCCGTCAACACTCGCCGGAGACATCGACATTGTAAACTCGTTAAATCATTATATTGGTATGGCTTTATTTAGCAACGAGTCATTTCCGGAATTACAATGGATGCCTTATATTGTCCTCGCGTTCGTTGTGCTCATTTTAATCGTTGCGCTGTTGCGTAGAAAATCCTTTCTTTACGGATTGATTGCTTTATTTGTCATCGGTGGAATCATTGGCATTTGGGATATGTATCGGTGGTTAAAGGAATTTGGCACAAACTTGGATCCAATGGCGCCAATTGAACTTGAGCCATTCATTCCACCAATTATTGGAGAAAACACAATCGCGAACTTTGTGACACATAGTTATTTCTCATTTGGCGGCTATCTGTTAGTCCTTGTGTTTATCCTATTGGTTTTCCCGTTATGGAAGGATCGTGCAAAATGAAAAGACGATTGCTCATGTTTACTTTAGTCATTTGTAGCTTTTTCATTGCGGGTGTAGTAAGTGCCGATGAAGATATTTTATTGCAACAATTAATTGAAGAGACGCCAACCGGTGGGATTCTTGAGCTAGAAGATAAAACGTATACAGGCAATATCGCCATATCAAAACCAATCACTATCATTGGCAAGGAAGGAACATCCATTGAAGGGGGCGGAACGGGAAATGTCATTGAGATTAGAAGTGATGGGGTTACCCTTGATACGTTGGCGATTTCTGGAAGTGGCATGAGTAGAAGTTCTCAAGAAGAACACTCCGGCGTGAGGGTCATGGCCAATGACGCGATATTAACAAACTTAACAATCACGAATAGTTTCCACGGCATCTTTTTAAATAAATCGAAAAACACGCGAATGTCAAACATCACAGTCGTTGGTCACGGGGCTAATCAGCTTGGTACGCAAGGAAATGGCATTCATATTATGCGTTCTAGTGAAAACTATATTGATAATAGTTACTTAGAAAAAACGCGTGATGGGATTTACGTGGAATACTCTCATAATAATTTCATCGATAACAATACGATGACAGACACGCGGTACGGTCTTCATTATATGTATTCTAACTATAATTCTTTTAAGGAAAATAATTTTATCAAAAACGTGGGCGGTGCAGCCATTATGCACTCGGACCATATTCATTTGGAAGACAATAAATTTTCATTTAACCAAGGATCCAGATCATTTGGTCTCCTCATCCAAACAAGTCGAGATATCCACGTGTTAAATAATGAGTTTCACTTAAATCAGCGGGGACTCTATCTTGAACAATCAACGAGTAACAGAATAGAAGGCAATGATTTTTTTCAAAATGAAATTGGCATTGAATTGTGGACGTCATCAACCTCGCATGTATTTATTAAAAACCATTTTAACAAAAATAAAGTGCATGCATTAACAGTCGGTGGGGAATCAAATAATGATTGGTTTGAAAATGGGGTAGGTAATTACTGGAACATGCCGCTACTCGATTTAAATCAAGATGGAATTGGAGATGACCCACTTGAATACTCATCATCTTTAAGTGAATTGGTCGAGGAAAATGAACTGGCTTATCTATTTTTAGCAAGCCCGGCAATTACGATTTATGAAAAAGCAAATGATTTACTAACTCAGCATAAGGTGATGGCATTTGATAAGTATCCCATCATGTCGGAACGTAAACCAATTAATGTGGCAAGTGTGGGTGTAGGAATTATCCTAGCCGGTGTAGGCGTTTACGTGTACAGAAGGAGAGCGTTACGATGATGTATATTTGGAAGGAATTTCTTGAGCAAACGAGAGGAAAAGGGTTATGGTTTGGGCTTGGTATGTTGATGATCACATCTATTTTCCTAATCGCAGAAGCGCGTCAGTTTCCAGCAGATCTTGGATTTGAGGCATTACTGCTATCCATATTCGATATGAACATTTACCTAATCCCGTTATTTGCGATGTTTTTGGCATCATTTTCAATTTTCCAAGAGAAAGAATTAAAAACATCTATGATTCTATTGACGAAAAAAGAGTCGACATTCACGCTGATTTTTAAAAAGTCGATTGCCATACAACTTGTCATTGTTACGGCATTTGTCTCTGCGTATTTTGTATTGGCCCTCTTCATGAAAGCTTTTCTAGCCTTTCATTTAATGAGTTTCTTACATTTTATTATCGTCATCATGATTTTTCTCTTCATCTTCAACCAAGTGGGACTATTTCTTGGCGTTGCTTGTAATACAAAAATGCAATTAGTCGGTGCAAATATTTTAACCTGGTTTTTCATCGTATTTCTTACAGACTTGATGTTCTTGTATTTCTTGCCTGCCGTCACATTTGATAATTTACGAATCTTTTCATGGATTTACTTCCTTGACCCGATTCATACGTTACGGTTTTATTTAGAGACAAATCTTGGGCTCTTTTCCTTATCACATATGTCTCGTTTAATGGAGAAATTTGTGTTTATGGATAGTTGGATATTCTTGTTAATTAATGTCGTTTTGTGGCCATCACTGTTTTTGGGGCTTTCAACTTTGTTTAGAAACGGGGGGACTGTTGATGATTAAAATTGAAAACTTATCGCATGCATATGCAAAACAACGAGTTTTAGATGACGTTAACTTACATATTCTAAAAAATGAACGATGCGCCCTTGTTGGTCGAAATGGTGCCGGTAAATCAACAATGATACATACGATGCTTGGATTAATTCCCCTCCAGGTCGGTTCTATTACGCTAGGCGGCATTTCAAATAAAAAGCAGGACTGGAAGAAGGTTGTTTCTTACTTACCTGAAAAGTTTAATCTGTACCCGCATTTAACGGGCGAAGAGAATATTCGTTTTTTTGCTTCGCTTGCATCGAAAAAGCTTGACGAAGAGAGCATTGATGAAAAACTGAAACTGGTTTCCCTTCATGAAGCCCGAAAAGATCAAATCACCACCTATTCAAAAGGAATGCTGCAGCGATTGGGTCTAGCGATAATGTTGTATTATGATTCGGACATTATCATTTTGGATGAACCGACAAGTGGATTAGACCCAGTTGGGCGGAAAGAAATATTAGCCATCATTAAGTCGTTAACAAATAAAACAATTATGATGGCTTCCCATCATCTGAATGAAATTGAAGAGGTTTGTACCCACGTTGCTTACTTAGAAAAAGGAAAAATTACAAAATACTCGATTGAAGAGTTTCTCTCAGTCGATTTGAAGGAGAGACAACAGGCATGAGAAAAGTTTTGCTACTTATGATTGCAACAATCATGATTCTGGCTGGTTGTGGAGCTAGTAAGTTGGAGTTTATAGTTGAAAAAGAACCTGTTTATGAAGAGGAAGTTGCCTCGGAATTTGTATTAAAGGTAACCGATTCTGCTGAAGAGGTGACAGGATTATCAATCGAATCAACGCTTGAAATGGCAAAGATGGACCATGGTGTAATCGAAGTCATATTCATTGATAATGGAGATGGAACTTATACAGGCAATGTAGAATTGCCAATGGGCGGCGAATGGATTGCTGATATACGAGCAGAGAAAGATGGGGAAGTAATAGAAGACGTCATAACTTTCAATGTAAAAGAGAGATGATGCCCAATGAAAAAGGCTTTTATAATTCTAATACTAATAGGTACACTGTTCGGATGTGTTATAAAGGATGAAAGTATTGTTGAAGATCACTTGAATGAAGCAGTTAAAGCTGAATCTGACTACATTGTAGCAATCGAAGGGCATCAGTTCTTTGAAAAGGATATGGACTTTTACACATTTATGCAAAAAGTAAAAAATGAAGTAAATCGTGTAAATGATGCCGAAAGTTTAACAGGAAAAGAACTTGAAGAAAGTAATCAATTTTGGGAAGCACAAAATAAACAATACGACAATATTAATGTACAACTTCAAAAAATGATTGAAATACATACAATGTCCCTTCTTGCTAAAGAAAAGAATTATTTTATCCCTGTAGATAAATTAGAAGCTGAAGTAAAACGTTTCAATGCGTTAATTGCTGAAATGCCTACTGTACAGGAAATGATCCAGCGATACGGAGAAAAGAATTATAAATCCAATATAAGACTTTACATGGAAGAAAGTATGATGCGCGATCGAATTATTGATGATATTGAAAAAGAAGTTTGGGAGAAAAAACCTGATGCTAGCGACCAAGAAATTAAGTTCTTAGCAAAAGAGTATTATGAAGAATTGTATCAAGATCACCTTTCACAACTTGAATTAGAGATTAATGTTAGGTGAAAATACATAATAACTGTTATAAACAGGTAAAGAAAAACAATCCGTTTTCCTTTACCTGTTTTTTATATTTTTATATGGAAAATGTATTGCACTTTTTAAATTACCGTTATATACTAGTTAGGTAAAAGGCGAACATTAATTATTGGTTATTAAATAATGTTCGTGTTTAATGGTAATTAGGAGGAGTTTACAACTATGAGAAACAGAATGAATATTAAATTTATTACGCTAATGGTACTTGCAGTCTTAGCGTTATTTGGTTGTTCTACCAAACAAGAAGGTTCAACCGCCACTTCATCAGAACAACAAGAAGAAAAGGTGAATGCCGAACAATCGAATGAACGAGTGATTGGGGTTATTGGTGCTATGATTGAAGAAGTTGAAATTCTTCGTGATAAAATGGAAATCGAAAATACTGAAACAATCGCGGGAATGGAGTTTTATCAAGGAACATTAGGTGGAGAAAATATTGTCTTAGTTCAATCAGGCGTTGGAAAGGTGAATGCAGCTGCTTGTGCTCAAGCGTTAGTTGATCATTTTGGAGCTGATTATCTAATCAACTCTGGCGTAGCAGGTGGTCTAAGCCCGGACGTCACGATTGGAGATATCGTTATTTCAACGGATGCAGTCCAACATGATTTCGATATTACTGCATTTGGAGAAAAACCTGGTATCATTGCCCGTATGGACACAAGTTATTTCGAGGCCGATGAAAAGTTAATTCAGCTCGCACAGTCTGCAGCTGAAGGATTAACTGATGATATCAACGTGTACCAAGGAAGAATCGCAAGTGGTGACCAATTCATTGCAAGTCCGGAACGAAAAGAATGGATTACAGAGAACTTCTCTCCATATGCTGTAGAAATGGAAGGCGCAGCAATCGCTCATGTTGCCTTCTTGAATGAAGTACCATTTGTTATTATTCGCGCAATCTCGGATGATGCCGGCGGCGAGGCGGATGTAAAGTATGAAGACTTCGTTAAAGTAGCAGCAGAAAACGCTAGTAAAATGATTGAAGAAATGATTAAGTCTGCGAGTGAAAGTCTATAATTTTTAATTTGTGTTAGTTATATCATCATGGATTGAGATACCAAAAGGGGATGTTAACGTAGTATAGTTAACATCCCCTTTTACGCTTATTTTAACTAAGTATAGGGACTTCTCGCATTCATTTGTCCCTTTAAGTTTGTTTTTATTTAGTAGGGCTCTTCTGCGTGCTATTTGTAAACTCTAGAACGAGTTTTCCTGCCTCTAGCTTTAAAGCAGCATTGAATTTCTTTCCGCTTTTTGCAACAAAACCTTTAATGATATTTGTTTGACCATTTGTACAAAGCAGTTTTACTTGTGTCGGTGTAATTTTCTTTTTAAGAAAAATGCCAGGAAAAGTTTGCTTACATCCATCTTTGTACGCTGTGCATCCATAAAAGCCTTTGCGCGTGACAATTGTTCCTTTTTGGCAAGCTGGACAAGTTGCAACGGCAACGTTTCTTTTGGGTGCTTTGGCTGTTGAAGGAATCGATTTCACTTGGAAAGAAGCAGCTTCAATTTGCTTCGGAACGTTTTGAATTAGTGAATCGATAAACTTTGCGATGTTATTTAAAAAATAATCTGCAGCTCCGTCACCATTTCCAATTTTCCGCAGGTACGTTTCCCATTTTGCGGTCATCGATGGACTTGCTAGTAAGCTACCCTCGATAGCCTCACATAAAATACGTCCTTTATCGGTAATTGAAACGATGTTTTTGTTCACTTGAATGTACCCGTGCTTTTTTATCGTTTCAATAATACCGCTTCGTGTCGCTTCTGTCCCAAGTCCTTCTACTTCTTTTAAAATTTCTGTTTCCTCTTGGGCTTCGACGAACTTTCCACAAGTTTTCATGAGTGTGATCAATTGACCTTCTGTATATGGTTTTGGCGGTGTAGTTTTCCCTTCATGAATGCCGATTTTGCTTTGCACTTGCTCATTTTGCTGAAGCGGAGGCAGTGTTTCCTCTTTTTCTTTTTTAGCTTTTGGAAATAATGCTTTCCAACCGATGTCTCGTTCCGTTTTGCCAGTTGTAAAAAACGATAACTGATTGACGTCAGTTGTCACTTTTGTCTCCGTGTATAAATAATCTGTATGAAACATGGCTAGCGTTGTCCGCAAAATTTCTTCGTAAAGTTTCCGTTCATTTGGCGGTAACTTCGAAAGAGCCGCTTCTGTCGGTACTTTTTTTGTTGGAATGATGGCATAATGCTCTTTGACCTTCGCGTTATCAACATAGCGCTTTTTCGGTTGACTAGAGTGAATCGGAAACGGTTGTTGAATGAGTTGTTGGTAGTCTGCTACTTGCTCAACTAAATACGCAAACTCGCTTGTCGTAATATGTCGTGAATCGGTACGCGGATAGGTGACAAGCTTCTTTTCATATAAGTTTTGCGCCGTTTTTAACACATTTGCAGGGCTCATTTTCCACAGTCGGTTAGCAGTTGCTTGTAAAGATGACAATGAATGGAGCTGTGGCGGTGGAATCCGTTTATCTTTCTGATGAACGGAAGTGACAACGCCTGGAGAGTCTGGTCGTATCGTATGTTTATTCAGTAATTCAACAAGCTCCTCACGTTTGCTCATCCTCACTTTCGCTTTCCCTTTATAAATACCGCCTTCCGCTTTAAACTGGGCTTCTGCTTCGAAAAATGGTTCGGACACAAACGTCTCAATTTCTTTTTGCCTTTCGTAAACAAGATAAACTGTCGGAGTTTGCACACGTCCAATCGGAAAGACTTGTTCGTATCCTTTCGCTTTCAGCAGAAGTGTATACAGTCTCGAACCGTTCATCCCAACGAGCCAATCACTAATTTGCCTCGCTTTCGCTTCCTCATATAGCAGCAGATCTTTTCGATTGTCCTGTAAGTTCATAAATCCTTTTCGAATCTCGTCGATTTCCAGAGAATTAATCCAAAGTCGTTTAATCGTTTTATTACGTGCGCCTGTCTGGTTGAAAATGCTATAGAAAATATTCGATCCTTCGCGGTCGATATCGCATGCGTTAATAACAACATTCGCCCCTAGAATAAACTTCTTCACCGCCTGAAACTGTGCGTATTTGCCTTTCGCAATTTGGAATTCATAGCGCTCAGGTAAAATTGGTAAACTACCAAGCGTCCAACGATTCCAACGTGCGTCATATGCTTTCGGTTCTTTTAATTCGACAAGATGCCCGATGCCCCATGTGATGATGGCACCTTGAGGAAATAGTTGGCTGCGCGCAAGTTCAATATGGGTTTTATGTCGATTTTTTACAGTAAAGGCCTCTGCATAGGCTTTCGCTTGAGAAGGTTTTTCGGCCAAAATGACTGGTTGCATAAGGACACCTCTTTTCTTTTTAGTGAAACACTCGTTCTTTTATTATCGCACAGATTTGGGAGGTTTTCTAATTTGGACTGATAGGTAAAGTCAGTGCGGGGGCATCCTGTATTTACAAGGTTAATTATATAGAAGTTTTATGCCTGCAATAATATACTATACGTCATTTAAATTTGAGGTGTATAGTCACATGAAGGTACAGGATAGTCGTGTGAGTGACTAGCCTCGGTTAATTCCCTCTTTGATTTGAAAGAAAACATATCAGCAAAGTCGTTGAATAAGATGGATTACTACATATACTTGGAAAGAGGTATAGAATGATTCAAATATCAGGGAGATCCTTTCAACAAAGTGACTTGCGACAAACTGATGGTATTGAAGGTACGATTCTTCAAAGGATGAATGAAAGTCCAACAGTTCATTCGTATCAATCGATAGCCGAATTATCGTTTGAGCTTACGTTACGAAAGAACATTATAGTAAGTGCACGGGCTATGAATGAAAGTAATGTACGGTTTGCAGTATTTAGAACGTCCCGTTGTAATCCTCAATACTGGCAATTGACGAGTGCTGGGGGATTCCTGTTGCGGCACGGTGTAAAACCATCAGATGCAATTCGAGATATATACTTGAACAGTTCGCAATATGCATTTGAATGTGCAACAGCAATGATCATTATCTATTACCATGCGGTCCTAAATCTTATTGGAGAATCTTTGTTCAATCGATTATTTCAAAACATCTATTTATACAGCTGGCATGCTAATCCCAATCTCGGATTAAGATCCTATATTACTCACGATTTTATACCTGGAGATGTCGTTTATTTTAATAACCCAGATTTTGATTCCGAAACTCCCCAGTGGAGGGGAGAAAATGCCGTTGTTTTAGAAGATGGTACGTATTTTGGTCATGGAATCGGAATCTACACAGCTGAACAAATAATTCGTGCGCTGAACAAACTGAGAAAACCAGAGAGCAATCAATCAGCCTATTTGACTACAGAAGTTACAAGTCCGTCATTTAACCATTTGTCGAACATTTTAAGAGTGCAACAAGGTTATTCAATTCCTAGATATCAACAGCTAGTCGACCACCATGACGAAAGTTCTATTTCATTTTTACAACATTTATTCTCGTAAAATAATCTAATTTTATATTTGCCTGTCATTAGAGCGTCACAGTCTGGAATGAGATTGCAGACCTAATAATAAACTCAAGCTACCTCTGAAAAGCGTGAAATCGAAGATTAGCGTTCAGGGGTAGTAGTTGACGGTGATAGTCACTTGTGGGATTGATTGTGCTAGATCATTTGAGGTGTTCTCCTTCTTCTCGTTCATGTCATTGTTCGTCTGATTTATACTTTTTAGTTCGATTTTTTATCTAAACATATATTAAGAAGATTGAGTACGCGAACACCAGGTCAATGCAACCGACATACTGCATGAAGTGTAGTTGACTAGTTGAAGAGTGTTAAAAAGAGTAGTCACCCCGCTTTCTTGGTCGATAGCGTAGGGTGGTTACTTTTTTCTATATTTGGATGATGAAATCGATGAAAAACAATACTGCGAGGATGGCAAAAATCCCTCAGATTAAACATATGCTAACTATCTTCTTCCATGCAATTCCACCCTTTTTAAAACGCTTATCCTGTAATCCTTCTCCCCCTAAGGCTTAAATACAGTGATTGCAAATAGTAGAATTAGTGAAATGCTTTGAACGATGATTTCAATCCAAAGATTTATTTCTGGAATGAACATACTTGTTCGTTCTCCTGCCGTTTCAAACTGGATTAATGCCGATAATGTCCATGTGTATTTTTACGTGCCAGTCATTTTTAAGGAAAAAGTGGAAAGACTTTGCTTAGTTAGATACACTAAAGTTATGCTTAAAGTCTTTTTGGTGCGATTTTTTCCTTATGATTTATTCCCAATAGCGATGAATAAATTAAGAAGTAAAAAACGTTAGTTACATGATTGTGCATTCTGTATTAAATTAAGAAACCATATTGAAAGGATTCGTTACGATGAAAATAATAGATTGGCCTACTTTTATAGGGGCATTATTTTTAATTCTCGCTGTATCTATACCGCTTATATTGTTTCCTGAAGCTGGTGCAGTCGTTGTAAATATGGCAAATGAATTTATGACGGAAACATTCGGGGTTGTTTATTTATTTGTTGGATTGGCGGCATTTGTATTTTTAATGTATGTTGCATTTAGTAAAAACGGAAAAGTAAAACTCGGTTATAAGGGAGAAAAAAAAGAGTTTAACACATTTTCCTGGGCAGCCATGATGTTCTCCGCAGGAATCGGTTCAAGTATCCTTTATTGGGGAATGATCGAGTGGGCTTATTATTATCAAGGGCCTCCATTTGGCCTAACGCCAGAATCCCCAGAAGCAATTTCTTGGTCCACTGCTTACGGAATTTTCCATTGGGGACCTATGGCTTGGGCAATTTACACCTTGCCTGCGCTTCCCATTGCTTACTTTTACTACGTACGGAAAAAGCCAGTCTTGAAAATTAGTGAAGCAGTAAGGCCGGTACTTGGAAAGCTTGTGGATACGCCGATTGGGGTTATTATTGACGTACTTTTTATGTTCGGTTTAATGGGGGGAGCGGGGACAACCCTTGCACTCGGTACGCCGATGATTGCGGCGGGTGTTGAAGATATTACGGGAATTCCAGCTACTCTCGGTATGCAAGTCGTCATTATGATGCTTTGTACAGCTATCTTTGCGACCAGTGCTTATTTTGGTCTCAAAAAAGGAATAAAAATGCTTAGCGATATTAACCTTTGGCTAGCAATTTTTCTTCTAGCTTTTGTTTTTATCATGGGACCAACGTTATTCATTAGTAATACAACGTTTACAAGTATTGGGATCATTTTGGACAATTTCTTCAAAATGGCAACATGGCTTGAACCATTTGGGAATTTAGATGGTTTTGAGAAAACTAGTTTCCCGCAAAAATGGACAATTTTCTACTGGGCATGGTGGGTAGTATATGCGCCATTTGTCGGTTTATTCGTTGCACGTATATCCCGTGGTAGAACGATTCAAGAAATGATTCTTGGTACGATGATTTATGGAACTGTTGGTTGTATGCTGTTCTTTGGTATACTTGGTAACTTCGGACTGTATCTGCAATTGACTGGAGCTTTTGATGTAATCGGATTCATGAATGAAGCAGGTGCGCCTGCGACAATCATCGAGATCTTCCATCAGCTCCCACTCTCAAAAGTGATTGTACCGATCTTTACGGTGTTAGCGATTATCTTCCTTTCGACGACATTTGACTCAGCGTCATTTATTTTAGCAGCGGTCGTACAGAAGAGAGTGGATTCAGAACCTTTAAGATGGAACCGACTATTCTGGGCGTTTACATTAACATTACTTCCACTCGTATTAATGTTTCTCGGTGGACTTGAGACGCTTCAAACAGCAAGTATTGTCGCTGGTTTCCCGGTTATTTTCATTATGTTCTTACTCGCTTGGTCATTTATGAAAGCTTCGAATGAAGATATTTTAGCGTCAAAAGATTATGACTCTCCGCTGATCCATATTAGTCGACGAGAAGAAAAAATTCTGAAGCAGAAAAAGAATAGAGAAAGCTTAACGCAGATTAGAAGTAAAAGTAAATTAGAAGAGTAACCCAAAGTTTTGGATATTAGATATAAAACAATAAAAGTCTGTGCACAACATATGTGGTTATGTTGTGCACAGGCTTTTTCTATTTCATTTTAGAAGGGTCTTTTAATAAAACTGTAGTTGTGTTGAAAAGGGATGGCAACTAAGCGGTATTGTTGCTAGGGTAGACACTTATATGAATAGGGTTTAAACTATTCTTTAAAGTCAGATTACTAGGTGGTGGAGTGGGAGAGCCGTTTAGAAACTGATTCGTAGTTTGAAGAGGATTGGGGAATCTGTATTGTGGAGTGATGATTACATAAGTGAAAGAAAAGGGGTAGAACGATGACGATTAATTATATTGAAGAATATTCAAAGCTTCCTACGACATGTATCTCAGATGCATTAAAAGGTGAAAATGCAATGGATATTTCAATCAAGCCATTGGCAAATTATAAGGTTGCCGGGAGGGCGTACACTGTAAAAATCCCAAAAGGACAGAACAAAGAGCTATTAAGGGCGATAAAAGAAGCAAGTAAAGATGATGTGCTTGTCATTGACGCTGAAGAGGATACTTCAAAGGCGATTGCAGGTGACTTCGTTTTAGGAATGGCTAAAACGCTTGGAATTAAGGGAGTTGTAACGAACGGGGTTATTCGGGATATAGAAGATATTATCAACCTGGATTTCCCTGTATTTTGTAAAGGCACAACGATAAGCGCTGGGAGCAAGTCGGATGGAGGATATTCCGAAGTACCAATTAGCTGCGGAGGTGTTGTGGTGAATCACGGTGACATCATTGTAGGGGACCGTGATGGTGTAATTGTTGTGCCAAAAGAAATAGAAGCGGAGGTATTAGAGAAGGCAAAAAAGAAACTGCAGCGGGATGAGGAAAGAGAAAATAAAGTTTCTAATAATATAGACGCGATTCATAAATATATCGATACTATTCTACAGAAGTAATTGAATGACAGGTGTCCGGCTTTAGGTGTTTTAGATACCTGTCAATTCAAGTCTTTCGAAAAAAATCAGGATTAATGCTATATCTTTAATGTTTTCCTAACCATACTTTCTAATTAACGTCTAAAATTTTATTCGGATTCAGTAAATTATTCGGGTCCAAAACCAAGAGGATTAGAAGTTCGTTGGGGTTAAGATAGGGGGATCTAGATGTTTGAAGTAAAAGTAGAGAAACGTGATGATCAAGTTGTAATAAAGTGGCAATTCAGCAAAACTGAAATACCTATTTCGGAGATTATTAATGTAACGTATGATCACACCTACGCAGGAGAGAGCAAGACGGCGATGAGAATTGGATATCCATATGGAACGACAGATCGAATATTAATTCAGACTGCTCGGAAGGACTACTTAATATATACGAGTGTAGGGGCCACAAAGGAAAAGATATTATCTTTATTATCTAGTTAGCAGTCACCCAAAAATCATGAATGTTTAAACACTCATGATTTTGGGGGCTGTTTAACGCGTAAGAATTGGCTTTATTAATTTTGGTGTTACCACCACTTAAAATTGTTCGATTTAAGTAGTTCGTCTGCTGCTTCAGGACCAGTGGAGCCGGCCGGATAAGTATGTAGCGGCAACAGGTTGTTTTCAAACGCTTCCAGCAATGGCTGAATCCATTTCCAAGATAATTCAACTTCATCCCAATGCGCAAAAAATGTTGCATTACCAAGCATTGCATCAAACAATAGCAATTCATAAGCGTCTGATTGATCGTCTGTATTTGTTTTGAAATTAATGCAAGTAGGTTTAAACCGTTCACTTGAAGGTTCTTTAATATTGAGTTTTAAAGAAATCCCTTCACTTGGATTAATTTCAAGTGTCAGTAGATTAGGTACGAGCTCTTCAGCAGGGATTAAAGCTCTTTTTTGTTTCTTAAATTCGAAAACAATGCGTGTAGACTTTTGGTCTAATCGTTTTCCAGTTCGTATATAAAAAGGAATTTCCCCCCACACCGGATTATCGATATGTAAGCGTGCGGCGAAATATGTGTCATTCATTGAGTTTTCGGGAACGCCTGGTTCATCCAAATAACCAATGACAGGGGTATCTAACACTTCCCCGGCACGATATTGACCACGAATCACATGTTTATGGGCATCTTCTTTTTCAATTGGTTTAAGTGATTCAATCACTTCGATTTTCTTATTACCGATTTCTTCCGCCGTAATATTTTCAGGTAAATGTAAAGCTGTCATCATCACTAGTTGAAGGAGATGGTTTTGTACCATATCACGGATTGCGCCTGCATTGTCGTAATAGGCGGCACGTGTCTCAACCCCGACCGTTTCACTTGCCGTAATTTGGACGTTGGCGATTTGTTTAAGGTCTAATAATGAGGCCAATGCAGGGTTTGCAAATACGAGTGATGCAAGGTTTTGCACCATAGGTTTTCCTAGATAATGGTCGATTCTATAAATTTCCATCTCATCAAACGCTTCGCTTAATTTTTTGTTTAATTGTTGGGCAGATTTTAAATCAGTCCCAAATGGCTTCTCGACAACGAGTCTTCTCCATCCACTTGTCTGATTGAGACCGCTTGCATGAAGGTTTTCTGTGATGACTTCAACTAAGTTCGGGTCCACAGCTAAATAGAACAGACGGTTACCTGGTATATTGAGTTCAATCTCCCTGTCTTCAATATGTGTTTGTAGCCGTTTATAGGCAGACTTATCAGTGACGTCTAATGGGCTGTATTGAAAGTGATTTAAAAAGTCTTGTAAGCTGTCCTCTTGAACATCTTTTCTTGCATAGGTTCGAAGTGATTCTTCTATTTTCGAGTGGAAAAATTCGTGAGACCACTCTCTTCTCCCCAAGCCAATGACCGAAAATGAGTTCGGCAATTTTTCAGCTAGAAATAAATTATATAAAGCGGGGAATAATTTACGTTTCGCTAAGTCGCCCGTTGCTCCAAATAAAACAAAAGTTAGGGCCTGTATATCTTTGCTGCTCTTGACTTCTTGTAAGGCATCCACCTCGATAAATTTGGTCAACAGATCTTCGTTTTTCATCTAGTTTCTCTCCTATTTGTAAGGGTAATAATAAAGGTAAGTCTTAAGTATACTGATTTCCAACTGTAAATGTAAGTATGTGCGTTTATAATTCGATGTTATTCATGAAATAGCGTTGTTTTCCAAGTATGGTTGAATATTTTCGTCAATCATTGGCGATAATCAAGGCGCTTGCTCTTTTGCTTTTGGAAATAAACGGTTGTCCTGAAAAGTTGTTTTAGTGGACAAAATTATGATGGCCATGCGAACCTATTTATATAGGAAGAATTCAAAATACATGAAGAATAGGTGAGTAATATGAAAATGTACGATGTAACTGCAACAATTTATGAGGGAATGACGGTCTATAAAAATAAACCGGAGAAACAGCCTAAGTTTAATACTGTCACAAACGGGTATGTTACTGAAACGCGAATGGAATTAGATGTACATACAGGTACCCATGTCGATGCACCGTTACACATGGTTGTTGACGGCGACACATTTGAGTCTGTTCCACTAGAAAGTCTTGTCGGGCAGTCGAAGTTATTTGATCTAACGGAAGTGAAAGATGGCATTACAAAGGCAGATTTAGAGAAGTTCAACATTGAAAAAGGTGATTTCGTTTTATTAAAAACGAAGAACTCTTTTGAAGAAGATTTTAACTTCAATTTTATTTATTTAACGAAAGACGGCGCTGAATATCTTACTGAAATTGGTGTTCGTGGTGTAGGGATTGACACGCTTGGAATTGAAAGAGACCAAGAAGGCCATCCGACACACAAAACGTTATTTGGCGATAAGATTATTATTATAGAAGGACTTCGATTTAAGGAAGTAGCGCAAGGTGAATATTTCATGGTCGCTGCGCCACTCAAAATAGAAGGTACAGATGCATCACCTGCACGAGTGCTATTGTTTGAAGGATTAAGATAAATTACGATGTATAAACGAGAGAGAAAAGAATTCAAGGGATTCTTTTCTCTCTCTTTTTAGTGCTTGAAATTAATGAAGTGAAAGGGGTTTTATTTTAATTAAAGAGGTTTATTGGGTTTGGTAATTTTTATAGTTGATATAATTAGTATACTAGCATATACTAAGATTAATTGTAGGAGGTGGTATTTTGGAAGTTTGTCCTTACTTAGAATCATGCTTTGAGATTTTAGGAAGACGTTGGAATGGGCTTATTATTCATTACTTGTCAAATTGTCCAGAGTTTACAGCGCATTTTTCTGAAATTAGACGTGATTTGAGTGATATTACCCCGCGATCGCTTTCATTGAAATTAACAGAACTGATGGAGTTTGGCTTGGTCGAAAAGGAAGTAACAACAGGAACACCCGTCGTCATAACGTATCATCTGACTGAAAAAGGTCTGCAATTGGCAAACGCCTTGCAGCCAGTTCATGAATGGGCACAACAACATATCAAGCTTGAGGAAAAAACTTAAAGAAAAGAGGCGTTTCGATGAATCAGAAAAATAATATGATGTGTGATATGGAAACGGGAATTTGTGGTCCGGCTGGTGAAAATGCGGACGCAATGGAGTTTATCGATTTATCAGCACAGAAAAAAACAATTGAGCTTTACTATGTAACGGATCCAATCTGTTCTCATTGTTGGGCATTAGAACCAGTTCTTCGTAAGTTTGTAGATCAGTACAGTCAATATTTCAATATGCATACAGTCATGGGAGGATTGCTTGAAAAGTGGGAAGGGTTTGCAGACGTAAGCAACGGCATTTCTAGTCCTGCAGATGTTGCGGGACACTGGAGAGAAGTTGGTGAACATTCACGTATGCCGATTGACGGAACGGTTTGGTACGACAATCCAATCGAATCGTCATTTATCCCATCTCGCGTATACAAAGTCATTCAAGAAAAGAATCCAGCGTTAGCCAATCCATTTTTACGTCGTGCACGAGAGGAACTTTTCGCTTTTAATCAAAACATTGCACAAGATGAAACTTTAATTAAACTCGTCAACCAAATCGGTCTAAACGGAGAAGAAATTGTACAGGAGTCAAAGCTTCCGGAAGCAAACACTTCATTACAAGAAGATTTTCAACTCGTCCGTCAGTTAGGCGTCCGCGGCTTCCCGACAATTGTCATGGTAAATGAAGAACAACAAGGTGTGCGAATCGTTGGTGCGCGTACACTAGAAGACTATACGAATGCACTCCAAAAGTTATTGCCGAATGAAACGTTACGCGCGGAACAGCTTTCTAATTTAGAAACATTACTGCAACGAGAGAAATTATTGTTCTCACGTGAAATTGAAGCATATTACTCCATTGAACAAAATGAAATAGATGCATTTATTCAGCAGCAATTGCCTCAAGATACTTATACAGCGGACAGCATTCTTGGTGAAAAATATATTCGGTGCCAGTCGCCGAAACAAATATGTTAATCGCAACAATCGTGAATGTTTAAACTTTCATGAATGTTTGGGTGACTGGCACCTATTTAAACGGATTAAACATGTGAGATTCCCCAATGTTTAATCCGTTTTTACTTTATTCAAAACAAACGTGGTGCAGTTTAACTGTTGTTCTCTTGGAATCGAGTCATAAACTCACTTAGTGCAATACATGCTTCTACAGGGACGGAGTTATAAGCGGATGCGCGGCATCCACCAACAGAACGGTGTCCATTTAAACCGACAAAACCTGCTTCCTGTGCTTCCGCTAAGAATTTCTTTTCCAGCTCCTCATCGGCAAGTCGGAACGTAATATTCATGTAAGAGCGACTAGCAGGCTCTGCATGCCCTAAATAGAAGCCGTTACTGCCATCAATCACATCATAAATATACTTAGCCTTTGTTTCGTTTTGTTTAGCCACTACTTCTAATCCACCTAAATCTTCTATCCAACGGAGCACTTCACCGAGCATATAGATGCCGAAAGTTGGCGGTGTATGATAAAGTGAATTGCTTTTTGCGTGCGTATTATACTTTAACATCGTTGGTATTTCTTGATTTGCTTTCTCGAGCAAATCTTTACGAATAATGACCACTGTTACTCCTGATGGTCCAAGGTTCTTTTGTGCCCCAGCGTAAATAAGCCCAAATTTACTCACGTCAATTGGTTTAGACATAATGTCACTGGACATATCCGCAACGAGTGGAACATTTCCTGTGTTCGGGAACTCTTTCCACTGGGTCCCGTAAATGGTGTTATTAGATGTTAGGTGGACATAAGCGTCATTTTCGTTATACTGTAGGTCTTTACTATTTGGGATTGAGTTATGGTTACGCTCTTTCGTACTAGCAATCTCATAAGGTTCCCCGAATAATTTCGCTTCATCAAATGCTTTTTCCGCCCAAACACCCGTCATTAGATAGCCCGCTTTTTGTGAAGGCTTTAAAAAGTTCATGGGAATCATGGAAAACTGAAGACTTGCCCCGCCTTGTAGGAAAAGCACTTCATAGTTTTCAGGAATCGAATATAGTTTTCTTAAACGTGCAATCGCATCATTATGTACATCATCATAAGCTTTACTGCGATGACTAAGTTCCATAATCGACATGCCAGTACCACGAAAGTTGATTAGCTCTTGTTGTGCTTTTTCTAAAACTGGCAACGGTAGTGCGGATGGGCCAGCGTTAAAATTATAGACAGTTCGAATACTTTGTTTCAAAAAAACCACTCCTCATGTCCTGTTTTTATTTCAGTCGAAATTAACTTCACGAACTCTTTTGATATCTGGAATTGCTTTCAATTCCTCAATGACGGTTTTAGATGCTTGATGATCGATCTCTAAAATCATTACCGCAGAACCGCCGACTTCTTGGCGCCCTACTTGCATACTAGCGATATTAATCCCGTTAGCACCGAGTACCATTCCAACCTGGCCAATGATTCCCGGCTCGTCTTGCTGCGAAATTAACAATAAATGACCCTGTGGAGAGAGATCTACAGGATAAGGTCCAATTTTAATCAGTCGATCTCCTATGCCAGTAACTGAAGAACCAGTCACCCAGCGTTCTTCTTCTGTAGTTTTTAAACGAATCGTAATCTTGCTAGAAGAAATTTGTGAGAAAAGCGACTTCTTGAAGACAAGTTGAATGTCGCGCTGCTTAGCCA
The DNA here is from genome assembly GCF_001753205.1 of Sporosarcina ureilytica. GTDB lineage: Bacteria > Bacillota > Bacilli > Bacillales_A > Planococcaceae > Sporosarcina > Sporosarcina ureilytica. The sequence goes on along the minus strand of NZ_CP017560.1, from coordinate 93,669 downwards.
GGTGGAGCGCATTCACGATATTTACTTGTTCTGCACCGAGATGATGCGTTAGAACACCTTTAAGCACATACGGACTCAATGGAGTGGTATCTAAATCAGCCAATTCGCCTGCACATTCGATTGTAATTTCACGTACTGCACCGTCAGTCATCTGCGCAAGTGAATTTCCTAGATGTTCACACAATTTGAAGTATGGTTGCAGTCGATTTAGTAACTCGAGCGGAATAGAAGGCATATTCACTGCATTTTTGAATGGTTCATTGCGTAAAATATGCATGACTTGCTCGGACACGTCAATCGCTACATTTTCTTGTGCCTCCATAGTGGATGCACCTAAGTGTGGTGTGACAATCATCTTTGGATGTGAAAAGAAAGGATGATCTGGCGCTGGCGGCTCATTTTCAAACACATCAAAGGCAGCTCCTGCTACAATTCCTTCATCAAGTGCTTCGATGAGGGCCAATTCGTCAATGATACCTCCGCGAGCACAATTAATAATTCGCATTCCTGGTTTCATCACTTCGAATTGTGGTTTGCCGATCATATGATGGGTTTCATTTGTAAGCGGCGTATGAACAGTCATAAAATCTGCTGCACGCACGATTTCGTCTAGGGTGGTCAGTTGAATACCTAGTTGCTTCGCACGTTCTTCCGGCATGAAAGGGTCATAACCGAGAACCGTCATGCCAAATGCGATTGCCCGTTTAGAAACTTCAATTCCAATACGACCTAGTCCAAACACACCAAGTTTCTTGTTTCGTAATTCCACACCAAGAAATGATTTACGATCCCACTGTCCATTAACTGTTTTCGCGTATGCTTGTGGAATATGCCTTGCTAATGCCATCATCATCGCAAATGTGTGTTCACACGTAGTAATCGTGTTCCCATCAGGTGCGTTAATAACAATAATTCCTCGGTTTGTTGCGGCTTCTAAATCAATGTTGTCAACGCCGACTCCCGCACGACCGATTACTTTCAATTTAACGCCGGCTTCCATAATACGTTCGGTTACTGTCGTCTGAGAACGGACAAGCAGCGCATCAAATTCACCGATTATCGAAATAAGTTCCGCTTCACTTAATCCTGTCTGCTTAATCACTTCTACATCATCAGCATCCATTAACTGTTGTAATCCAAAATCACTAATCGGATCTGACACTAAAACTTTAAACATATGTATTCCTCCTCGTTTATGTAAAGGGCTATAACGGCAACTAAGAAGTATTCCTCCAATCGTATTTGTTTTCTATATTAACACTTATTCTTCAGAAAGAAACGAAAATTTTTTGATTGCGTGCACAGTTGGTTAGGTGCCAGTCATTTAAGGTGACACAGTCACTTAAACAAACGTGTTAATTTGGAACAACCGTGAATCTTTCAATATTCGTGATTATTTGCCGGTAGTTTATCAGACATTAGTTATCTAATTCTCGCTTTACTTTGTGCATTGCCATTTATTGTGGGCGGTTTGATGTTGAAGCCGCAGTCTGTCTTATTAAGTGTCCTGCTTTTCGGAATAATTTTTGTCGTTGTCCATTGGGTACTCGTATTTTCTGGGGAGTTTGTGACAGGTGAAGTGGTTGCTAGAATGTTAATCGTATTTCCAACATGCGCTTTACTTTTAATGATCGTTATCGGATTTTCTGATTCATGGAAATAACAGGGATAAACGAGCCACACTTAAAGTTTTCTACCAATTATCGAAAAGAAATTACAAATGACGATGTGTTATTCCGAATCGAACGACAGAGAAGAATTCATCGGATTCTTCTCTTTTTTGAACCATTTATTTTCATCGAATTTATCTTAGCTTTCTGGGAACAGAATACTAGAAGTCATAACTTTGTATTTTGAGTTATTGCAAATTTTGAAAAAGCATGTATAGTAGTATTCTATAAATATCGAGGAGTGAAAGAAATGAAGACATTGGAAAGAATTAGTCAGTTTGCAGGCAATACTTTCGCAATATGGGTATTGTTATTCGCAGGACTGGCATTTTTTATGCCCGAGAGCTTTACATGGATTGGGCAATACATATCTATATTACTTGGTGTTATTATGTTTGGAATGGGGATGACCCTATCAGTAGATGATTTTGGGGAAGTGTTTAAACAACCTAAAAAAGTGTTTATCGGTGTACTTGGACAGTTTACAATTATGCCGCTTATTGCTTTTTTACTTGCGGTTGGACTTAGGCTGCCTCCGGAGGTTGCTGCGGGTGTGATTCTTGTTGGTTGTTGTCCGGGTGGAACATCTTCAAACGTCATGACTTTCCTGGCGAGAGGAAATGTCGCATTATCTGTAGCGATTACATCTGTTACTACTTTATTAGCACCGATTGTTACACCCGCATTGATTTTATTGTTGGCAAGCAGATGGTTACCAGTTTCCGCAGGCGATATGTTTTTGTCAGTTGTTAAAATTGTAGTTGTTCCGATTGCGCTTGGAATTATTGCAAAAATGCTATTCAAAAAGCAAGTTGAGAAAAGTGTAAAAGCAATGCCGCTCGTTTCGGTGGTTGCAATCGTTGCGATTGTAGCAGCAGTTGTTAGCGGAAGTCAGCAAAAGATTGCTGAAATTGGCCTTTTGATTTTACTTGTTGTTATTTTACATAATATGCTTGGTTATTTAGTAGGCTATTGGCTCGCTCGACTACTGAAGTTAGATTATTCTGATCAAAAGGCAATTTCTATAGAAGTTGGGATGCAGAACTCTGGACTTGGGGCAGCATTGGCAACAGCTCACTTTTCACCGCTCGCAGCAGTACCAAGTGCAATCTTCAGCGTTTGGCATAATATTTCAGGCTCGTTGCTTGCCACATGGTGGAGTAAAAAATCGGATAAGGAATAAAATTAGAAGAAGAGAAATGTCTAATGAAGGAGCTTGTCGTAAAGTGCGATAAGCTCCTTATTTGTATTTTACAAAGTGTTTAGCTGTATTAATTCGAAAGAATATGGAATTTGAAGAAAATCAACAGCAGTTTTGGGGAAATTAATGAATCGATTGTGAATCAATTAATGAAATTAAAAGAAAATCTCTGCGTTGTCTAAGAAGTGCTGACAAAACAGAGGTTTTGCTGATTCAATTTTAAAATTCCTGCCATACCAATTAATGATGATAAATGCAGGCGAAAGCATTTTGCATGAGGAAAAAGTAGAGGAAAATGAAGTAGAGGTGCTTCAGATTTTTGTAGAGTTAAAAAAGTTTTTATCGACCCCCACAAAAAGCAATAACTGTTCGAATAACTGGTATACCCAAATTAATTAGGGTAAAAAAATAATGAGGTGAATGGATTATGTATAAGAAATGGAAGCAAACTGGAGCAGCATTACTAATTGCGGGACTTACAATAACTGGGACTAGTTATGCATGGGCGGACGAAAAAGAGCCGATTAGTCTTAGTCAATTACTAGAAGAAGAAGTGACACCAGCGGATGAGTCAACGGAAGTGGCAGAGGATACGGTAGTGGAAAACGATGACGTGGTAGTAGACGAAGAGAATACTGATTCTGATGAGCAAAGTTCTGAAGAGGCAAATGAGAATGAAGAAGGCACTCAACAGGATGTGGATACAGAAGAAAACAACTTACCGGAAATTCCTGAAGGTTATACAGCTGGCAATCTAGCTGCACTTGAAAAAGCTTACAATCAAGTATCAAATCCAACAGCGAAAGCAGCAATTCAAAAAAACATGGAGCGTTCAATTGAAAAGTGGGAAAGCAAGCAGGTAGCTAATGGAACCCCTGAAGAGCCAGAACAGCCTGAAGTGAAGGAACCGGTTGATACAGAAACTCCTGAACAAGTTGAAGAAAAAGAGGAAGTTACAAAACAACCTGCCGCACAAGCTAATAGAGCACCGCAAGCTCAGCTAAATGCACAGCATAGAGAAATAAGACAGGAATTAAAAAAGGCTCAAAAAGCAGAGCGTGAAGCATTAAAAGAAGAAAGAAAACAACAAAAGCAAGACAAAAAGGACAATAATAACTAATCAACTGCTTTTCATTTTCCGGTGCATCTATTAAAATCAATTGCATTCGGATTAAATGGAAACGGAGGGGTACTCATGCTTTTATCTATTGTACAAGGGTTTTTCAATATAAAGTCTAATACGGCAGTAGATGAGCTAGTATTAAAGGCAAAGAATGGCGATGAGAAGGTAATGAACGACCTTCTCATCGCGTACACTCCGTTCATGAAAAAAACGGCTTCATTCGTTTGCAAAAGATTCATTGATGAGCATGACGATGAGTTTAGTGTAGCGATGAGTGGTTTTTATGAGGCAATATTAAATTATAACTTAAAAGAGAATTCATCATTAACAACTTTTTCTCATTTGATTATAAAAAGAAGATTGATTGATTATATCCGAAAAGAATCAGCAAGAAATGATGCGGTAAATTTAGTAAAAGATGGCGATGAAGATAAAGAGTTAGAGCATTACCTATTTAATCAAATATCGATAACGTCTTATTCTAAAGAGCAGCAAGCATTGAAACGGCGCGAGGAAATAATGGAATACAATCAGCTCCTCAAAAAATTTAACATGTCTTTCCAAGATCTTGTGAAATCATCTCCGAAACATGCCGATTCAAGAAAGACAGCTTTTCAAATTGCACAAATTATAGCGACAACACCCGAGTTTTATACATATCTTATGGAACGTAAAAGATTGCCGATGAAAGAGTTAGAAGAACTTGTCGAAGTTTCTAGAAAGACGATTGAACGACAAAGGAAATATATCATCGCTGTCACATTACTGATAAACAGCAATTTCGTGTATATAAAGGAATATCTAAAAGGGGAATTCATGTGATGCGAACTTATAAAGGCATTGTTTGCGAAAAGAAAAAAAAATATATGATATTTCTCACGAGTGAGGGAGAGTTCCTAAGAGGGATTCCAATTGGTAAAACACCGGATATCGGTGATGAAACTAACTTCCAACTTGTTCCTTTTAGAGAAAAAGCGAAATTCCGATTTATTGGACCGGCTATTGCTGCAGCTATGCTTCTTTTATTTATTAGTGCAACTTTGTTTACCAAAAATAATCAAGTGATGGCATATGTCCAACTTGAAACTGATACAGCCGTGGAGCTGGAGGTCAATCGGAATGGAAAAGTAATTGCTGTGCGGGATTTGAAGGAAACAACCGAATCTAACTATTACTTAACGAAGTGGAAAGGTCAGAAACTTGAAGCTGTTTTAGATTCTATAATAAAGGATACGATAACCAGAGACAGCAACAAACAAGTAATGATAACAACTGTATTTTCAGATTCAAAAAATGCGGGTAAGGTTCAAGAGATAGTCGGAGATGCTGTACACAATGTACGGGGCGAATATGAAGAGTTTGATTGGCGTATTTCTAAAAGCACGGAAAAAGAGAGAAAAACCGCGAATGAACAGAAAATCTCTATCCATGAACTTAAGAAGATGAATGAAGAAGTACCGGCGAAGGGAAAAAATCTGCCTTCAACTATAAATGATTCCCAGAAAGTGGTTCCGACAGTGCCTGCGAATGAAAAAGAGAATGAGGGACAATTTAATAAAGACTCCGGTCCATCTGCTCCTCCTGCCCAGAAAAACAACGAAAAGTTGGATCAGGGAGAAAATCGAGGAGAGCAGAAGCGGGAAGAACAGCTTGAAAATCGAGAGCTGAAACCTAAACCTGCCCCTGTTAAAGAATCTCAGCGGGATTCAAACGCATCGAATAAAAACCGTGGGAAGGTTAATGAAAATCCTTCTTCTAAACAGAAGGAAAAAAATTCGGATTCTCAAAAAAAGAACGACTCACCAAGCGAAAACAATAAAGGAAAATAGCTAATTGATGAAGGGTTATTTCTCAAAAAGCCGATTCCAAAAGAATTGGCTTTTTTGTGTTCGCCAAAATGGCGTCTAGCTTAGGGTGCAAGACGCTTTTTTTATCATTCATTTGATTGACTAATCTTCAAATAATAATATATAATAGGGGTATAGGGTATAAGACGGGAGTGAGGGAAATGTCGAAATCGACAGTCCAACCAAATAAACAACAACTTTTAAATCGTTTAAAACGCATTGAAGGCCAGGTTCGCGGCGTTCATCAAATGATCGAAAACGACCGGTATTGCGTAGACGTTTTGCATCAAATTAGTGCGATTCAATCAGCAATGAATAAAGTTTCTTTAGCGCTACTAGAAGACCATACGAATCATTGCGTGATTAAAGCGATTAAAGATGAAAACGGCGAAGAAGCAATCAAAGAGCTGATGAGTGTCATGAAAACGATGACGAAATAATAAGCAAACTATTTTAATACCTAGATGGGGTATGGTATAGTAATGGCAAAAGAAACAGGAGGCGTTCCGAATGAAAGAAGTTTTAAAAGTTGAAGGTATGTCATGTAATCATTGTGTAAATGCTATTGAATCAAGCGTTGGTGAATTAAATGGTGTGTCGCTTGTAAACGTCAATCTTGACCAAAAAAATGTGACAGTCCAGTTTGATAATGAAAAAACAACGCTTGCCAATATTAAAGAAACGATTGAAGACCAAGGCTTTGACGTAAATTCTTAATTTAAAAGACATAATTCCATTTACACTACGCCAAGGGGGTATAGATGGAATGAATAAGATTGTACCATAATGGTATGGTCTTTATTTTTTCAAAAACATATACCCCCACCACGTATAGGAGGAAGGGACATGGCAACAACGGAAAAAACATTGCAAATTCAAGGTATGACTTGTACTGCTTGTGCAAACCGTATTGAACGAACACTTTCTAAAATGGAAGGTGTAGAGCAGGCAAATGTCAATTTTGCACTTGAAAGTTCGACGATAATTTTTGACCCCGAACGGGTGAATGTCAATGACTTTGAAGAGAGAATAGAAAAACTTGGATTTCATGTTGTTCAAGATCATATAAACTTTGATGTTTCAGGGATGACTTGTGCTGCCTGTGCATCAAGAATTGAAAAGCGAATGAACCGAATGGAAGGTGTTTCTAACGCAACAGTTAATTTTGCGCTGGAAAAACTATCCGTCGATTATGATAGTCATCAAGTTGCTCCGCAAGATATGATGGCAGCCATTAAAAAAATGGGCTTTGAATTGTTACAGGAAGAAAATGCTGAGGATAAAATTGATCATAAAGAAGCAGAAATTAAACAACAACAACGTAAATTTATTTTATCAGCGATTTTAACATTTCCGTTGCTATGGACAATGGTCGCTCACTTTAATTTCTTATCCTTTATTTACATGCCTGAAATCTTAATGAATCCGTGGCTGCAACTTGCGCTTGCAACACCAGTACAATTTATTGTCGGCGCGCAGTTTTATAAAGGCGCCTTTAATGCATTAAGAAATAAAAGTGCCAATATGGATGTGCTCGTTGCGCTCGGAACAAGCGCCGCATACTTCTATAGTTTATATTTATCGATTGAATGGGTGAATGGTGGAAAAGTCGGCGAACCTGAGCTTTATTTTGAAGCAGCGGCTGTCATAATTACATTAATTGTCCTTGGTAAACTTTTTGAAGTACGCGCCAAAGGAAAAACGAGTCAAGCGATTCAAAAATTACTTGGGTTACAAGCAAAAACAGCTCGCGTTGTACGAGACGGTGCGGAGCAGGAAATCCCAATTGAAGAAGTCGTTTCAGGAGACACAATTCTCGTAAGGCCGGGAGAAAAAATTCCTGTAGATGGTGAAATTATAGATGGTCGTTCGGCAATTGACGAATCGATGTTAACTGGAGAAAGTATTCCGATTGATAAAACGGTAGGGGATACGGTCATTGGGGCGACAATTAATAGAAACGGTTCACTTCAAATTAAAGCAACGAATGTTGGAAAAGACACTGCGCTTGCACAAATTGTAAAGGTAGTTGAAGAAGCGCAAGGATCGAAAGCAGACATTCAACGGTTGGCTGATAGAATATCCGGTGTTTTTGTACCAGTTGTTGTCGGAATTGCAATTGTCACTTTTCTAATTTGGTATTTTGCGGTATCACCGGGTGATTTCCGGGCAGCATTAATACCCACGATTTCAATTTTAGTCATTGCCTGTCCGTGTGCGCTCGGTTTAGCAACACCGACATCAATCATGGCTGGATCAGGAAGAGCAGCGGAAATCGGCGTCCTATTTAAAGGCGGCGAACATTTAGAGCATACGCAAGCAATTGATACGGTCGTTTTAGATAAAACGGGCACAGTGACGAAAGGTGAACCTGCTTTAACGGACGTTATGATTGCTGAAGGTTTTGTTGAAGATGAAGTTTTACAACTCGTTGCGACAGCGGAAAACCAATCTGAACACCCGCTTGCACAAGCGATTGTAAAAGGCGTTCAAGAAAAAGGGGTTCGTTTAGGTGAAACGGCAAGTTTCGAAGCATTACCAGGTTATGGAATTCAAGCAGTTGTTAATCACCAAGAAGTTCTCGTTGGAACAAGAAAGCTAATGGGAAAACATCAAATTAATTTGCTCGATTATGAAACTAAGATGGAACAACTTGAAAATGGAGGAAAAACAGCAATGCTCATTGCAATTGATACTAAAATTGCAGGCGTTATTGCGGTTGCTGATACGGTTAAAGAAACATCTAAGGAAGCCATTGCACGTATGCAAAAACTTGGATTAGATGTCATTATGTTAACGGGTGACAATACAAGAACAGCTGATGCGATTGCAAAAGAAGTAGGCATTTCTCATGTCATTGCTGAAGTATTGCCAGAGCAAAAAAGTGATGAAATTCAAAAGCTGCAAGATGCTGGTAAAAATGTCGCCATGGTTGGAGACGGCATTAACGATGCGCCCGCTCTTGCAACGGCCGATATTGGCATGGCTGTGGGAACAGGTACAGATATTGCGATTGAAGCGGCTGATATTACATTGATGCGCGGAGACTTAAATAGTGTAGCAGACGCGATTATGATGAGTAGAAAAACGATGCGAAATATTAAGCAAAACTTGTTTTTTGCTTTTTTCTATAACACCGTTGGAATTCCAATCGCTGCAATTGGTTTATTAGCACCTTGGGTAGCGGGTGCAGCGATGGCTTTCAGTTCAGTGTCTGTCGTATTGAACGCACTTCGCTTACAAAAAGTAAAACTATAAATAGAAAAGGCATTTCTCTCTTCCGCTCGGATGAGGAAATGCCTTTTCTATTTAATAACTATATAACCGAAGTCACCGGTTGTTCAATATGTCGATTCATTAACTGTTCCATGTGCATTTTAACCATTGGCCATTCTGGGCGAATTACACTGAAAATCACAGTGTTTCTCGGTGTACCATCTTTTCGAATCATATGGTCACGGAAGATGCCTTCCTGTGTAGCTCCGATACGTAAAATCGCATTTCTTGATCGGATGTTTCGTTCATCAGCTTGTATTTGTACACGATTTAGTTGAAGTACTTCAAAGCAATATTGCATTAGTAAATACTTACAATTCGAGTTAATAGGGCTTCTCCAGTAGGCTGGTGAAAGCCATGAGAAACCAAGACTAATCCGCATATGCGTATAATCTAGGTCCATTAATTTTGTTCCGCCAATAATACGATTTGTTTTATTATCAATGATAACAAAAGGATGCTCTTTCCCTAATGCTTTATTTAGTAGTGATTGTTCGACAAAGTTTGCTGCATCCTCGCGGCTTTGTATCGTTATCGCCAAATGTGTCCAAATCTCACTAAAATTACCGGCTTCGTAAATCGCATCGATATCTGTAAGCTCCATCGTTCTTAACGTAACAATGTCGTTTACTAACACAATATTTTCCATCACAGGACCCCTTTTAAGAAATGTTTTTTATAGTTTTCCCCACGTCAAATTGATTGTAAATAAATGATTTAAAGAGATTTACAATCAATTGTATTATATGGGATTAAGGATATATAAGACTCTATTTAGATGATTATAATGCAATTATAATGGGAAACAAGATAAAAAGAAAGAGGAGTTTTGTGGAAATGTATACAAAAGTTTTTGACAAAAAACGACACATTTTTTTATTGTAATCCTAAATATACAAGCTTTTCGTTTAAGGTGTTTTTACTTTCTTTAATCATCCAATCATAAGGGATAGCCATCATCAGTGCCCATTTATTTGTCTAAGTTCTAAATATTTGCTATGCTATTATAGATATAAAATCTATGACGTGGCCAAGTAAATAGAAATGTGCTACAGAAACGATAACAACTGCTGAGAGTTATCGCACCGCTTTTTATTGAAACCTACCGCTGAGATGTTATGTAAACATAACCGAGTCGTTTTCGTTATCAAACGTTTCAAGAGGGCTTACGTGAAGTAAGCTAAATGAAGGTGGTACCACGTCAATCGCGCAAAGACGTCCTTATTAGAGGACAGCTTTGTGTTTTTTTATTTTCGTCAAACAATACTTAAGGAGGAAAAATAATGACGAGCAAGAGAGAAAACGAATTTACAAGTTGGTATATCAATACCATTCAAAAAGCTGATTTAATGGATTATACACCAGTCCGTGGTTGTATCGCGTTCAAACCAGACGGCTATGAAATTTGGGAGCATATTCAAGCAGAAATGGACAAGCGTTTTAAAGAAACAGGACACCGAAATGCTTATTTCCCAATGCTTATTCCGGAGAGCTTTTTCGAGAAAGAAAAAGACCATATTGAAGGTTTTTCACCGGAATTGCCATGGGTTACTGAGGCAGCAGGTGAGAAATTAGAAGAGCGTTTAGCACTTCGTCCGACTTCAGAAACGATGATTGGTCACCTATATTCTGATTGGATCAATAGTTACCGTGATCTTCCTGTGTTAATTAACCAATGGGCGAACGTTTTCCGTTGGGAAAAGAGAACGTTGCCGTTTATTCGTACTTCTGAGTTTTTATGGCAAGAAGGACATACTGCGCATGTAGATGAGAAAGAAGCGCGTGAAGAAACGATGCAAATGCTAGGCATTTATAAAGAAGTTGTTGAAGAATTGCTTGCAATTCCAGTTTATGATGGTGAAAAAACACCGTCCGAACGTTTCGCGGGTGCGGTTGATACGTATTCAATCGAAGCGATGATGCAAGATGGAAAAGCGGTTCAAGCGGGAACTTCTCACTATTTAGGTACAAAATTCGCGGAAGCATTTGATATTAAATATTTAACGCGCGAAAATAAACATGAATATGTTCATACGACTTCATGGGGAACGTCTACACGTCTTATCGGTTCTGTCATTATGGTTCATGGTGATGAACAAGGACTTGTGTTACCGCCACGTATTGCGCCGACACAAGTTGTGTTAATTCCAGTTGGACCATGGAAGAAAAATCCTGAAATTATCGAGAAGCTAGATGCTGTTTTTGCAGAGTTAAAAGCAAAAGGCATCCGCGTTCGTCTTGATGACTCCGACCAATCGCCAGGCTTCAAATTTAACGAGTGGGAATTAAAAGGTGTTCCAGTACGCGTTGAATTAGGACCACGTGACTTGGCAAAAGACCAGGCATTATTAAAAGCACGTGATGAAGATGAAAAAGTTGAAGTTAATTTAGATGAATTAGTGGCACGCATTGAAGAAGAATTAACAACGATGCAAACGCGTCTATTTGAAAAAGCGAAAGCATTCCGTGAAAAGCATTCTCATACACACGTCGACACACTCGAGCAATTAGAACAACATATTGCAGATTCAGAGAAAAACGACGACATCCCGGGCTGGGTGCTAGCAGGATGGTGTGGCGATGACGATTGTGAATCGCATGTTCAAGAAGAAACAAAGTTCACGACACGCAACATTCCATTCAACCCGCCGGCGACGAAAGATACATGTATTAACTGCGGTAAAGACGCAAAGCATACAGTATGGTTCGGGCGCGCTTACTAATATAAAAAATAAAAGAGACCAACAAGTGCATTTGTTGGTCTCTTTTTATGATTTACTAGAGTAACTTAAATTGTGTTTTCCTTAGAAAAAGCATTGATCTTTTCTCCAATTTCATCACGAACCCGTTGGAAAACTGCCCAAACATTTTCATCCGTTCCTTCAGCTTTTGCAGGGTCATCAAATCCCCAGTGTTCATGGCGAACGGTAGGCGGTATCGTTGGACAACTATCTTTCGCGTCACCGCATAATGTAACAACTAAATCAGCATGATTTAAAATGTTTATATCGATCAGTTCTGAAGTTTGGCTTGAGATATCTACTTCTACTTCCTTCATTGCTTGAACGGCTTTTGGGTTGACGCCATGCGCTTCAATGCCAGCGCTGAATACTTCCCAGTGATCACTTAGATACTTTTTCCCCCACCCTTCAGCCATTTGGCTACGGCAAGAATTCCCTGTACATAAAAAATAAAGTGTCTTTTTAGTCATGATAAAATCTCCTCTATTAGATAATTAATAACCATAAATAAAGCCCGATGAGTGTAATTAAGAGAGTAGGGATAGTTAAAACTACGCCAATTTTAAAATACGTCCCCCACTTAATTTTCACACCTTTTTGCGAAAGAACGTGCAACCATAATAACGTAGCTAGAGAACCAATCGGTGTGATTTTCGGTCCTAAATCGGAGCCGATCACATTTGCATATATTAACGCTTCTCGGATGGGTCCTGTTGTAGTCGTTTCGGATATTGCCAATGCGTTAATCATAACGGTAGGCATGTTATTCATGACAGATGACAAGATCGCGGCAATAAAGCCCATTGAAACTGTTCCGACAAATAATCCTTGGTCGGAAGCCAATTGTATGACATCCGCGAGTAGGCTTGTGAGTCCTACATTGCGTAACCCGTAAACAACGACATACATTCCAATGGAAAAGAAAACAATCGCCCATGGTGCACCTTTAATGACCTGTTTCGTTTGAACAGCAGTACTTCTTTGAGCCATAATCGTGTAAAAAATCGCAACGATGCCAGCTACGATAGAAACAGGTAGTCCCGTAAATTCGCTGCTGAAGTAGCCAATGAGTAATACTGTTAATACAATCCAAGATAGGCGAAACATCTTTAAATCTTTTATTGCGTCTTTCGGTTGTTTCAAATCTGACACTTGATAATTTTCGGGGATACTTTTCCGGAAAAACAAATACAATACTAAAATGCTGGCGACTAATGCAAATAAATTCGGTACAATCATCCGTGATGCATATTCAGCAAAGCCAATACCAAAGAAGTCTGCAGAAACAATATTGACTAAGTTACTCACAACTAACGGTAAAGAGGTCGTGTCTGCAATAAATCCACTAGCAATGATAAATGGGAAAACCATTTTTTCATTGAAATTTAAATTTCGTACCATCGCCAATACGATAGGCGTCAAAATAAGTGCAGCACCATCATTTGCGAAAAGGGCCGCGACGACTGCGCCTAAAATGGTGACATACACAAACATGCGAACACCGCTGCCTTTGGCTAATCTAGCCATATGGAGGGCAGCCCACTCAAAAAATCCAATTTCATCTAAAATGAGTGAAATAATAATAATTGCGATAAAAGCAAGTGTTGCATTCCAAACAATTCCTGTAACATCTAACACATCTTGAAAATTGACAACCCCTATGAGCAGCGCAATAAGTGCGCCGATACAAGCAGACCAGCCAATTGATAGGTTTCTCGGTTGCCAAATCACAAAAATCAGTGTGATAAGGAAGATGGATGATGCGATAATTACTGAAGTCAATTCCTTTATTCCTCCTTATTTACAACAAATACGAAGCCCTTTTGCTTCCAACTCTGTAATAGATTTATCCTGGTCGACAAGATGTTTTAGAATACCTTCGATAAATGGATAATCCGGATGATCTTTATTAATCGAATAAAAAATCCATTGTCCCCGGCGTTCTTCCTGCACTAATTCAATGTCCCTAAGCCTGCGCAAGTGCTGACTTATTGCAGGTTGACTCATCTGAAATATCTCAACAAATTCGCACACACAACATTCATGTGATTTAAGCAATTTCATCATTGTTAAACGAGTTGGATCGCCGAGTAACTTTAAAAGTTGTGAGGCTCGTTGTACATCAATTGGTAATGAATCATTCATTTTATCTCCTCCGAGAATTAGTATATAAGCATATGCTTATGCATACAAGAGAAAAGTTTGTATACTTTGGAGTATTGACCAGGTGCTAGTATGTTAAAAGTTTGTAAAAATTCTATTTTTAAATGGAAGATAAACTGTGTAGATGTTATCTTTTGACCATGCACAAACTTGAGAGGAAAGAGAAAAAAGGAGGAGCAAATGGGACAAAATAATAGTAATAATCGATTGGAAAATCTCTTAGAAATTTTGATTATATCAACCAGACTGGGTTTGACGTCATTTGGCGGGCCGACAGCACATTTAGGCTATTTCCATGAAGAATATGTTCGAAGAAGAAAATGGATGGATGAGAAAAGTTATGCGGATTTAGTAGCGTTAGCTCAATTTTTACCCGGTCCAGCGAGTAGCCAGGTAGGTATTGGAATCGGCGTAATGCGAGCAGGGGTACTAGGTGGAATTATTTCTTTTATAGGATTCACATTGCCTTCAGTGATTGCACTTATCATTTTTGCTTTGTTGCTAAGTAGTTTTGATGTTGGAGATGCCGGTTGGATACATGGATTAAAAATCGTTGCAGTTGCTGTAGTTGCGCAAGCTATTTTAGGTATGGCTAAAAACTTGACGCCAGATTTAAAAAGGAAGGCGATTGCTTTATTTGCGTTAGTTGGTACGCTCATTTGGCAGACGGCTTTTACGCAAGTAGGGGTCATTTTGGTTGCGGCATTTTTGGGCTTTTTATTATTTAAAAAACATGAGAAAAGTGCAGAGGCAAATTCTCAATTTCCAATTACTAAACGAGTTTCAGTAATTTGCCTGTCGTTGTTTTTCGCTTTGTTATTTCTATTACCTATCATTAAGGAAATAACCGGCTCTTATTGGATTGCCATGTTCGATAGTTTTTATCGTTCCGGGTCATTAGTTTTCGGTGGGGGACACGTCGTGTTACCGTTATTGGAACAAGAATTTGTGCCAACTGGATGGATAACGGAAGAGGCATTTTTAGCGGGGTATGGTGCAACACAAGCAGTACCAGGACCTTTATTTACATTTGCTGCTTATTTAGGAGCTGTGATGAAAGGCTGGCAAGGTGGTTTAATCGCAACAATTGCGGTGTTTTTACCTGCATTCCTTCTGATTCTCGGTGCGTTGCCATTTTGGGACAGTTTACGAAACACCCCAAAGATTAAAGGGGCAATTATGGGAGTCAATGCAGCTGTTGTAGGTATCTTAATTTCCGCTTTTTATACACCAATTTGGACAAGTTCTATTTTAGCGCCTATTGATTTTGCACTAGCAGCGATTCTATTTTGCATGCTTGCTTATTGGAAGCTTCCACCTTGGATTGTGGTCGTAACTGGTGCGCTTGTAGGCATGATTTTACCATTAATCTAACAAAAAATAAGGCCGATTCTATTTTACAACATAGAGAACCGCCTTATTTTTTATTGCGAAGAATGATTATTAATTAATCGAGGAAGTTAAACTGCTTTCCATCATTTTTATGAATTCTTCTTCTGTCAGTTTATAATCACCACCGCCTTGAACGAATGCGTCATTCCCTCCGCCTTTACCATTTATGAGCGGCAACACAGCAGCCGAAACATCTTTCATACTTGCAGCGACTACACTGCCTCTAGCCGCTACAAACTGAAGTTTTTCTTCATTACGAGCAACGAGAAGTACAATTGTTTCGTCTGATTCCGCTACAATGAGTCGAGCTAGTTTTTGTAATTGCTGAATGGAACGGTCTTGAAATATAGCGGTAACTAAGCCGTTACGCTGTTGACTCAATAATTCCTTGGCCTCAAATGTTAATAATGCTTCTTGTGCTTCCTTCAATGATTTTTCGAGTGAGTGGTTTGTCTCTAATAATTTTTCGATTGCCTGTCCAATTCTGTCTTCAGGAGCACTTAATAATCTGGATGCTTCTGTAACTACATTTACTTTATCATGTAACAAGTTGAGTACACGCTTACCGCAAACGAAATGAACCCTTGTATTTCCTCTATGTTTCTCAGCAGATAATATTTTTAGTGAACTAACTTGTCCCGTATATTCAGGATGAGTTCCGCCGCATCCGTTATAGTCAAACTCCGGAATAATCACAAGGCGTATCTCTCCTGTTGCTTGAATTTGCTTTCGCAGTGGATATTGATGGAGTTCGTCATCCGTTACCCATTTTACTTCGATTGGACGGTTTTCAAGAATTACTTTATTTGCCAGCTCTTCTGCTGCTTTAAGTTGTTCGTCTGTAACATTTTCGGCCTCGATATCAATGGATACTAGACTTGTCCCCAAATGAAAGCTGACCGTAGAGAATCCAAATAACTCAACAAATGCAGCGGATAAAATATGTTGCCCCGCATGTTGTTGCATATGGTCAAAGCGACGTTCCCAATCGATCATGCAATCAACTTCACCTGTGGCATCAATCTCCCCCGACAAATAATGACGAATTTCACCGTCAATTTCAATGACATCAATTACGGGCACTCCATTAATTGTACCGGTATCATGGGGCTGACCGCCGCCAGTCGGATAAAAGGCGGTTTGACCCAACACAACATAAAATTCTTCTTTATCATCTATTTCCGTTTTCACCACTTGCGTTGTAAATGATTGACATTCGGGATCGGCATAATATAAACGATTTTTTAGCATAAAATCGACTCCTAGTTAATTAAGTTTGGTTTATCTTATCATAATTGAGGATAAGGATGTCATTCCTAATATTTTGAAGGAAATTAAAAGTCTCCATGTTAATGCGAGAATAAACTTTAAATGACTCGGCCTCTAATGAAGTTGTTTTACTATATATCCCCGTAAAATGCGCGAAAAGTGTTCATTGGAATAAATGTTTTCTAATTTGAAGAATTATTGTTCATACTGAAGAATGATGCTTCAATATGTGTAGAGGAGAATGGAATATGAAAGTTGTAGCCCTTATTGGGAGTTTGCGGGAGGATTCTTACAATCGACAATTAATTGAAACGATTGAAAAGCGGTATCATACGATGTTTAATCTTGAAATTGCACCGATTGGAAAGCTTCCTTTTTACAATGAAGACGAAGAAATGTATCCGCCAAAGGAAGTTGAGCAATTTAAGAAAATGATTGAAGGCGCCGATGCTGTCTTTATTAGCACGCCTGAGTTTAATTGGTCAATATCAGGTGTGTTAAAAAATGCATTGGATTGGCTATCACGAGTAGATAAACCGATTGCGAAAAAACCGGTTCTTTTAATGGGCGTCTCGCAAGGAGGCTTGGGAACAATTAGAGCACAATTGCACGCAAGACAAATATTAACGAGTGTTGGTGCAGTAATGATGCCCGCTGCCGGTAATGAAATGCTCATTGGTGGTGCTGGACAAAAGTTTGAAAACGGGGAACTTACACACGAAGTTACTTTGCAGTTTATTGACGAAGTGATGGAACGTTTTATGGAATTTGTTAAAACCGAACAAGATCAATAAAAAACCACTTTCTCATATAGAAGTTGTCGTTTAAAGGGCATCTTCAACAATGAGAAAGTGGTTTTATTCATGAACATCCATGAACTTTTCTTTTCTAGCATTGCGCCTTTGTTCCACGGTTGGCAAAGTCATCCCGAAAAGTATGACGAGAATGCCAATAACTTGTAAAAACGTTAGGTTTTCACGTAATAAAATGACTGAAACAGTGACCGCTACAGGTAATTCCATCGCACTTAAAATGGATGAAGTTGCTGCACCGACTTTTGGAACTGCAATTGAAAATAAATAAATTGGAATCACAATGCCAAATAAACCAAGGATAAGACCATAAATCCATAAGTTTTCACCAAATAACGTTCCATTCCAAACAATTTCTGGAGATTGAAAGAACGTAATGGCAATGACAGCAAAAAGTGACGTAAACAACAGACGTGTTTCCGTGTCCATTCCTTCAACTTGTTTGGAGTTCACCATTACAAAAGAAGCAAAACTGACTGCTGAAGCCAATCCCCATGCCCAACCTTGCCATGGAATTCCGCTAATATCCGCGCCAATAACGCCAGCAGCAAAAATCGTCCCGGCAAACAATAAAACAAGCGAAATTACTTCAATGCGCTTCGGTAATCGTTTTCTCGCAATACAGTCAAACAACATGCCAATCCAAGTGAATTGGAAGAGCATGACAACTGCAATAGATGCAGGCATATATGTGACGGCTTGTCCATAAACCGTTCCTGTAGTAGCCGTGAAAAGTCCTGCTAATATAAGTGTGGCGCCACCGCCAAATTTAGGCGATTTGCGACGAACAATAGTAAAAATGATAAGTGATAGAATAAAGCCAGTAAAGTACTGTGCTGTGACCGCTTCAGAAGCAGTAAATCCATCTCGAATGGCAAGTTTTATAATTGTTGATAAAATACCGTAACAACTTGCCGCAAAAATAATCATTAACGGATAAATCCATTGGTTCATAAATTGAAGCCTCCTTGTTCATCAGGCCATTATACCATGGATAGCAGAATTATCGTATCGAAGCGAATGGGTTTAAATAATATGACAATCAAATAAAGAAATTACTTATTCGTCATGTTCACAATGATTCTGTTATATACATAGTATATCAGAAATGTTATAATAAACTTAATTTCAAATCATGATCGAAAGGATGTGTCAACCATGACTGAACTTGCTAGTATTCCGTGGAATTTAATCTGGCCACTTATTGCACTTCAATTCATTCTAGTAGTTATTGCACTCATTGATATTAGCCGTCATAAAAGAACGAACGGACCCGTTGGAATGTGGGTGCTTATCATTATTTTTATCAACTTAATCGGCCCAATTCTTTATTTCGTTTTTGGAAGGAGGAATGGATAACAATGCTACTTCAAGTTGAACAATTAACAAAGGCTTTCGGAGATGAAAAAGCCACAAACGCTATATCCTTTGATTTAACGGAACATACGTCAACGGCGCTTATCGGACCAAATGGAGCAGGGAAAACGACGACATTATCGATGCTTGCAGGATTGGTTACACCAACAAGCGGACAGATTACGTTTCATCAGGAGGAGCGTCAAGATATCAGAGAACTAATCGGTTTTTTACCCCAATATCCAAAGTTTTTCCCTTGGATGACAGCGCTTGAATTCACTGAAATGGCCGCGAGATTAAGTGGGATTTCCGCCAAAAAAGCAAGGCGCGAAGCACAAAAAACGCTTGAATTTGTTGGGCTTGGAGATGCGTTGACTAAGAAAACGATGACATTTTCAGGCGGAATGAAGCAACGTCTTGGGTTAGCGCAAGCGATAGTGCATAAACCTAAGTTGTTGCTGTTAGACGAACCCGTTTCTGCCCTAGATCCCGTTGGAAGAAGGGAGATTATGAATTTATTAAAAGAATTGCAACAAGAAGTGACGATCTTATACTCAACGCATATTTTGAATGACGCGGAAGAGATGACGGATAAACTTCTTTTTTTAAGAAAAGGAGAACTTGTCGAACAAGGTAATTTAGAAGATGTCAGACACCGTCATGCTGATCCGTGCATCGTGATAGAGTTTCTTACTGACAACGAATTACAGCGCTTTGTCAAACAAACGTCATGGCAGGCAAGGATTAAAGGTCTTAAGCTTTCAATTGATGCAGAAAAGGATTCTATAAATATGTCCACGGTTTTATCTGTTTTACATGAAGGCAACTTTCAAATTCGTAAAGTTGAACAACAAACAGCAAGCTTAGAGGAAATTTTTATGAAAGTAGCGATGGTCTAATGGGGAAATTTCAAGTGTTTCTTCAAAAAGAGTGGCGTGAGAACTGCCGCAACTTTAAAATCTTATGGATTCCATTGTTTTTTATCATCTTTGGTGTAATGGAACCTTTAACAAATTACTATTTACCTGAAATTATGAAAAGCGTCGGGAATCTCCCGGAAGGCATGGAGTTTATATGGCCTGAATTTACTGGAGAAGAGATTTTTATATCCTTACTTGGACAATATCAAACCATAGGGATTCTTGTCATCGTCCTTGCATTGATGGGCAGTATTTCGGGGGAGCGAAAAAATGGTACAGCAACACTCGTCTATGTTCGTCCGATTTCGTTTGGCCAGTACTACTTAAGTAAATGGGTTGTCTTGGGTAGTCTGACCATCGTAAGTCTTTTCCTCGGTTTCTTAAGTGCTTGGTATTATATTGAAATGCTTTTTAGTCACGTGAATTTCATGCAACTTCTTGAGTTTTTTGGCGTGTATAGCTTATGGATCCTATTTGTCGTTACAGTTACACTCACTTGTAGTGCGACATTTTCAACTGGTATCGCCGCAACAATTTCCTTGATGATTACTTTAGTTTTTCAAGTGATTGAAAGCATCTTAGGTGCATATTGGTCGGTTTCTCCTTGGAAATTATCGATGTATGCAACAGAAACGTTAAATGGTTCACTAGAAGTATCAAACCTATGGTGGAGTGTGCTTGTAACTTTATTCCTTATCTTTGTACTGATGATCTTCGGCATTTTTATGTTGAAGAAGAATGCTTCAAAAATAACGATATAATCCTCAAATTATTATCCCAAACTAATTTCCCAGGAAATACGACAAACTTCGCGAAATGTTTACTGTAAAGATAGCGCTTCTCGATTAGTGAGAAGCGCTGTTTTTATGAACCAGGAAACTTATCTTGACTAGAAGATCTATTTTTCGAATCACGATGAATTTTTTCTTCCCGTTCTTCCATTTTTAAATCCTCAAGTGGAATCGAGTCCACGGTCATCATATCTTCATGCATATCGTAAATACTCTCTTTATCTGTTTT
Source organism: Sporosarcina ureilytica (assembly GCF_001753205.1). GTDB lineage: Bacteria > Bacillota > Bacilli > Bacillales_A > Planococcaceae > Sporosarcina > Sporosarcina ureilytica. Next base: position 72,879 of record NZ_CP017560.1, on the reverse strand, counting down.
TAAATGTTCGGGGTTATCCATAAATGGACCTTCCGCATCTTTTCGATCTCGTTCAGTAAATGATTTCTTTTTTTCCAACTTATTCACGCTCCTTTCGAGGTGAAATTCCCTTTCTAATATTATTCACATATCATTGTAAGACTAAACATGTTTGTTTTTTTCGGAAAATAAGGTGCATATATACTAATTGTAATAAAGAGGAGGAAAGTTATGGATCAGTTCTATTATTATAATTACTTCTTATTAAATTTATCTTTCAATTCGCCAGTCTTTTTTTGCGCTTCGCCTTTAAGCTTGTCCAATTTTCCTTTTGCTTCTAATTTAGCATTATCGGTAGCATCTCCAATTTGTTCTTTCAATTCGCCTTTTGTTTCGTTAATAAACCCTTTCACTTTGTCGGAAAATCCTTTTGCACTCATTTGCAATACCTCCAATTTGTAGTTAAGCCATAATTTCCCCGCAGAACAATTTATTAAACATAATCGTTCATCCCATTTCTCTATGATTCAGTCACTTACGACAATATCAGCTAAAATTAGTAGTATAATACTATTTGTTAACTCGGAAGATAAGACAAAATAATGCTTTCTTTTTTCTAATCTAATCTGTATACTTATATGTAATTATTTTTAAAAGATTCAGTAAATTATTGGGCGATGTAATAAAGCGTACATCAAAACTTTATTTAAAAAGCATCTTTTAATAGTTTTAGTAGATTGGAGATAAATCGGAGGAGATAATATGATAAGAAAAGGGCGTTTTGCACTTAAGAATAGCAAAGAATATGAACTCATCTCTTATCACCGTCAATATTATTTAAAATCAAATAATATCCTCGACTTAGAAAATGGTTTCATTGCATTTCGTGGAAATAAAAATGAATTCATTAAAAAAATATGTTTAACAGATTTAGATGATGCTTATGAGGTCTTCCCTTATGCAATACTTAAAAGTTATCGTTTTTCTGTAGAGGCAACTAATGTCAGTACAGGGATGGTTACGTTAGTAACAAGTAATCCATTTGTGCAAAAACAGATTGATGTTAGACCTTACCGAATCGGTGAATATATAATTGAACTGCCTTTTAGGGAAGTAATCATACAAGAAGAAAGAATTCCTATTCTCGGTTTTGAAAATATTCCATCCATGCCATTCGGGCAGATTAGAATATTGTAAAACTGAGTAATGAATTGAGCTTTATTGGATAGAATAAGGATTGAAATCGGTTATTCAGTAAAGCAGAAGGAGGAATTCAAATGATTCAAAGCCTTAGGATAGTTGAAGATGTTCTTGAAAATAGTTCACATCAAAGATGGCATTTCGAAGTTATCCTCGACGACAAGAAATATGAGGGATATTATAAAGACGATGACGTTGATTGGTTTCAAATGCAACCAGACCAAGATAATCATGCGATGCCGTTGGAGCAACTAGAAGAAGAAGTAATAAGGCGAATTAATGAATGGCTGTCAACATTTCAAGAGTAAGCTTTATTGCGATGGGAACGGATAACTTTTAACCAACATAAGAAAAGAGCTACCGAAAACGGTAGCTCTTTCTGTTTGATCGAAAAATGAAGAAGTCTTATGACGATGTTCCTGTTCCTGAATTTTTATTCATTCCCATGGACATCCCTGTGAATGTCTCAACTTGTTTCATCAGTTTGTTCCTCGCGCCCTTATTTTGCATTAAGTACGCTGCACCGATTCCAAGTGCTGCTAAAGCCATTTTATTCACAATGTCTTCCTCCTCAAGGTTTTATTTCGATCAATGATTAGCTTACCCATTGTGAAGGATTTTAACGGCCTATTTAGTTAGAAGTTAAAAAAGAAGGAATTTTCTACGCAAGGTAGAAAAGGAAGGAATAGAAATTCTATGGATGGGGGTGAAATCAATAATGTATGAATTAAAAACAAAGGAAAATGATAATAGTGTCATTGAGTTTATTGAAGGCGTGGAAAATCTCAAAAAGCGAGAAGACGCTTACCGATTGCTTGACATTTTTACAGAAACATCTGGATTCCCCGCAAAAATGTGGGGCCCAAGCATAATAGGGTTCGGTTCTTATCATTACGTATATAAATCTGGTCACGAAGGAGACGCGCCGCTCGTCGGTTTTTCTCCAAGAAAAGCAAAAATCAGTTTATATTTTGCAAGCGGTGACCCAAGACGAGAAGAACTGCTAAAAGAATTTGGCAAACATACAACAGGAAAAGCATGTGTTTATATTAATAAACTCGATGATGTTAATGAAGATGTCTTGAAGACACATATTACGCAATCCATTCAGTTTTTAAGGGAATTATATCCAGGATAGTAAACATTCCTGTATTCAAAAGGAGAACAATTATAAATTGAGGTTAGGAGGTTTGTGAGTCTGAATCGAATCTACCAATCGTTTAAGGACTAGGAAAACTTTCTTTTCAAGAAACAACAAGATGTACAATGCTAGAGTTATACGATAACATATAGCGAATAATTCAGTCGTTATATATTGGAATCATTTCCTTGAAAAGAAAGGTTGTTTTAAAATTTGTCTACAATAAATGGAATTAAAAGGTTACGATTTGCGTTGCTTCTTGGTGCGTTAGCGGCAATGGGACCGTTGACAATTGATATGTACTTGCCTTCATTTCCTACAATTGTTACGTCTTTTGACACGACGGCTTCTTTTGTTCAAGTAAGCTTAACCGCTTGTCTTTTAGGCATCGGAATTGGACAGCTTATACTTGGTCCAATGAGCGATGTCCATGGACGGAAGAAGCCGTTACTTATTGCACTCATTGTTTATTTTATTGCTTCTGCTCTATGTATGTTTTCACCAAGCATCGGTTTTTTCATTGCAGCACGCTTCATGCAAGGTTTTGCTGCTTCAGCAGGAATTGTGATTTCAAGAGCCATTGTCCGAGACGTATATAGCGGACGTGCATTAACAAAGTTTTTTGCTCTGCTCATGCTCATTAATAATTTAGCACCTATTCTTGCGCCCGTCCTTGGGGGCGGAATTCTAGCTCTTACTGATTGGACAGGGGTATTTGCAGTCCTAAGCGCAATTGGATTTTTATTATTTGCCATTGTGTTGTGGCGATTGGAAGAATCGTTGCCGGAAGAAATGCGTGTGCCTAGCAATCTATCTGATATGATTAAAAACTTTGTTTCATTATTAAGAAACCGAGAATTTATGGGGTATGCACTGGCCCAAGGGTTTATTATGGCAGGGATATTTGCCTACGTCGCTGGAACACCATTTGTTTATCAAAATATTTACGGTGTATCACCACAAACGTTTAGCTTGTTGTTTGGCATGAATGGCCTGGGGCTTATTATGGGAACACAAACAGTAGGACGTCTAACTGGTGTTTTATCGGAAAGACGTTTTTTAGAAATCGGTTTATTGATGTCCATTAGTTCAGGGGCATTTCTGCTCCTTGCAGTATTATTTAATGGTCCGCTCATTACAATTGTCGTACCAATCTTCTTTTTTGTCGCTTCAATTGGCGTCATTGCGACATCTTCATTTTCATTGGCCATGGAATCCCAAGGCCATATTGCGGGCAGTGCCTCAGCTTTATTGGGTTTGCTGCCTTTCCTGTTAGGGGCGATTACAGCACCGTTAGTAGGAATAGCAGGAGAAGAAACGGCAGTTCCAATGGGGGCAATTATCTTTTCTTCAGCTTTAATTGCGGTCCTTTCATATATTTGGCTTGCAAGGAATAAAAAGATAGCAGTCTAATAATTAGCCGTCTACTAAAAGTAAAGTAGATGGCTATTTATCTTTTAAAATAAAATCTGAAGGTAGGACATTCTAAGCAATAAAGACGTCGCCTAAATCTGGATGGCATATTGAATAAAGCTGGTTACTAACAGTAGGCAACCGGCTTTATTTTTGTTCTACAATCTCTTCTCTTGTTACCCATTTCTTCGACCAATTCTCAATCTCACTCATGATCGGCATCAATGACATACCTTTTTCGGATAATGAATATTCAATTCGGACAGGGGTTTCTGGATAAACGTTCCGGATGACAAAATCTTGTTGTTCTAAATCCTTTAGGCGTTCCGATAATGTCTTACCACTGATACCAAGCTTATCGGTCATGGTGCAAAAGCGCTGTGGACCAGACATTAATTGGTACAAAATAAGTGCTGTCCAACGTTGGCTTAAAATAGAAACCGTTTTTTCGAAACGGGGACAAAGTTCAAATTCATTCATAGAATAAAGCACCTTTCATTGAAATAAATATTAGTTGACAATTACCATTGTAACATATAAAGTTAGTTACATAAAGTAAGTTAGTAACTAAATGGAGGTAGTATATATGAATTTTCATCAATCACCTTGCACATATACCGGTGAAGTTTATCTGAATGTATTGGATTTGGATAGAAGCAAGCAATTTTACACCGAAATTATTGGATTTGAAATTCTTGAAGAAGAGGAAAATAAAGTAGTATTCACAGCAGATAGCAAGACGCCGCTGTTAATTGTTGAGCAACCTGAAAATGGTATTCCAAAAGAACCTAGAAGGACTGGCTTATATCATTTCGCTCTCTTATTACCAGAAAGAGCAGATTTAGGCATGATTATTAAGCACCTTGTCGAACATAATGTTGCGCTGGGGGCATCTGATCATAAAGTGAGTGAAGCTCTTTATTTATCAGATCCAGACGGTAACGGGATTGAGATATATACAGATCGTAAACCGGAAGTTTGGAGTTGGGACAATGGGAAGGTAGCGATGAGCACAGACCAGCTCGATGCAGAAAGCGTTGTGGCTGAAAGTGAAGGTCGCGTATGGAATGGACTTCCCGCGGGAACGCTAATGGGACATATCCACTTACACGTTGCCAGTTTATCAGAAGCAGAAGCATTTTATAATGCACTTGGATTTGAAGTTGTCGCTAATTATCCGCAAGCATTATTTATGGCAAACGGAAAGTACCACCATCATATTGGATTAAATACTTGGCACGGCGGGGGAGATGCCCGTCCGTCAGAAAATAGTGTAGGCCTACAAGCATACACACTAATTTACCCAACTGAATCCGTGTTAAAGGAAGCAATTGGAAAAGTAGAAGCTTTGGGAAGCAAAGTGACCGCGGGCGTTAATCGTTTTAATGTAGAAGATCCATCGGGCAATCGGATTATCCTTCGCGTTGAATAAAGAAAAATGGTTAGAGTCATCAACGACAAAAGTTGATGGCTCTTCAATTATCGCAAAATGTGAAAATTTCATCGAACTTCCACGTAAAACAACGTATACTTAATTGATAGCTTATATAACTAATATTATTTGAAAGGAGTGGTGAGTTAGTGACAAGAAAAGTGTGGTTTCAAGTCGGTGTTGGTATTTTATTAGCGTTGCTTATTGTAAAATACTTTATTGAAATCAATTGGATTTTAGAGCCACTTCTTATTATTGCGAAAACGATTTTCGTTCCGTTGTTATTAGGGGCTGTACTTTTTTATATTACAGAACCGATTCAACGATTTTTGGAAAAGCTTAGGGTACCGCGTTGGGGAAGTATTTTGTTAATTTTGATCGGCGCTGTAGCAACTGTATGGCTCTTTTTGTCATTTATTGGGCCACCGGTTGGGAAGCAAGTGGACAAACTTGCGAAAAATACGCCTACAATTGCAAAAGAGATCACGAATCGAACAGAGTATATTTTGCAGCATCGGGAAGATTTACCGCCACAAGTGAATGAAGCGATTGACAAAGCCGCAAATTCAGTACAGTCGATTGCAGTTGTTTTTGGTAAATTTATTGTGTCTTTCTTCCAATCCGTTTTACAAGCAACATTTACATTAATTCTCGTGCCTTTCTTCTTTATATTTATGTTAAAAGATCACGAAAAGTTGTCACCTTTTGTTTGTAAGTTCTTCACTGGTGAAAAGAAAGCTTGGGTTCAAAAGACGCTCGGAGATATGAATACGGTGCTCCGGACTTATATTCAAGGTCAATTGTTAATTAGCTTTTTATTGGCAGTGATTATGTATATTGGCTATTTAATTATTGGACTAGAATATGCACTGTTGCTTGTTATCTTTGCCTTTTTTATGAATGTCATTCCGTTTATCGGTCCTTGGATTGCATTTATCCCAGCTTTAATTATCGGTTTTTTACAAGATCCGATGATGGTTATTTGGGTGAGCCTTGTGACACTCATTGCACAACAGACCGACAGTAATTTAATTACACCGAATGTCATGGGGAAGACGTTGGATATTCACCCGCTTACGGTTATTACAATCATATTGGCAGCGGGAAATATTGCTGGTTTCTTTGGCATTCTTCTTGCGATTCCTGGATACGCGGTAGGAAAAGTGATTATCAGTAATATTTACGAAAGAAGAAAAGAAATCAAGCTTGCCGCCACAAAGAGTGTATAGGCGGTTCCAGCTTACCGGAAATTATAAGTTTGATAAGACACGCATCCAATCAATTATGTTGGAATGCGTGTTTTTTTCGACAAATTACTGTATTTGATTTGGGGATAAGTGTATGAACAAAACATGACAGGACATTCTAATTTAAAAGGAATGATTATGATGTTAAATGAATTTCCTGTTATTCATACAAATATATGGGATGCCATTTGGGCGGTTCCGGTAATTCTAGTCATCATTCTTCTTTTTAAAATCTTTAAACTGCCAACGAGTTGGGTGTCCACAGTTGCTACAGTGAGTGGATTGTTGTTGTCGATATTCATTAGCCATCGAGGAAATTTATCGGCAGGTATTTTCATGGGGATTTTTTATGGGGCCGCTGCGGTAGGTACGATTTATTCCGTAAAAGCGTCTTATTTAGCATTTCGAGAATTGTAAATGGGTGTGAAAAAGGAAGTTTCTTAAACGAAACTTCCTTTTTATAATGGAGATTATTTCAACGGACAAAATCCACATTGCATGAGGCCCGGAACATCTTTGGATAAACAACATGTTTTTCTAACCTTCCTGTTAAGCAATGCACTTGGTTCATGGCCTTTTAAATACCTCGCGAAAAGAGATTCCTTTGCAATTCCTTTCCATAAATTGTCTTCTTTTAATAGATTTAAGTCTAGTCTTGCTTCCTCAGCAGTTGCGGGATTTTCTAATAAGACGTGGTAATGCCATAATAAGAACCCGAAAATGTTTTCCCACAAAGTGAGTGATGAAATATTCACTACGGAGCGAACTTGTTGAATGATTGCGTTGCATTCGTCGTGTAAAATGTGACGAATTATTTTTTCGCGTTCATTTTCTGGCACATCGGCAAAGTCCCCTTCATTCACAAATATGCTTATCGTTTGGTTTCCATACTCAGTTTTCGCGCCGAAAGTAAACTGCTCAGGTTGTCCACCCCACACTTCGTCATAGGCCGCCAATTGATAAAATTGCATAGAAATAAACATCCCAAAACGACGTAGAAAGTAAGAAGCAGCAACAGTTTGATTTGGGCTTTGGCTAATCGTTTGGATAGCGTGCAAAACAGATTCTAGTTTATGGGCATGTAACAAGTCTTTTAATGTGAATAGCGGATGCTCAGGCTGTTCGACATACACGCTATACATATTTAATTGTCTAATTTGATCAGTTGTTAGTTTTGTCATACTTTGATTATAACGAATCATTATCAGAATACAATGAGTCTTTTTAATGTTGAGCGAGCGCTCAGTCTGTTATATACTATTAGGGAGGAGGAGAATAATTTGTCTAAAATGCTATCAAATGATGACTTTATTGCATTAGTTGAACAAGACGCGGATATCATTTTACCAATTGCGAACGGTGAACCCATTCGTTTATTAAATATATTAGAAGAAAACTATACTCGTTTACAAAACGTGAAAATTCATCAATTATTAGCGCTAAGAGAACGAGCCTATATAGAAGGAAAAATGCCTGGACATCTTTCACATACTTCCTACTTTTTAAGTGGCGCAACGAGGAAGGCATTTGCAAATGGTACTGTTGAACTTGTGCCAAATGTTTTTCACGAGGTGCCAAGAATATTAAGAAAGACAACAAATCTATCAATGGTGTTAGCGGTCGCATCGCCGATGGATGAACACGGTTATTTTACATTAGGTACCCAAGCGGATTATGTGGCAGAATTTATCGGAAAAGTTCCATTTGTCTTGGAAGTGAACGAGCATATGCCACGTACATTTGGGGAAAATCAAATCCATATTAGCCAAATTGCTGGTTATGTTGTGAACCATGTACCTTTATCGGAAATACAGGCACCGCCTATTGGTGAAAAGGACATGAAAATCGCACAATATGTCGCAAATGAAATTCGTGACGGAGATACACTCCAAATTGGCATTGGCGGAATCCCAAACGCTGTTATGAGTATGTTGAAAAATCATAAACATCTCGGTATCCATACCGAAATGTTGCCAGATAGTGTCGTAGATCTTATCGAGGCAGGGGCAGTAGATGGTACACGTAAGTTTACAAATCAGGGTAAAGTAGTGGCTTCCTTTATTTATGGAAGTAAGCGGCTTTATGACTTTGTTCATAACAACCCTTCTATTGAAATGTTGCCAGTTAGCATCGTAAATGATCCGCGTGAACTGGCAAAGGAACCAAATCTTGTCTCTATTAATGCAACGACTGAGGTAGATTTATACGGTCAATGTGCATCGGAAACCGTCGCTGGTCAATATTATTCTTCGACAGGTGGGCAAGCTGATTTTGCCCGAGGCGTTCGTTTTTCGGAATTTGGAAAAGGGTTTATTTGTATGCATTCCACCGCAAAAAACGATACGATTTCTAGAATTAAATTACAATTAACGCCAGGTTCCGTCGTTACAACTTCTAAAAATGATGTTGATTACATTGTGACTGAATACGGTATTGCACATTTGTACGGGAAATCCCTTTCCAAACGGGCAGAAGCATTAATTGACATTGCGCATCCAAAATTCAGAGAAGAACTTTCATTTGAAGCGAAAAAAATAGGTTTATTCGTCTAAGTTTAATATCGTTGAAGAGGAAAAATTCACAGTCAATGGGGACTGTGAATTTTTTGTGTTTTACAGATGTAGATAATAGCCCAATTGTTGAAGTTCCGTGAATAACGACTAAATTAGTCGTATCTAGACGTGTGCCCAGCACATCTACCCATGTGTTTACATACAATTTATATGAAGAGGTGGTGAACGTTGAATAAAAAAGAGACGGAGCTTCAAGGAAATCCGTTTGAAATTGAACAACGTGAATGGAAAAGAAAGCAGAAGAATGAACGCTGGAAACAGATGCTTACAATTGCATCGCCAATATTACTATTAATGTTATGGGAGTTTTTATCGAGGACGGGGTTAATGGATATTCGATTCTTTCCACCACCAACCGCGATCATGGGGACGTTTTGGGAGATGATTTCAAATGGTATTCTTTTTGAACATATCGGAATTTCATTATATCGCATTATTTTAGGTTTCCTCCTCGGTGTTATTCCTGGCGTCGTCATTGGCTTGTTAATGGGGCTTTATTCGCCAATTCGCCATTTTATTTCCCCAATTATCATGGCACTTATGCCAATCCCTACGTTAGCATTACTTCCAATCATTATTATTTTATTCGGAATCGGGGATTTATCAAAGGTTATTACCATTGCTGGAAGTGTGTTTTTCCCTGTTGTGATTAATACGGTAGCGGGCGTCATAAATATTGACTCTATCTACTTAGATGTTGCGAAAAACTATGGGGCAGGAAAAGTGAATTTTTTCCTGAAAATCGCATTGCCAGGCGCATTGCCTGTTATGTTAGAAGGTATTCAAATGGGGCAGGCGATTGCACTGTTAACGATTGTGGCGGCTGAGATGATGGGAGCGACCTCGGGAATCGGGTTTTTAATTTGGACCTCCTACAAGGCTTTTTTACTTAAAGAAATGTATGTAGGACTGATTCTTATTTCATTTTTCGGCTACCTTTTTTCACTCATGCTTCGTGGATTACAGAGAAAAATGTTGCCGTGGAGGTGAATCGGTAAGTGGGTAAAAAAGCAAAGATTGAGATTACGAACTTAACGAAAGCATTTTATAAAAAACAAAACAGCGTGACCGCGCTTGATGATATCACATTGACCATTGAAGATGGGGAGTTTGTTTGTCTAGTCGGTCCAAGCGGCTGTGGCAAAACAACGCTTTTAAGAATACTAGCTGAACTTGAGACACCAAGCGTGGGTGAATTCAAGATTATGACTGAAAATGAAGGGCGTCCTTTGCAATCGATGGTTTTCCAAGAAAGAGGCATTATTCCTTGGTTAACGGTTGAGGAAAATGTTGAATTCGGGCTGAAAATGCGTCATATCCCGAAAGATGTGATTCGTGAAAGAACGGCATATTATTTAAAGAAAACAGGGCTTGATAAATTTTCGTCGCTATATCCAAAAGAGCTTTCCGGTGGAATGAAGCAAAGGGTAAGTATTGCCCGCGCATTTGCAAACGATCCGGAGATTTTACTCATGGATGAACCGTTCGCGGCACTTGATGAGCAAAATAAATTTATTTTACAAGAAGAGTTATTGTCGATTTGGGCGGAAACTGGAAAAACAGTACTATTCATTACGCATAGTATTGATGAGGCATTATTACTGAGTGACCGGATTTTATTAATGAGCGCACAACCAGGAAAAATCATTCATGAAATAACCGTAGATTTGCCTCGACCGAGAAGAGTGGAGGATATTCGAGAAAATCCTGAAATGGCCGCTAAATTTATCGAAATATGGCAGCATTTGCAAGAAGAAGTTCAGAATTCGAGAAAAGAAAAGGATTGAAAGGAAGAGGTTTATGACGAAGTGGTTAAAGGGTAGATGGCTAATTCCGCTTTTCGTGTTGGTCCTTGTATTAGGCGCTTGTTCCTCAAAGGAAGCAGAGAAGTCACCGGTGAATAATGACCCGCAAGATAATTCGGAAACAGTGCATCCATCCGGAGATTTAGCGCCACTTGAAAAGCGCGAGAAAGTTGTGATTGCTGAGGACGGGGCGGCGTCGGGGGCAGGTTTCTATATCGCTACTGAGAAGGGATATTTCGAAGACTATAATATTGAAGTAGAATTTGCGCAGTTTAGCAACAGTGATGACATGTTACCAGCCCTTGCAGCGGGGGAAGTCGATATTGCTGGCGGCGTGTCAACAGCATCTTTCTTTAACGCCATCGCACAAGGCATTGACGTTAAGATTATTGCAGATAAAGGTCATAATAATCCGGGGAAATCTTATTTCACTTTCGTCATTGGTAACCATATGGTCGATGAAATAAAAGACTATGCAGATTTCAAAGGTAAGAGAATTGCCGTTTCCTCACATAATTCAATTGACGAATATATTTTTGAGGAAATGATTAAGCATGCGGGGCTTACAAAAGATGATGTTGAATTTGTATTAATGGCTGACTTTGGAAGCATGCTTGGTGCGATTGATGGGGAAACCATTGATGCTGCACTTAATATCGAGCCTCTTATTACACAAGGTGTTGAAAATGGCTTTCACGTACGATTCGGGGATGCGACAGATTATGCGCCTGAATCACAAATTGCATTGGTACTTGGTTCGCCAAACTTTATGAATGTAGAAAAAGATGTTTCCTTACGTTTTATGGCGGCTTATTTAAAAGGCGTCCGCGACTATAACGATGCCTTTATTAAAGGGATAAACAAAGATGAGATTATCGATATTATGACCAAACATACAGCGATGAAAGATCATGAATTATGGGAGAAAGTTCATGTGACGGGATTAGACCCGGACGGCAAAATGTTTATAGATGATATTCTTAAACAATATGATGCGTATAAAGCAAATGGCGCTATCCGTGGAGAGATTGACTTCGATAAAGCAATCGATACATCGATTACTGAAGAAGCGGTTGAAATAATCGGGGAATACGAACGTTAAGTATTTTTAAGAAAGCTAGTGTTGTGTGGGCACTAGCTTTTTTGGTTGTTGAAAATTGTATTGGAATGACCATACGCAGCATGAAAGCTATGTAAAGACATGCCGATAATAATGACGATAATTCCGAACAATGCTAGGGTTGTTGGAAGTGCAATACCAAGGATGGCCATTTCACCTAGAATGACAAAGATTAACTGCGTAGACTGCGTTGCCTCTACTGCGGCTAACTTTCCTTGGTCATTACGTACACGGTCAGTGGCCATGAAAAACAATGTTGTCGCGATTACGCCTGAACTAACTCCAACGATAAACGACTGAATAAGTTGGCTCATAGAAGGGAGGCCAACTGTAACCAATGCAATGATGGAGATTAATGCCCAAACAGGAATCGTCATCATCGTCATCGCCAATACACGCTGAAAAGTATCAAGCCGCCCATCCAGTAACGCCATCATTTTACGATTGCCAAAAGGATAAGCGAATGCTGCGAATAATATTGGTAAAACGCCAAATAACAAAGTTTGAATTGTCACGTTTTGGGCATGTGGAATTTGAATGAACACGACACCGATTAAAATAATGAAAGTTATACTTAAAGAAACGAGTGGTATTCTTTGTCGAACATTTTGCGGACCATTTTTTGTTTGAATGGTCAACATAAAAAACGGCGTTAATAGAACACCTGCTAGAATGGTTAATTGCCATGTTCCCGCAACTAACCACCCAGGACTGAATGCAGCGGCATATGTAAGGGGAGCGTAGAATAAAACAAAAGCGACGACACTCCAAAGGAAAAAGGGAAGGGGTTGTTGTCGCATTTCTTTCTTCATTGGTGCAAATCCTTTTCTGTAATAAACGATGACCAATAAAAATGGTAACATAAAAAAGAAACGGAGGGAGGAGCTCCATAGCCAGCTCCCTCCTGATAATTCCATCGAACGATTTAAAATAAAAGTTACCGCAAAAAAGATAGAAGAGAGTATGCCTATCCCAATTTCCCTCATGTTATCTCCCCCTTTTATTTATGCGCGCTCTTCGAAAAGCTGTACCGTTTCAATAATGACTTTCGTTGCAAGTTCCATATTATCGGCTGAAATATATTCATATTTGCCGTGGTAATTTTCTCCGCCTGTAAAGATATTTGGTGTTGGCATGCCCATATAAGATAGCTGAGAGCCATCTGTTCCGCCGCGAACCGGGACAATATTCGGTTCAATGTCTAGCTTTTTGAACGCATCCGAAACAATGTCCACAATTTCCATTACAGGTTCGATTTTTTCTCGCATATTATAATATTGGTCCTCAACCTGGATTTCTACGGTATGCTCGCCGTATTTCTCTTGTAACGCTGCTGCCGTATCAAGCATAAGTTGTTTGCGATTTTCAAAAGTCTCACGGTCAAAATAACGAATAATATATCGAAGTGTTGATTCCTCAACATCTCCTTCGAATTGCATTAAATGGATAAATCCTTCATAGCCATCCGTTTTTTGAGGAATTTCCTCGCTTGGCATCGCGTTTTGGAACTCATTCGCAAGTAAGATTGCATTCACCATTTTATCTTTTGCCGAACCTGGATGTACACTTGTTCCGTGGAACGTTACTTCAGCGCCCGCCGCATTGAAACTTTCATATTGCAGCTCACCTAACGGGCCACCATCCATCGTATACGCATATTTTGCGCCAAATTTTTCAACATCAAATTTATGTGGACCTCGACCAATCTCTTCGTCTGGTGTAAAAGCTATACGAATTTTTCCGTGTTTAATATCTGGATTGGCAAGCAAGTATTCCATCGCTGTCACAATTTCTGCGATACCCGCTTTATTATCCGCACCAAGCAGTGTCGTACCGTCAGTTGTAATTAATGTATGTCCTACATATTTTGTTAATTCCGGAAAATCTTTGACAGCCATGACTGTGTCCTCATTCAACTGAACGTCTTTTCCGTCATAGTTGTCAATCCGTTGCGGTTTCACGTTTTTACCCGTGTAATCTGTTGCCGTATCCACGTGAGCTAGAAAGCCAATCGTAGGGACATTCTTATCCGTATTAGCGGGAAGTGTCGCGAATAAATACCCATTTTCATCAAGCGTAATTTCTTCTAATCCAACCTCTTCAAGCTCTTTTTGTAAAACATGAAGCAAATCCCATTGTCCTGGTGTTGTTGGACACTCCGTGCTATTAAAATCTGACTGTGTATCGATTTTTGCATAACGGACAAGTCTTCCAATTAACTTTTCTTTCATAATTAAACAGCCTCCTCGATGACGATGTGTTTATCTTATCAGATTTCTTTGATTTACGAAATATTGGACAACACTACTGCAATGAGTCTAATGGAAAGACCCTTTCATTTAATTAAAAAGAGAAAGCATTCTCGGGGAAGTGAGAAGTGGGAAGAAGGTTGAAGAGCGTTCATTCATAAAATGAAAAAACGTCTTGTTATCCGACAATCATCGGTTAACAAGACGATAAAATAGCGATTTACTCGACTATTGAATAGTTCTTATGGGATACAACAGTAAGATTTGAGGCAGCCCCAATTAAATCAGCATCCTCATTAGATAGTTGAACAATTACGGAGTTTTCTAGAATCTTGTAAATCGTTCCACTGACTTCATGGTTATTACGAACAAATGAAATTTTTTCATCGACTTTGCGTGCTGCAACAAAATCCGATATTGGTCTTTCCTTACGTGGAAAAGCCATTCGAATCCCTCCCAAATGGTTTCTATTTATCTTAGACGTGAATGTAAAAATGCCTAGGCTATGCCTAAGCATATACGTTGTCGAAGACAAGAAGACAAGTACTATTGATACGGATCAATAAAACTTGTACATACTAGTATACCATATTTAGCAGATTTGTGGGGAATACCTTGCACAATATCAATCTTAGGTTAATTAGAAAGAAGTCCTTGAAATTATTGTTTCGACCTCCACTAGAGTGAATAAACGAAAAGTATAGAAAACCCGCCATTCATTTTACATTATGTGAAATGACTAATTTGAATTCTTTGAATAAACTTTATATTATGTAATTGTGGAGTGGGGGTTATTAAGTATACCAGATTAGTAGTAAAAGTTACTTATAACTAAAGTTTTATGTAAACATTGCTCGCTAAGAACGGAAATTAACGATGTCCCTTTTGTTTTTTTGCACGCAAACTGACAAGAAATGAGGTGGGAAATTGTTCAACTTACCTGCAGAGACGTTTTGGTTAATCGTACCTTGGCCATTTATTTGGGTTGGATTGGCGCTTGTGATGTATTTCAAAATGAAAAAAGAAGACGACCAAGAAGAAATAAATGAAGAGAAAATACAAGAGTAATCTCATGGAGGGGAAATAATGAGTTTAGATGGAATTATTTTTATCGTCTATTTGGGTGTTCTCTTAAGTATTGGTCTTTGGTTTTCGCGTAAATCATCAGAGTCAACTGAGCAATACCTACTGGGAGGCAGATCACTTGGCCCAGCAGTTACCGCCATGACGATGCAAACAACCGCAATGAGTGGATTTATGTTTATGGGTGCGCCGGCGATGGCGTTTCAATATGGCTGGTATGCAGTATGGTACGCCATTGGGGATGCAGGGGGTTCAATCGTCAACCTTTCCGTGTTAGGGAAGCGAATGAGACGAATGTCTGAAAAGTTGGGAGCGCTTTCACCAATTGAATACTTAGAAAAGAGATTTGAAAGTGCGAGTGTTCGCGTTGTAGGATCTGTCATTTCTATCGTATTTCTATTCGGATATGTTTGCGCACAGTTTATTGCTGCAGGTAAGGCGATGTCAACATTGACTGGCTTTCCTTATGAGGTGTCTTTGGTTATAGGAATTAGTGTTATTTTAATTTATACGGTTGCAGGCGGTTATTTAGCTGTTGCTTACACTTCTTTTGTACAAGGGATGATTATGGTTTTGGGCGTTGTCGGTATTGGGGTTCTAGCCTATTTACATGTAGGCGGATTGTCTGGCCTAAACGCATCTTTGGCGGCACTTGATACATCGTATTTAAGTATTTGGGGGAAAGATTTAGCCTTTTATGGGCAGTGGGGAGTAGTATTAGGTGCGATATTGATTTATTCCATTGGGTATATGGGATTGCCACACGTTGTTGTTAGACATATGTCCATGAAAAGTACGAAAACAGTTAAAGGCGCTGTCCTAATCGGCGCGATTTGGAACCAATTCTTTATTTTCGTGCCGTATATTTTAGGGCTGATTGGAATTATATTGTTACCGACAATCGCGGATCCGGAAATGGTCATTACAGAGTTAGCCTATACACTATTCCCGGGAATTTTTGCGGCGCTTCTGTTGTCTGCAATTATGTCCGCCGTTATGTCTACTGCGGATTCCATTTTAATGCAAGCGGGTTCTATTTTATCAAGGGATATTTACCAACGTTTTATTAATAAAGATGCAAGTCAGAAGACGATGGTACTTGTTTCTAGACTTTGTATTTTAGCGGGTGGGATTGTCGGTGTCATTGTTGCGATTTATGAGCCGCCTTCCATTTTCGCGTTAGTTGTTTTTGCTTTCGGTACTCTAGGAAATACCTTTCTTGTTCCATACGTTGCTTCTGTTTACTCTAAAAAAGCGAATAAGATTGGTTGTTTATTTGCAATGATTGGTGGAGCGACGACAAATATTGTATGGACGTCGATGAACTTAGAGACATCTACGGGTTTCCACCCATTCTTAGCGGGCTTACTCGTATCGATTGCAGGGATGATTATTGGTAGTCAATTTGGCAGTGAACCTTCACAAGATATTCAGGATATTTTTGAAGAATCCAGAAAGAAACGTACATTCTCAAATGGTTTTGACAAAAATATTGCGCGAGATCTTGCGCCGGAAGCGAGTCAAATTTCTAAGCTTTTAGCGGAAGAAAGTAGTTCCTATAAGGATAAGTACTCATGAAAACATTATTGACGCAAGAGACGGTCTTTGTTGAGAAAGACGTATTAAAGGGATTTCACCAATTTGATAAAGAAGCAGATGTTCAAATTAATCGGATGATTTATTATCCCTATTATTTCTTTGAATTTAAAGTGCATGCAAAAAGTCTATTAAAATTTAACGGTAAGGTAGGGTGTACCATCGATGCACTTGGTGGTCGCGGGGCAATTGTAGATGTACAACCTGAGTTTTTTGAAAGCCAAGTTGAACATTTAGCCGTTCCGTCGATTGTCATCGTACAAGAAGAGGCTAGTAAAAAAGCGGAAGAATTTGTCTTTGAGCATACCTCAACAAAAGCAAAGTTTATTACAACGCCGACAATAAAGCAGATTAGCAGTCAATTGTTTTATCGGCCGTTTTGGATAGCGGAATACAGGCGAAATGAGGAAGAACAACAGCTAATAGTCGATGCGGTGAGTGGAAGTTATCACCCATTGTGATGTCAAAGGTTGATGGGGAAAATTTATATGAAAAGGTTGGAACGATAAGTCGATAATAGAAATCCGTCACACCCTTTTGTGGGTGATGACGGATTTCTGTTCGGTTATTTCGTTCTTGATACATTTTTCAATAGCTCATATGCTTTTATCGCAACTTCATAGGCTAACCGGTTTGGTGGTTTCATAAAGTCTTTACCGAGAAGTGTCTCTAATCTGTCTAGTCGATGGTACAAGGTTTGCCTAACGATAAATAATCGCTCGGATGTTTCTTTCTTCGAGCCGCTGCATTCAAGGTAAACTGTAAGCGTTTCGAATAAATTACTGTCTGTTTCGCGGTCATAATTGATGACGGGGGATAAATATTCTTTTACGTATGTCTCAAGGTAATTACTTTCTATTAATAACAGGAGTAGTCTGTAGACGCCGAGATTTTCATAAAAATAATTATTTGTAATTTCCTTTTTTTGGAGTGCTAATACTTTCCTTGCTTCATCGTAACCTGTCATCACATCCAAGTTATTCTGATAAACAGTGCTAATCCCAAAAGTGCATATATTTTCATCGGAAAAATTGTTTTTTGCTACGCGAATAATCTCATTAATAATATGTGTAAATCTATCCGTTTCATCGCTTAATTGATTAGTTGAAAGAAAAAAGGCAATCACAGCAATTTCATTTCTTCTAACCGAAACTGCCGGGAAAAATCCGTTTTGTTTAAAAAGAGCGCGTATCGTCATGGATCTTTGTAGTTTAATTTCCTCCCAGTCTTCTTCATTCATGTTTATATCAGGTACATTTAACTGAATGACAAAAATACGGTAATACATATTCCGACTAGGTGTAGGTAAATACGTGTGTAAATCAGCTTCATCACAGGATCTTCCATTTAATAAATTTCTAACAAGCTCATCTTCCATATTTTGTTTCCGCTCTTCGATTGTCCGATTACGAAGCAAAATTTGTGCAATGCCAAGTGCTGCACGATCTAACAGAAGAAACAAAAAGTCCTCGGCGTAAGGATCGGAAAACTGTAAACATAAATACCCCCACGTTTGTCCAAGGCCTTGGACGGGCATAAAAGCATAGTGATGACCGTGCATTGAAACAATTTTTTGTGCGTGAGTATTTTTAAGTTCCTGTTCAATTAGCGTATGAATATCCCCTATCATTTCTTTACTTTCGGCAGGATAGTAATAGGGTTTTAAGCGTTTATCAATAAAAATAGCATTTTGTTGAAAACGTTTATGAAGTTCTTGAAGAATTTTCAAGATACCGTTGTGCGATAACGAAAGGGATATAAATTTCCTGGACAATGTATCCAGTTGAGAGAGCATTTCATGATGTTGATTAATAATATGGGTATGCAAATCTTGTGTGATATCGACAAATTTAACAACTTCTTCAAAGGCGATAATCGGAAAGTTATTTTCATTTGCTAGATTGATGATTTCAATTGGAATTTCAGAAAAATGTGGACCTATTTCTATACATATTGCTGCTACTTCTTTTTCAATGAGTTTTTTTACATATTGTAGTTGAGTTGAACGGTCAAGCCGGAGCCCCACTCCGGTCGTTAGAATGAGTTCTCCCCCGTTAATAAGTGATTCAAAATCCTTTGTTTCCAATATATGTGACCATTTCACTTGCCGGTTTAAACCAGTCCTTCCTGCGATAACTTTTGCACAATGGAACGATTTACGTTGTAATACATCCTGTACGGTTAACTTTAACTCGTTCATCAGCGATGCCTCCTCCAAAACGTTAAATTGTCGAGTGAATGATTTTACACTATGTAAAATGAAAAGTATTGGAAATATTCGTATTATATAAAGTGAAGTATATCGAATAACTAATTCGTTGGCAAGGATACGAATAAAGGAGGAGTTACGTTGAGTATTTTAGCGACTGAAAAGCAAACGCTTTCAAATTTTATTGGTGGACAATGGGTAAAGTCAACGACAACTAAATATGAAGAGGTGCCTAATCCTGCAACAGGTGAAATCTTGGGAGAAGTCCCAATTTCAACGGAGGAAGATCTAGAAAAAGCAGTTGCAGCGGCTAAAAAAGCATTTGCCACGTGGAGAAAAGTTCCATCTCCGCAACGTGCAAGAATTCTATTTAAATATCAACAATTGTTAACGGAAAACTGGGATGAGCTTGCGAAGCTCATTACGATAGAAAATGGTAAAAATTACAATGAGGCATACGGCGAAGTGCTTAGAGGCATTGAATGTGTTGAATTTGCTACAGGCACGCCGTCTCTCCTAATGGGGCAACAATTGCCGGATATTGCGACTGATATTGAATCAGGAATGTATCGTTATCCGTTAGGGATAGTCGGTGGGATTACCCCGTTTAACTTTCCGATGATGGTGCCTTGTTGGATGTTCCCACTCGCAATCGCAAGTGGAAATACATTTATTTTGAAACCGTCAGAAAGAACACCGCTTTTAGCGAATCGATTGGCCGAGTTGCTGCAAGAAGCTGGATTACCGGAAGGGGTATTTAACGTTGTGCACGGTGCGCATGATATTGTAAATGGAATATTAAGCCACCCGGATATTCCGGCGGTATCATTTGTCGGTTCTCAGCCCGTTGCAGAATATGTTTATAAAACGGGCACATCGTATGGTAAACGGGTACAAGCACTTGCAGGGGCAAAAAATCACTCCATTGTTATGCCCGACGCAGATATGGATTTAACGGTAACAAATATAATGAACGCAGCATTTGGTTCCGCAGGTGAAAGGTGTATGGCTTGTGCGGTTGTTGTTGCAGTTGGCGATATTGCAGATGAACTCGTCGACAGATTAGTAGACGAGGCGAATCAAATGACAATTGGAAATGGACTAGAAAAAGACATATTCCTTGGTCCTGTAATTAGAGATTCCCATAAGGACAAAACGATAGGGTATATCGAGTCGGGAGTAGAAGAAGGTGCCAAACTATTACGCGACGGACGTAAAGATGAATCTTCATCGGAGGGCGGCTATTTTGTCGGACCGACGATTTTTGATCAGGTCACAACCGAAATGAAGATTTGGAAAGAGGAAATCTTCGCACCTGTTTTATCGATTGTTAGAGTTGAATCATTGGACGATGCAATTGCTCTAGCAAATCAGTCGGAATTTGCAAATGGCGCTTGTTTATATACAGATAGTGCAAAAGCTATCCGTCAATTTAGAGAAGACATCGATGCGGGCATGCTTGGTGTCAATCTAGGTGTCCCAGCACCAATGGCGTTTTTCCCGTTCTCCGGGTATAAAAAGTCTTTTTACGGTGACCTTCATGCAAATGGAAAAGACGGCATTGAGTTTTACACAAGAAAGAAAATGTTAACAGCACGCCATTAATAAGAGGGGAGATCATAAAATGCCAATTGTAGAAACTGGAACAGAGTCGTTAGTGAAGAAAGACCGTGAAAACGTTTGGCACCACATTTCTGCTTATAACGAAAAGAATCCTCCAATGGTTTGGGAGAGTGGAGAAGGCGCATGGATCACGGACCATGAAGGAAATCGTTATCTTGATGGAATGTCTGGTCTTTGGGCGGTTAATGTTGGCTATGGACGAGAGGAATTGGCGGAGGTTGCCTACGAACAGTTAAAGAAAATGCCTTACGTCCCGATGACACAAAGTCATGAGCCTGCAATCCTTTTGGCAGAAAAGCTGAATGAATTACTTGGGGATGATTATAAAATTATTTACTCCAATAGTGGGTCGGATGCGAATGAGGTTGCCTTTAAACTAGCAAGACAATACCATCAGCAAAATGGCGAGCCTTCCCGCTATAAGTTTATATCCCGTTATCGTGCGTACCATGGCAGTTCGATGGGGGCGTTAGCGGCGACAGGTCAAGCTTTGCGTAAATATAAATATGAACCGCTTGCACCAGGGTTTTTACATGTTGCACCGCCGGATAATTATCGTCGTCCTGCCGGTCAATCTGTGGAAGAGTATAATATTCAACGTGCCGAGGAATTTGAACAGAAAATTATTTGGGAACAAAAAGAGACGATTGCCGGCATTATTATGGAACCAATTATTACAGGTGGCGGGGTTCTCGTCCCACATCCTATTTATCTAGAAAAAGTACAAGAGATTTGTAACCGTCACGGCGTTCTACTCATTATTGATGAAGTGATCTGTGGATTCGGGCGCACTGGAAAAGCATTTGGTCACCAAAACTACAAAGTGAAGCCGGATATCGTAACAATGGCTAAAGGGCTTACGAGCGCTTACTTACCGTTGTCGGTAACGGCTGTTCGAAAAGATATTTATGAAAAGTTTGATACAGGGGAAGAGAATAGTCACCTTCGCCATATTAATACATTTGGTGGAAATCCCGCGGCTTGTGCCCTAGCACTGAAAAATATCGAAATTATGGAGCGAGAAAATTTATTTGATCGTTCAGTCGAGCTCGGGAATCGATTGCAAAACGAATTGGCTGAATTGAAGGATCACCCTAACGTTGGGGAAATCCGTGGACTGGGCTTTCTACTAGGGATTGAAGTTGTCGAAAATAAAGAGACGCGCGAGCCAGCTTCAAATGAGCGTATCGCTAAACTTATGGGCGACTGCAAAGAAAATGGGCTTATTGTCGGTAGAAATGGTGACACGGTTGCAGGGTTTAATAATGTTATCGCGCTAAGTCCGCCGCTTTCATGTACAGATGAAGACGTTGATTTCATCATAAGCGTTGTGAAGAAAGTATTTAAGGATAATAAGTAATTAGTCCAAAGGCATCCAATTAGTCGAACGAACGGCTAATTGGATGTCTTTTTATTATTAATAATGAACTGTACCTGGACTCGCATACCACTTAAATGTGAATAATAAAAGAAGCAAAACTTTATTATTTGACAATATACTATAGGGGGTATATGATGAGGATACAAGTTTTGCTGAAGGGAGGAAGAATAATGAAATACGACGACAAAGTAAAAAATCGATTAAAAAGAATTGAAGGCCAAATCAAAGGAATCTTACGCATGATGGAAGAAGAGAAAGACTGCAAAGATGTGATTACTCAATTATCTGCGTCAAGAACGGCGATTGACCGTACAATCGGCGTCATAGTAAGTGCCAATTTAGTTGAATGTATTCGCCAAATGGATGATTCGGAAACTAGAACGCATGAAGACATTGTCAAAGAGGCGGTCGATTTATTGGTGAAAAGTCGATAAATCGGTCTATTGTAGGTTTTGTACCCGCTTGATTGGTACAAAACCTTGACAATTATATCGATTCACTTGTATATTTTTTTACCCTACCATATACCTGGAGGGGTAAGTGCGAAGAGATATTTTTTTACTTATTACTATACCCCCTTGGGTAAAGGAGAAGATGAACAGTGACAGAAAAGAAAAAAACGACCATCGTGTTATTTAGCGGTGATTATGATAAAGCGATGGCGGCGTACATTATCGCGAACGGAGCTGCTGCGTACGACCATGAAGTAACGATATTTCATACTTTTTGGGGATTAAATGCACTTAGAAAAGATCAGCAAGTTCCTGTGAAAAAAGGATTTTTGGAAAAAATGTTTGGCAAAATGATGCCGCGTGGTGCTGACAAAATGGGCATATCTAAAATGAATTTCGCTGGCATGGGTCCAAAAATGATTAAACATGTGATTAACAAGCATAATGCAATGACCCTGCCACAACTAATTGACATGGCACAAGAGTTAGATGTGAATCTAGTTGCGTGTACGATGACAATGGATTTACTCGGTCTGCAACAGGAAGAGTTGCTAGAGGAAATTGAATATGCAGGTGTCGCTGCTTATCTAGGTGAAGCGGAAAATGGAAATGTGAATTTATTTATCTAATTTTTTTACCCAGTTATATACCCATACATGTATACGTAAAGGAGGGGTTAAATTGATTCATTCAGATTATCAAATCGATGCAAAGGGATTAGCATGTCCTATGCCAATCGTTAAAACAAGAAAAGCTTTGAAAGAAGTAACGCCAGGCAGTGTGGTGGAAGTAGCTGCGACAGATAAAGGGTCAACAGCTGATTTAAAAGCTTGGGCAAAAAGCGCAGGGCATGAATATATCGGAACGGTTGAGGAAGGCGAAGTGTTGAAACATTATTTACGAAAAGCGAACGAAGCTGAGGAAAAGGAAGAAAGATTCCCGCATGTCGTGTCAAACGAACAATTGGCGTCTTTGTTAGAAACCGAACAAAATATCGTTCTTCTTGACGTCCGGGAAGAGGCGGAATATGCATTTGGACATATTCCAAGCGCAAAGTCGATGCCTCTCAATACAGTGGATGAGCAAGCGAACGCAATAGATAAATCAAGTGAAGTCTATGTCATTTGCCGAACGGGAAATCGCAGTGATACTGTTGCGAAAAAGTTATCAGAGGCAGGATTTTCGAAAGTATATAATGTCGTTCCCGGTATGAGTGAGTGGAACGGGACAATTGAAAAAAACGAATAGGGGGAATTAATCAATGTCAGTTCAAGCAATGACTGCCGCTGAAATGGCGAAAAAAGTAATTCAAAAAGAAAATGTTTTTATTTTAGACGTTAGAAATGAAGAGGCATTTGCCGATTGGAAAATCGAAGGCGATAATGTTGTTTCGCTAAACATTCCGTATTTCGATTTGCTGGACGGTGTTGAAGAAATTATTGATCAATTACCAAGCAATGAAGTCGTTGTTGTTTGTGCAAAAGAACAATCCTCTATTATGATCGCGGAGATGCTAGCAGAGGCAGGAAAGAAAGCGCGTTATTTAGTCGGCGGCATGGGGGCTTGGAGCGAGCACTTAGCGCCAGTGAAAATTGGTGATTTAAATGGCGGCGGTGAATTGTATCAATTCGTTCGGATTGGTAAAGGTTGCTTATCTTATATGGTCGTTTCAAACGGGGGAGCTGCAGTCATTGACGCAACGAGAATGACAGATGTCTTTTTGGATTTCGCCAAAGATTTAAATGTAACAATTACGAATGCCATCGATTCGCATTTGCATGCTGACCATATTTCAGGTGGAAGAGCAATTGCAGAAGCAGTGGGCGGTAACTATTGGTTACCTCCAAAAGATGCAGGGCAAGTCACTTTTTCTTATGAAGCATTGGTAGAAAATACGGACATTACAATTGGCAACACGAAAATTACAATTCAACCAATCTACTCTCCAGGTCATACGATTGGATCGACATCTTTTGTTATCGATGAAAAGTATTTATTGACTGGTGACATTTTGTTTATCGATTCGATTGGTAGACCGGACCTTGCGGGGTTGGCAGAAGATTGGGTCGGCGATTTACGAGAAACATTATACAATCGCTACACAAAACTAGCAGACGATCTAATTGTGTTACCGGCGCATTTTATGATTATGGAAGAATTAAATGACGATGGCAGCGTGCAGGAAAAACTAGGCACTCTATTTAAAGAAAATCATGGCTTACAGATTGAGGATGAAGCGGAGTTTAGGCAGATTGTGACAGGTAATTTACCGCCTCAACCGAATGCTTACGAAGACATTCGAAAAACAAATATGGGAATGATTACTCCAGACGAAGCAACGCAGCGTGAAATGGAAATTGGCCCGAATCGTTGTGCGATTAGGTAAAGGTAAGCAATTTTATCTAGTTTTACCGAATGTATTTATGTTAATAAGTGAATCAATTTCATAATTGCTTATTTTGAAGTGGAATACGATTGTTAGGTGTAGAGCTACTTTGAATGTTCTTTTATAAAGGTGACTCTGTTGATTGGAGTGGAGGGCGGCGACTCCTGTGGGATTAGCAAAAGCGAAGCGTTATGAGCAGGAATATCCAACAGGATGCCTTAATTTCTGCAAAAACCACAGAAATACGGCAAATCGCAATCCTCGAATTGCGATTGGCTCACCGCCAGCCCCATGGAAAGCGTCCGCCCGGAACGGAAATCAACATTGTTCGGGAATTGTTAGTATATGGTTAATTAAAAAATTGACTCAAGTAATTGGCGCAAAAAAATTTTATTTAAAAAAGGGGCGAATATAAATGAACGTTACAAAAAAATTAGATGCAAAAGGGTTGGCTTGTCCAATGCCAGTCGTAAGAGCAAGAAATACGATGAAAGAAATGGCAGAAGGTGAAGTGTTAGAAATCTATACAACGGATAAGGGCTCAGTGGCGGATTTAGCTGCATGGTCGAAATCTGGCGGACATGAACTACTAGATCAAAAGGAAGAGGACGGCGTATTCACATTTTGGATAAAGAAGGGATAATGCCATGGACATTACGTTAATTATCGTTGTCTTTCTTATCGGCTTTATTGGATCCTTTATTTCAGGAATGGTCGGGATAGGCGGTTCGATTATTAAATATCCGATGCTGCTTTATATCCCACCGCTTCTTGGTTTTGCCGCATTTACTTCCCATGAAGTTGCGGGAATTAGTGCAATTCAAGTATTCTTTGCCACGATTGCTGGTGTTTGGGCATACCGTAAAAGTGGTTACATTAATATGCGCCTTATTCTCTATATGGGTGGCAGTATTTTAATTGGTAGTTTTATCGGAGGATACGGTTCAAACCTTCTTTCTGAAGGAGCCATTAATTTCGTATATGGCGTGTTGGCGACAATTGCTGCGATTATGATGTTTATTCCTAAGAAGGACGTTGATCAGCATCCGGACGGCGAAATAACATTCAACAAATGGTTAGCTTCTTCATTAGCCTTTATTGTTGGGATTGGTGCAGGAATTGTTGGGGCAGCGGGCGCATTTATTCTTGTTCCAATTATGTTGGTCGTTTTAAAGATTCCAATGCGTATGACGATTGCTACTTCACTTGGTATCACATTTATTTCGTCGATTGGCTCAACGATTGGAAAAGTTGCAACAGGCCAAGTCTTATATGTACCGGCAGCAATTATGATCGTTGCGAGTATCATTGCTTCTCCGTTAGGCGCGAAACTTGGTCAAAAGATGAATACGAAAATTTTACAAT
This sequence comes from Sporosarcina ureilytica, assembly GCF_001753205.1. Taxonomy (GTDB): domain Bacteria; phylum Bacillota; class Bacilli; order Bacillales_A; family Planococcaceae; genus Sporosarcina; species Sporosarcina ureilytica. The sequence goes on along the minus strand of NZ_CP017560.1, from coordinate 46,625 downwards.
GGATTCTTGCGGTATTAATTTTATCTACTGCTATTAAAATTTGGATAGATTTTTAATTTTAAAAAAACGCTTGACTTTTCTATCTACTCAGACTTATACTGTTTAACAAGATGGAAATCAGAATCATTAAACTCTTATCAAGAGCGGCGGAGGGAATAGGCCCTACGATGCCCGGCAACCAGCAAGTGACCTACTTGCAAAGGTGCTAATTCCTACAGATTCGTGCAAACGGTCTGAGAGATGAGAGGAGGAATTAAGCGAAAGCGGAACCCTCTTCTTTATGAAGGGGGTTCTTTTTTATACATAAAATTCCCCCATCGTCCATGCACTTCCATCAAAAAAATTCTGGAGGTAATGAATCATGACAAACTATCAACCTGAAACACTACTATTACACGGTGGTCAAGAACCGGATCCAACTACAGGATCACGCGCATTGCCAATACATCGTACGACTTCTTTCGTTTTCAAAGATACAGAGCATGCACAAAATTTATTTGCTTTAAAAGATGCGGGTAATATTTATACACGTATTACAAACCCTACAGTAGGTGCATTTGAAGAGCGAATTGCACTTCTTGAAAAAGGAACTGCTGCAGTTGGATTATCTTCTGGAATGGCGGCCATTGCATTTTCAATTTTAAACATTGCGGGTGCGGGAGATGAAATTCTTGCTGCAGAAAACTTATATGGTGGTACGTATAATCTATTTGCGGTGACATTGCCACGCTATGGCATCGATGTGAAATTTGTAGATGCAACAGATCCGGAAAACTTCCGCGCGGCAATTACGGAGAAAACAAAAGCTATTTTTGCAGAGTCGATTGCTAACCCGAGTTTGCATGTTCTAGATATTGAAGCAGTTGCGAATGTTGCGCATGAAAACGATATTCCACTACTCATCGATAGTACGTTTTCAACGCCGTATGGTAGTAATCCAATCGAGTTTGGCGCTGATGTTGTCATTCATTCAGCAACAAAATGGATTGGCGGCCATGGTACGTCAATTGGCGGTGTTGTCGTAGATGGCGGTAAGTTTGACTGGACAAAAGGGAAGTTCCCTGGATTTACGGAGCCAGACGAGACATATCATGGACTTCGTTACGGTATTGATGTACCTAATGCAGCATTTGCAACAAAGTTACGTGTTCAACTATTACGTGATTTCGGACCTTGCTTAAGCCCGGACAATGCATTTAATTTCTTACAAGGTTTAGAAACATTGCATTTACGCTATCCAAAACATTGTGAGAATGCACTTGAAATTGCAAAGTACCTACAAAGTCATCCATCTGTTGAATGGGTTACTTACAACGGATTGGAAGATCATCCATCCTATGAAACAAGCAAAAAGTACTTAAGAAACGGAAATGGATCAATTGTAAACTTTGGAATTAAAGGCGGACGTGAGGCGGGGCGTAAAGTAATTGACAATGTAAAAATCTGGTCGCACGTAGCGAACGTAGGGGATGCGAAGTCACTCATTATCCATCCGGCATCAACGACTCATCAACAACTGGGTCCGGAGGATTTGGAAAAGTCAGGAGTATCGGAAGAGTTAATTCGTCTATCTGTTGGCTTAGAGTCGACAGAAGATATTATTGCTGACCTTGCACAAGCAATTGAAAAAGCAGTACCAGTGGGTGCTAAGTAAGAAAATGAAAACACGGGGGATGGAGACTTTGGTAGAGACAGGAACTGTAAACATCGGGAGATTAACGTTAGAGTCTGGGATTGTTCTCGACCAAGTCCATCTTGCTTATGAATGGGCTCAGAAAGATAATGCCCCAATTGTACTAGCTTGTCATGCATTAACAGGAAACCATCGCACCATCGGCGATGAAGTGCGCCCTGGTTGGTGGGATGGGTTAATTGGTAAAGGAAAAAGCATTGATACAGATACGTATTCAGTCATTTCATTCAATGTTCTCGGTGGATGTAATGGGTCAACGGGGCCTTTAACGCTTCATCCACAAACAAAAGAACCTTACCGAACGAATTTCCCAGATATTACAATAAGGGATATGGTCCATGCAGAAAGAAAAGCACTTTCCGTTCTAGGAATTGATCGGTTACACACCGTAATAGGCGGATCTTTAGGCGGCATGCGCGTACTCGAGTGGGGCGTTATGTATCCTGATGATATGGATTTACTCATTCCAATTGCTGTCACACCGTCCTTAAGTGCATATGGCATTGCCTTTAATTGCATCGGATTACATGCCATTGAAAGTGATGAGGAATATGCGGGCGGTTATTATAAAGATGCAGCGAAAGTAAAAGGATTTGAAACAGCTCGAATGGCAGGCATGGTCACATACCGTTCGGATCATTTATTTAATGAGCGATTTGCACGCAATGCATCGGAGCAAGGCGGCTATGAAGTAGAATCTTATTTGCATCATGTAGGCAAAAAGATTACAGGACATTTCGACCCGAATAGTTACTGTACGTTATTACGTGCATTAAATACGCATGATATTGGAAGAGGGCGCGGCGGTATCGCTGCAAGTGCCAAATTGATCCAAGCGAAAACGGTGATGATTGGTTTTACACATGATTTAATATACCCGGCAGAAACGATTCGTTCATTTTCCCATCTACTGCCAGATGCTTCGTTTTGTCTCATTAATTCGGAGTTTGGCCATGATGGATTTTTGACGGAATTTAACAAGTGGGGAATTTTTATTAGGCAATCTATGGAGGTGGCAACATGCCGACAATCAAAGCCGCAATACTTGGCTTCGGTACGGTAGGTGAAGGCATTTACCGAATTCTTAATGAAAAAAAGAGAGAAATTGAACAACAGACAGGTTTTACAATTGAAATTGCTACGATTTTGGTGCGAGATACAGATAAAAAAAGAATTTCAACGCCTGGTGTTCAAGTAACAGATGATATTCGGAAGGTCTTTGGTCAGCCACAACTTGATATAATTTTTGAAGCGATTGTTGGAGAAGAACCGGCATATACGTATTTATCTGAAGCAATTGCCAAAGGGTATGACGTCATTACAGCAAACAAAACAATGTTCGCAGCTCATGGTCCTGCATTAATTAAGCAAGCAGTAGAAAAAGGGGTGCACATCGGCTTTGAAGCCACAACTGCTGGAGGCGTTCCAATCATACAAACGGTAAAAAATTTGTTGACAGGTGACCGTGTGCATCGAATACAAGGAATTTTAAACGGGACATCGAACTTTATCTTAACGAAAATGAGAAAAGAAGGCCTGTCGTTTAAGGCTGCGCTCCAAGAAGCGCAAAATCTTGGCTATGCGGAAGCAGACCCTACGGATGATATTAGCGGGAAAGATGCTTTTCGTAAATTAATGATTTTAAGTCAACTTGCTTTTGGCAAACAACCTGAATGGAAGACAATCGACATTCAAGGCATTGATAAAATAAAGCTAGAAGATGTATTAGAGGCTAACGGATTGCGTTATCGTCATATTGCAGATATTAAGATTGATGAAAATGGAAACCTTTCAGGCACTGTAGAACCTGTATTAATCGGACCTGATCATCCTTTTTACGGAATTGATGGGGTGGACAATGCGATTATTGTCGAAACTGAATATTTAGGTGCATTGACGCTCGTTGGTCCAGGCGCTGGCATGTATCCAACAGGCAGTGCTATGGTCAATGACTTTATCCAGATTGCTGGCGCACGCAAAAAAGAACTGATTACTAGTTAAGAAAAACGCTTTTCATCTTTTGTTAATTAAGATGAAAGGCGTTTTTATGTGTTTATACAACGCGAAATGATGTGATTGTCATCTTTTTCTTTTCATTAATTGGAGTTCGGCCCTAAGCGCCTTGATAAGAGAGACGACCATAAGTAACAATATAAAAGAGAATGGCAATGCTGCGATTATAATTGTGTTTTGTAATGCGGTTAATCCGTTAACAGAAAGTAAAATGACCGCAATGGTTGACTGGATAAGTCCCCAAGTAAGCTTAACGTTATTCGGCGGCGTTAAAGAGCCGTTAGTGGACTGCATGCCGAGTACGAATGTTGCTGAATCCGCTGATGTGATAAAGAATGAAGCGATTAAAATGATTGCTGCGATTGATAAGAACAATGACCAAGGCATTGCATCAAACATTTCAAAAATTGTCAATTCAGTACTGAATTGAGTTAAATCAACAAGGCCATTCATTTGAATATCAATTGCAGTCGAGCCAAATACAGCAAACCAGAAAGCCCCTAAAATAGTAGGTGCTACAAGTACGCCAACTAAAAACTCTTGAATTGTTCGGCCTCTTGATACCCGGGCGATAAACATACTAACGAATGGCGCCCATGAAATCCACCATGCCCAGTAAAAGATGGTCCAACCATCTAACCAATCGCGTCTGTCCTCATGCAAAGGTGCGGTACGCATACTCATTTCGACTAAATTCGCAATATAACTACCGAAGGATTCGGTGAACATATTAAAAATGAGTAATGTTGGTCCAAGAATCACAACTAGGACAAGTAGAACGAGTGCAACAACTAGGTTTGTATTAGATAAATATTTAATTCCCCTACTAAGTCCTGACCATGCGGATGCAATGAAAAGGACAGTGACAACTGCGATAATGATAAATTGTGATTGAATACCAATTTCAATCCCAAACAGATGATTGAGTCCCGCATTAATTTGAACAGCACCGAAGCCGAGAGACGTTGCAACACCAAAAGATGTGGCAAAGACGGCTAATACGTCGACGAGAATGCCCCATGGCCCCTCCATTTTTTTACCGAAAATCGGCTTCAATGTTGCTGAAATTAAACCAGGCTCTCCTTTCCTAAATTGAAAGAAAGCTAAAGATAGTGCAATCACACCATACATTGCCCAAACATGAAGTCCCCAATGCAAATACGATTGCCTTAAACCTTCTTTGAAAGCAGCGGCTGTGTTGGGTGCCTCTGTAGCAGGGCTAATGGCAAAGTGGGATAGTGGTTCGGCAGCACCGTAAAAAACAAGGCCAATTCCCATACCTGCTGAGAAGAGCATTGCAATCCAAGTTGTTGTTGAAAACTGTGGGCGTTCATTGTCTTTTCCTAAACGAATTTTCCCGTAAGGACTAAGCACAAAAAATATAGCGAGCGCGACCATAAATGACATGAGCAGCATATAATACCAGCCGAATGTTGATGCAACAAAGTCCTTTACATTTGCTGTGACGGCTTCAAAACTTTCCGGTGCAATGGCACCATATCCAACCGTTACTATAATTAGCACGATTGTTATAAAAAAAACCTTTGATATTTTCTTCATAATTCCCCCTACCGGTACTTGGTGATATTTAAATAGTTGTCAACTATACCATAATCATTGTTCGAGGTAAACCAAATATTAAAGTGTAGTATACGTATTTTTCGGTTATTTATGTACATGGATATCTGGCTAAACGTGATTAATATAGTACTGGGGTAGTCGTCTTGGCAAGTTACTTTCTAGAATAGAAAGTAAATACAAAACGAAGCAATGGACCTAGTAGTGAAAGTTGTAAGGATGAGTATTTATGACCGCTTAGTGCGTGAGAAAACGGAGTAACACAATAGATGAAAGATTATTGTAGAAAAGCCATTTTAATTATCAACCCGGCAGTAAATGTAGATCCACCTATCAGTTCGAAGAGTTGCCTGAAATGTATTAGCAATATAAAAATATCGGACATGGACAGACAGATTCGGAAGTGATTGAACGTGGTTTGGCAGAACAGATTTTAAACTAATTAAAAATGAGCTGAAGAGTCAACTACTACCTCTGAACGCTAATCTTCGATTGGACGCTTTTCAGAGGTAGCTTTAGTTTGCCATTTAATCGACCGCCCATGCTTTTGTATACCCTAAGGCGTAAGTGCTAAACGTTGTATGGAGAAAAAAAGTTTTGGCTTATTCAGCCAACGGGCGTTCATCATCCCCTTAATTATTGGTGCTAGGGTGCGCTGTAACACAAGTTAAAGAGTGTCTTCCGCCCGGGTAGCGATAGAATCTTTAGTCCAATTTTTAGTCTTCATCACGAATATCGCGGTCAGGCAACAGAAAATTCTTTTGCCATTCCTCAATTTGCTGTTTTGCGATTTCAAGGTGGTCGTGAAAATTATTGAATTGTTCTTTATTGATCATGAACTGCTCACCGTCATCCACTGCACGAATACGACCTTCTAACACATACTTTGTTACTTGGCTAACGGGCATTCCTAAATAATCGGCTGTTTCTGGTATCGTCAAGTACATTTAGATTTTCTCCTCTTGTAAAAAAACTTTTATCTGAGTCAATTTTATAATTACCTAAAACCGCTAAGTTGGTACAATATATAATATATAGTTCAGAACGGTTTAAACTCAACAGAGTCAATTTCATAATTGACCAAACTATATATTGACCGTTATTGGATTATGAAATTGATTAATCTATATTAATACTACTAAACGGTAAGAAAAGAATAAATATTTAATCGAAATATGATTGCTAAAAATGGAAAACAAGTACAAAATTGTCGGGATTAGTTGAGTGATGTTGAAAGATTTGGCGGTAGTGCCTAGGAATCTAGCAATACTTTGTGGAAGTACAGTAATAACAAGAAGATTTGTAGGCAGACTATATACCACGCATACTTCACGGTAAGGATAGTCATAGTCCAAAAATTAACAGGATACTGTATTAAATAATCATCTTGCTGTATAATTATATTCGCATAAGTCGGAAGAATTAGTCAACAGGGGTGCGGCCTAAGTATAAAGGGGATATGGAGGTTTGTATGGATAAATTAACTTTAACTAACAATCTTCATGAAAAGGGAAATGGGTCAATTTTCATACAGGACGATCGTTCACTTTTGATTTCGATTGCGGCATTTGGGGCACTTAGGAAAGAGTTGATTGAAAACATCGGAAATGACAGAATGAAAGGTTTTTTATTACGCTATGGATGGAAATTAGGGGAGAAAGATGCAGAAAAAGTCTTAAAGATGAACTTAAATACAGTCAAAGAAAGAATTTTGTATGGACCAGAGCTTCATAAAATGCAGGGGAATGCGGCGGTAGTAGTAACAAAGTTAGAGGTTAAAGCGGTTTGTGAGGTAAGTGCCAAATATTCAATTTCGATGGAAGGAATTTGGAGAAACTCATATGAAGCGGTCCAACATATTGCTCAATTTGGCATTGTAAAAGACCAAAATTGTTATACGCTAGCTGGTTATGGGAGTGGGTTTTTATCGAAAATATGTAATCAAACGGTAATATTTAAAGAATTAACGTGCGAGGTGCAAGGGTATTCAGAATGTCGGTGGATTGCTAAATCATTAGATCAGTGGGGGGAGGAGATAAAAGAAGAACTTGATTTCTATAAAGACACACCTATTGTACAAGAATTGGAAAAAACATATGAACAGCTAATAGAAGAGAGAGAGAATTTGAAGACAAGTATTCTGATTCACGAAAAGTTGACACAGGAGATTCTGCTTGGTAACAATTTGGAATCGATTGCGAATATTGTCTATGCTGAAACGGGGATCCCAGGTATGATTACGGACAAACATCACCAAGTTCTGGCTTATAAAGGAATTCCCGAAGTAGACCTCGATGAACTGAATAGGGAATTTAAGAACTACTTGCTGAAGACTCGAAGGGATTTTGCTATTGACAAAAAAGAGCGACTTATTCAAAACACGGAACTTGTAAAATTGGATCAGCATAGTCGGCTAGTTACCCCTATTATTTTGCAAGACAAGATGATAGGCTACTGTTCTTTTGTATACCCGGAAAATAAAAAAATAGAACTTAAAATCCATAAAATGCTTTTAGAAAGAGTTGCAACAATAAGTTCTTTATTTCTTTTAAATGAAAAAACAAAGTTTGGCGCCGATCAGCGATTGCGTGAACACTTTTTTGAAGATATTTTACGTGGCGAATACCTAGATGAAAATGAGATATTACGAAAAGGAAACTTAATTCATCTTGATCTTTCGGAGGCGTTTCGTATTATTGCGGTTCGATACCAGTTTAAAGAAAAAAATTTGAAAAATGAATTAGCATTCCATGGAAATGTTTTGGAATTAACCTATAAGTATTTCACCGAGAAAAATATAGGAATATTAATTACGCACAAAGCAAATGGCATTGTACTATTGATTCCCGAAAAATTTATAATGGGGAAGGACAAGAGGGTTTGTGCGGAGGGTTTTTTACAATTTTTGTCGAAAAACTTTTCGGAGGTTCGCTTTTTTTCTGGAATTAGTAAAGCTTCGGCGCAAATTGGAAAAGTAAAAGACAGTTATCATGAAGCATTAACGGCCCTTCGTATGACCACGATTAGTAATTCAGTCGTAACATTTGAATCGTTAGGGATTATAGGACCACTTATTAATCAAAACAATGAAAAAGAAGTTAAACAAATTGCTGAACATGCGTTAGGACCCCTTTTGAAAGATTTAGATGAAAAGAAAATAGACTTATTAAAAACACTTTATACTTTCCTTTCAAATGGCGGGAATTTAGAACAAACCGCATTAAATATTGGTCTTTCTCTTAGCGGTTTAAGATATAGGATTTCTAAAATCGAGGAGATGCTTGATAAGGATTTACGTAACCCCATCTATATGCATCAACTATTACTTGCCTTACAAATTATCATATTAATAGATGGTATAGATTTGCAGGTATCGGATTAAGGATTAAGCTCTTTTTCGTATAAAGCCCCGCAACTATTAACTAAATATAGTAAAGAGTCAACCTTCATTCATAGAGGAATGAAGGTTTATTTTTTGATTTGAAAATTGAAAACAAACAAAAAGGATTGGAAAAACAATTTTTATTAGAAGGTTTTTGTCATTGTTTTATCCTTTTAGAGTTTGTATTATTTGGTTAGTAGCAATCTTCAGAATAAATAAAATGGAGGGGAGTTTACTTATGCAAACTGGAAAAGAGTACTTAGAAAGTTTACAAGACGGAAGAGTAGTTTATCTAAATGGTGAAAAGATTGACGACGTCACAACACACCCTGCTTATCGAAATTCAGCACAATCCTATGCAAGAATGTATGATGCTCTGCATGATCCTGAAAAGAGGGAGATTTTAACTGCTGAAACGGAATTTGGGGATCGAACACATAAGTTTTTTAAAACACCTAAAAGTGCACAAGACTTAGTAGAGGCAAGAGATGCGATTGCAGAATGGTCAAAAATGAACTTTGGTTTTATGGGGAGAACCCCAGATTATAAAGCATCTTTTACAGGTCATTTGGAAGGGTATGCGGATTACTATGAGGGCTTTGAAGACAATGCAAGGGCATGGTATAAAAAAGCGACTAAAGAAGTTCCGTTTATTAACCATACGATTATTAATCCGCAAATGGATCGCTCAAAACCTCTTCACGAAAATAAAGATGTGTTCGTTCGTGCGGTGAAAGAAAGAGATGACGGAATCATTGTAAGCGGTGCCAAAATGGTTGGGACAGCGGCAGCTTTAACAAATTATAACTTTGTAGCCAATTATGGCCCGACTGATTTAGGCGGCGGTGATCAAAGTCATGCGTTAATTTTCTTTGTTCCGATGAATGCAGAAGGCGTCAAAATGATTAGCAGACAGTCCTATGAACTAAATGCGATTAAGAATGGCTCCCCATATGATTATCCATTATCCAGCCGTTTCGATGAAAACGATGCAGTGATAGTTTTAGATAATGTGTTTATCCCTTGGGAAAATGTGCTTGCTTATAGAAATATAGAAGTTTCTAATAATTTCCTGAGCCAGTCTGGATTTGTAAATCGCTTTACTTTCCATGGATGTACACGACTTGCAGTGAAATTAGATTTTATGTCGGGGCTTCTATTAAAAGCGACAGAGGCTGCAGGAACGCATAATTTCAGAGGTGTGCAGGCGAATATTGGAGAAGTACTGGCGCTTCGAAATATGTTCTGGGGCTTATCAACAGCAATGGCGACTGAGCCGGAATATAAGGAAAACGGATTAGCGGTACCTAATGGATTTTATGCAAATTCGTATCGTGTATTAGCACCTATGACTTGGGTAAAAGTTAAACAGATTTTTGAACAAGTCATTGCAGGTGGATTAATTCAACTGCCATCAAGTGCAAATGATTTCCTGAATCCAGATATTCGACCATACCTGGATAAGTATTATGGCGGAACGAATATTGAAGCAGTAGATCGAGTGAAGTTAATGAAAATGGTATGGGATGCAATTGGCACTGAGTTCGGAGGAAGACATGAACTATATGAAGTCAATTACGCTGGAAACCATGAAAATATTCGATTGGAAACTTACTTCCATGCATTGGGAACAGGTGCGGCAGATCAGTATAAATCATTTGTTGACAGTGCGTTAAGTGATTATGACTTAAATGGTTGGACGAATGAGATTTGGAAAAGCACAACTGAAAAAGAAGCGGTTAAACTCTAAAGATTATAGGAGGGATTACCATATGGATGACCTTACATTTCGAAAAGCGATGGGGAAGTTTGCTTCGGGTGTGACAGTGATTACGACAGATTTGGAAGATGATGTTCACGGTATGACTGCAAACGCTTTCATGTCACTTTCGCTTCATCCTAAATTAGTCGTTGTGTCTATAGATAATCGGGCACATATGTTGGAGAAAATTAGAAGCAGTAAAAAGTACGCAGTGAATATTTTAGCTGAGGATCAGCAGATTCTATCTATGAACTTTGCGGGTCAGTTAAAAGAGAACATCGACATTTCATTTGCCATATTAAGTGGACAGTCCGTTTTAGAGGGTGCAGTTGCACAAGTGACTTGCGAAGTTGTTAATGAACATGTAGAAGGCGATCATGCGCTCTTTATTGGAAAGGTGACAGATATTCATATAGAAGATCGCGAGCCTTTGCTTTTCTATAATGGGAAATATCGATCCTTAAAAGAAGAAAAGGTAGTTGAAACTGTCTAGGCATTTCTGAACGGGGGAGAAATACTTGGAAACGATTTATTTAAATCATTCAACGCAAAACATTGTACCGTCTAAAGCAGAATCATGTGTCATTGCTCTTGGCTTTTTTGATGGGATGCATTTAGGCCACCAAGAAGTAATTGAGTCAGCTAAGAGAATTGCTGAAGAACGTCAACTTAGATTCGCGTGCATGAGTTTTTTTCCTCATCCGAAGGAAGTGCTTTTAAGCGGCAGTGAAAAGGTTCAGTATTTGATGCCAATGGCTGAGAAACAAAAAGTTCTCCATGAAAAGGGCGTCGAAAAGTTTTATATTGTTGAATTTGACAGGCGATTTGCCTCACTATCGCCAAAGCAATTTGTCTATGAATATCTTCTTCAATATGGTGTCGAACATGTCGTGGCCGGTTTTGATTTCACCTATGGTTACCGTGGAGAAGGGCATATGGGGAGATTGGCAGAAGATGCGGACGGAAAATTAGATGTTTTGAAAGTTGAGGAAGTTGGATGTAAGGGCCAGAAAATCAGTTCGACATTAATTAGAAATCTGATTTGTTCTGGAAGAATGGATTTGATTGAAGAATATTTGGGTAGATCTTATGAGTTGGTGGGGAAAATCCGGGTTAATCATGATGTACTTGAAATAGTCATTGACCCTTATTATTTGCTGCCGGCTTCTGGTGAATACGAGGTACTTGTCAAAATGGGAGTGGCAGAATGGGTTCAAACAGCCACTGTGGTAGATGGAAAAGTGATCTTGCAAAAATATGACAGTCAGCGACATTTCTTACACGACTTTACAAATGTAAGGCTTGAGTGGAAGAGGTGCTTAGTGCCAGTTCTTTGAGTTCTAAGTTGTAGGCATGACTACCAAACTCTGGGGTTAAAGCAAGACAATATACAAGGAAAATTAGGGGGTATTTTTAATGGCAAATTTTGATGTAGCGCAGTTAGCGCACGTGGAACTATTCTCTCCAAAACCAGAAGAAACGGTTAAGTTTTTTACAGATTTAATGGGCTTGCAAGTAACGGAAAAACAAGGACAATCCGTCTATTTAAGAGCATATGAAGATTTTTACCACCATACATTAAAAATCACGGAAGCGAAAGAAGCAGGAATGGCACATACTGCGTGGCGAGCAAGTTCAAAAGAAGCGTTAGAACGCAGAGTACAATCACTTGAAAAAAGCGGTTATGGAAAGGGCTGGAATAAGGGAGATTTAGGCCATGGTCCAGCTTACGAATTCCAAACACCGGACGGACATAATATGGAATTGCTTTGGGATGTTGAGTATTACGAGGCGCCTGAAGATCAGAAAACAAAACTTAAAAGCCGTCCGCAGAAGAGACCGAATATTGGGGTTCCGGCAAGACGTTTGGATCATGTCAACCTGATGACAAGCGACGTGACGAAAAATAAAAACTTCATGATTGATGAGTTGGGCTTTAAATTACGTGAACATGTTGTTTTGGATAATGGCGCTGAATTGGGGGCGTGGCTAAGTGTAAGTCCACTTGTACATGAAATTGCAGTAATGGCCGACCAAGGCGGACATAAAGGCCGTTTCCACCATATTGCTTACTGGTATGGTTATCCACAACATCTTATGGATTTAGCAGATTTATTTGCAGAAAATGGCATTGAAATTGAATCTGGTCCTGCGAAGCATGGAGTCAGCCAAGCGTACTTTATGTATGTGTATGAGCCAGGCGGAAATAGAGTTGAGTTGTTCGGTGATTCGGGTTACTTAATTCAAGATCCAGACTGGAAACCGGTTAAATGGACGGAAGATAGTCTTGCTGAAGCGATTGTGTGGTACGGAGGGGACCTTCCGGAGCAATACTTCACATATGGAACACCTAATAAGGAATCAAAAATTATTTTACCAATCTCTTAAGCGCAATAGCTAGAAGAGGATTCTATAAACTAGTAGGGGACCGCGTAGTTGGCTTGTACAGCTTGAAAAGTGACGCATGTCCTCTACTTTTGATAAGTCTAGCAAGAGCAGGGTGAAGGTAGAGGAGGAATTAATATGGTTGTTCAATTAAGTGCCGAACGTTTATTAAAAGCTGAAAAAAGTAAGCAGGCAATTTCGCCGCTGACAGGTGATTATGCAACGCTCACAGTTGATGAAGCTTACGCGATTCAATTAGAACAAATTCGTGAAAAAGTTGAAAAGGGCTCCGTCATTGTTGGAAAGAAAATTGGTTTAACAAGTAAAGTGATGCAAAATATGTTTCAAGTAAATGAACCGGATTACGGACATTTATTAGATGACATGATTTTACTTGATGGTGAAACCGTATCACTAGAAGACTTTATCCAGCCTAAGTTGGAGTTCGAAATTGCTTTTGTACTGAAGAAAGATTTAAAAGGTCCCGGTGTCACAGTGATAGACGTGCTTGAAGCGACGGATTATATCGCCCCGGCATTTGAAATCATCGACAGCCGCATACGCGATTGGGAAATTAAATTTGAAGATACGGTTGCGGATAACGGCTCTTCTGCAAGGGCAATCTTGGGCGGTAAACCAACAAATATTGAGGATGTCGATTTAGCGCATATCGGCATGGTTGTTTACCGAAATGGAAAGTTTTTGGATAGTGCCGCAGGAGCAGCTGTGTTAGGGAACCCTGCACGCGCGGTCGCATGGCTGGCAAATGCATTAGGCAACTATGATATTTCATTGTACGCAGGAGAAATGGTATTATCCGGTGCGCTTTCAGCAGCAGTTCCGATTGAAAAAGGAGATACTTTTACCGCTGAGTTCGCGCATATTGGTTCAGTCTCTGCAACGTTTCAATAAGAAAGGGGTTTGCAACATGAAAAAATACAAAGTTGGTATTATCGGCTCAGGAAATATTGGCACGGACTTAATGTATAAAATTGAACGAAGTCCCTATTTAGAAATGAGTGTCATGGTTGGAATTGACCCGGCATCTGAAGGGCTTAAGCTTGCAAAAGAGCGCGGTTATCAAACTTTTGATAATGGTATAGATGGACTTATGGAAAATCCCAATCTATTTGATATTGTTTTTGATGCAACGAGTGCAAAAGCGCATTTACGTCATGCCGAGTTATTACAATCAATTGATAAAAAGTTGATTGATTTGACGCCTGCAGCAATTGGACCATTTGTTGTGCCAACTGCAAACCTTGATGAACACTTAAACGCTGACAACATTAATATGGTCACTTGCGGTGGACAAGCGACGATTCCAATCGTTCACGCGATTAGTGAAGTAACTGCTGTAGAGTATGCTGAAATCGTGGCTACTGTTTCAAGTAAAAGTGCTGGACCAGGTACACGTGCTAATATTGATGAGTTTACACGGACAACGTCAAATGCGATTGAAGTAATTGGCCGTGCGAAAAAAGGAAAAGCCATTATTATTTTAAACCCGGCTGAACCGCCAATTATTATGCGTGACACGATCAATGTGCTCATTGATGAAGAAGGAAAAGTAGAAGCAATCATTGCCTCTATTAAAGAGACAGTTGAAGCTGTTCAAACTTATGTACCAGGCTATCGTTTACGCGGAGAGCCAATTTTTAATGGTAAACAAGTAACTGTTTTTATTGAAGTTGAAGGAGCGGGAGATTATTTCCCGAAGTACTCAGGAAATCTAGATATTATGACCGCTGCGGCGACAAAAGTTGCGGATGAAATTGCTAAAAAGCAGTTAGCTTTAGTATGAAAATTTTAGAGGCGGGGTGCTAGTTATGAAACGAGATCTACATATTGTGGACGTTACGTTAAGAGATGGAAGTCACGCTGTCAGGCACACATTTACAGAACAGCAAGTGCGTGATGTAGCAAAAGGATTAGATCAAGCTGGCGTTGAATATTTCGAAGTATCGCACGGCGATGGACTGGGCGGTTCTTCTTTACAATATGGTTTTTCAGCAGTGAATGAATTGAAGTTAATTGAGGCAGCATCAGATGTTTGCAGTCAAGCGAAAGCAGCTGTGCTTTTGGTGCCGGGAATTGGAACGAAAGATGACCTTGAAGATGCAGTAAAAGCCGGTGCGAAAATGGTTCGGGTTGCGACACATGTCACAGAAGCAGACGTTGCAAAACAACATATTGAACTCGGAAGAAACCTTGGCTTAAAAACGGTCGGCTTTCTCATGATGGCGCATATGGCACCGCCTGAAAAAATTGTAGAACAGGCAAAGTTGTTTGAAAGTTACGGGGCTGAAATTGTTTATGTAACTGATTCGGCGGGTGCACTCTTACCGCATGAAGTAACAGAACGTGTATCAGCGCTGAAAGAAAACTTATCCTGTGAAATCGGGTTCCATGCGCATAATAACTTATCACTCGCGACTGCAAACACAATGGCAGCGGTCGATGCAGGTGCAACTTATATTGACGGCAGTTTACGCTGCTTAGGTGCTGGCAGCGGGAATGCACAAACGGAAGTACTGACTGCAGTCTTTGATCGACTAGGCTATAAGACTGGCGTAGACCTTTATCCAATTATGGATGTCGCAAACGACGTTGTTGCGGAGTTAATGCCAAGACCTCAAGAAGTAACAAAAGCAAGTTTAATCATGGGATATTCAGGCGTATATTCAAGCTTCTTATTATTTGCGCAAGAAGCTGCCAAGAAATTCAATGTCGATGAACGCGACATATTAGTTGAACTTGGCAAAATGCAAGCAGTTGGCGGCCAAGAAGATTTAATTACTGAAGTGGCAAGAGAACTAGCAAATCAACAACTGACAGTTTAACTAATAATATGGAAGGTGATATTCTTGAAGGCTGTAGAAGTGGATGTAATTCAAAAGATTGCAACGGACTTATTCGAAGCAGAAAGAAATGCAACAGAAGTAGATAAATTTGTCGATCAATATCCAGAGTTAGACGTGGAACTAGGCTATGAAATTCAAGAAGCTTTAATTGAGAAAAAATGCAAAGAAGAGAACACCAAGATTTCAGGACGTAAATTGGGATTAACGAGTAAAGCAAAGCAAGAAATGATGGGTGTTCACGAACCTTCCTACGGCGTATTGCTTGAAAATATGCAGTTAAATGAGGGAGAGCCAATTTCAATAGCGCCGCTAATTCATCCGAAAATTGAGCCGGAAATTGCATTCATCTTTAATAAAGAAGTAAAAGGACCAAGCATCTCAGTAACTGATATTTTAGATGCAACTGCATATATTGCATCTGCGATGGAAATTATCGATAGCCGATATCGTAATTTTAACTTTACATTGCCAGATGTCATCGCGGATAACTCATCATCGTCCCGATACATTTTTGGTGAGAAGTTATACAAGGTCGAAGATGTAGATTTGCGTTTAATGGGGATGGTCTTTAAGAAAAACGGAGAAGTTATTGCAACAAGCGCTGGGGCAGCTGTAATGGGACACCCTGCAAGAGCGGTAGCTTGGATGGCAAATAAATTAGTCGAAAGAGGGCAAACGATAAAACCCGGCGAAATCGTATTAAGCGGTGCTTTATCTGAAGCATTTACGATTGAACCAGGTGATCATTTCTCAGTATCTTTTGATGGAATTGGCTCATTGGAAGCATCATTTACTGAATAAATCAATACAAGAAGGGGGAATAGACGATGCCTTTTATTCAAATCAATATGTTAGAAGGGCGTTCTGCCGATAAAAAAGAACGTCTTATACGCGAGGTTACGGATGTTGTAGCGGAAGTCTTAGAGGCACCGGAAGAAAGTGTTCGTATTATGATTCAAGAAATGAAAGCTGAACATTGGGGCATTGCTGGTGAATCTGTGAAAAAAAGAAGTCAATTGAAAGTTGAGGGATGAAATGATGAGCACTACGAGTACAAAATTAAAAGAAGTTAAACTATATATCGATGGAGAATATGTAGAATCAAGCAGTAATTCTTTATTCGAAGTGAAAAATCCAGCAACTCAAGAGGTCATTGCGAAAGTACATGAGGCTTCCTATGAGGATGTCGACCGTGCATGTAATGCGGCAAGACGTGCTTTTGAAGAAGGACCTTGGCGTACGATGACGCTGAGTGAGCGTTCTGCTAAAATCCGCAGAATGGCAGAAATCATTATGGAACGAAAAGATGAGCTTGCCAGGTTGGAAGCAGAAGACGTTGGGAAACCATATCCTGTTGCACTGGAAAGAGAGATTCCGCGTGCGGCAAATAATTTAAAATTCTTTGCGGACTTCATGGAGCAAAAAGGAAACGAATCGTATCCAATGGATGATGAATACTTAAATTACACACGTTATGAGCCGCTAGGTGTTGCATCCTTAATCACACCATGGAATTTACCGTTCATGCTGACGACTTGGAAATTAGGTCCATGTTTAGCTGCTGGAAATACAGCGGTCATTAAACCGGCAGAAACGACGCCGCTAACGGTTTCCTTACTCGGCGAAATTGCGAAGGAAGCTGGAATTCCAGATGGCGTCGTTAACGTAATTCATGGATTTGGAACAGAATCGGCTGGAGAATATATGACGACTCATCCTGAAGTGGATTTAATTTCCTTTACCGGAGAAACTTCAACAGGGAAAGCGATTATGAAAAATGGAGCTGATACATTAAAGAAAGTTTCATTTGAATTAGGCGGCAAGGCAGCGAATATTGTCTTTGAAGATGCCAACTTGGATAAAGCAATTCCGGTATCTATCCAAGCTGCTTTCATGAACTCAGGCCAAGTATGTCTGGCGGGATCAAGAATATTAGTACAACGTTCAATCTTTGATGAGTTCGTTGAAAGATTTAAACAAGCTGCTTCAGAATTGAAAGTTGGAGATCCACAAGATGCAGAAACAGATATGGGGCCAGTTGTAAGTGAAGAGCATTATAAAAAAGTGACAAGTTATTTGAAAATTGCCGAGGAAGAAAATTCGACTTTAGTTTATGGCGGAAAGCGACCAGATCTGCCGGAACACTTAAAAGATGGTTATTATTTAGAGCCGACGATTTATATTCAAGAAGATCCGAATGCTCGAATTTGCCAAGAAGAAATTTTCGGGCCAATCGTTACATTAATTCCTTTTGATACTGAAGAAGAAGCGCTTGAAATCGCAAATAATACTGAATACGGATTGAATGGTGTCATTTGGACAGATAATCTCCAAAGAGCTCACCGTGTTTCCCACCATGTCCGTGCTGGAACAATTTGGGTGAACTGCTGGTTTGTTCGCGATCTACGCGTTCCGTTCGGCGGATTCAAGAAAAGCGGTGTTGGCCGCGAAGGTGGAAACAGCAGTATTGAATTCTTCACTGAAGCTAAAAATGTTTGTATCGCGTTAAAGTGAGAGCAATTTCACGAATGGTTTAGTCCATATATACAAAAATATTTATCATAAAAAGCACCCTGTTTAGTTGAGCGTTTCAACTAAACAGGGTGCTTAATTATGTTAAACGATTTCTTTAAAATTTAATCGTTTATTTAATGCAATCATAATCGGAATTCCGATTGTCATAACGACGATTTCACCTATCGCAACTGTGAGCCAGCCAATCCAAAATGGCACGCCGAATACAATTTCTAACTCAATTGCAATTAAGAAAGAAAAAATTGCAAACATCGCAATGTTAAAAATCATGCGTTGTGTAATGCCATTAATAAACTTGGCTGAAAGAATGGTTGCAAGTAGCGCAAGCACAGACATACCAACCCCGAAAACGAGGTCAATCATACCAAGTGGTGAAAATAAATTGGCAACGAAGACGCCAATGACTATGCCAAAAAAGTATTTCTTGTTGAACACAACAAGATGATTAAAAATTTCCGAAATCCGAAATTGGACACTTGAAAATGCAAGTGGCGCAATTAATAATGATACTGCGACATACAAAGCGGCGATAATACCGTTTATCGCTAAAGATTTACCTCTCATATTCCTATCTCCTTAGTTTTTTATCGTGGGATGGTTTCGAACCACGTAAAGCAAGCCCATATATTATGAGATTTGCATGGACCATTATAGCTTATTTGTACTAGTTTTGTAATATGTATTGATGAAGTTAAACTTTTGCAAAATTTTCAAGTATCACCTATCGTACCGATGGAATGAAAACCCTATAGCCACTAGAATTCAGCATTTCAGTATTCCCTATAGTATCTTTTACAACTAGTTTCACATTTATCGCTCTCTTCTGAATTGAATTGTAATCTATTTATAGTTGTGTTAACCTGAAAGTGATAATGGTTAACTCACGTGGGGGAGGGTAATAGAATGGCTGGTTTTTTTATTTGTGGCACAGATACCGATGCTGGAAAAACAGTGACAACAGTTTTACTTGGTCAAGCTTTAATTGACAACGGAATAACAATCGATTTTTTTAAGCCGGTCCAAAGTGGAGGGGAGTATATCGATGGACAACTTATCGCCCCGGATGTCGAACAATATAAGGCCGTTCTTGCACAAGAAGGGGAGAAAAGATATACATATTTATTCAAAAAGCCAAGTTCTCCACATTATGCAGCGGCGATTGAAGGAAAGTCGATTGACGTAGGTGAATTAGAAAGGCAATTGAAACGAAGAGCATCCAGCCCGAAGCATTTATTAGTTGAGGGAGCGGGAGGTTTATATGTTCCTTTAAACAATGAAGGATATTGTGTTCTAGATCTCATGCAAGCAGGCGAACTACCGGCAATTATTGTCGCAAGGACAGGCGTTGGGACAATCAATCATACGATTTTAACGGTAGAGGCATTGAGAAATCGCGATATTTCCATTGCAGGGATTGTATTTTCAAATACGAATAACGATGAAAAGGCAATTGAAGAAGATAATATCCGGATGATCAAAAAAATTACATGCTTACCCGTTATCGGGACAATTCCTTATATAGAAAATATTGAAGACAACCTATTAAACCAACAATTTCGTTCATCAATTGTTCGTACATGGGATGTTGAAAACTTGAAGGTGGGGGATAAACGTGCAAACAGTACAGTTGGATGAATTGCAAGCAGAACAGTTATACGAATTAGGTAATAAACATATGTGGCTTCCTTTTACACAGATGAAGGATTATGAAGAAAATCCACTGATCATTGCGAGTGGTGAAGGTGTAAGAGTGAAGGACATCCACGGGAAAGAATATTTGGATGCGTATTCTTCTCTTTGGTTGAACGTTCACGGTCACCGTAAAGAGGAGATTAACGAAGCGATTAAAAATCAACTTGATTCAATCGCCCATTCGACTTTACTTGGTGCAATGAATATCCCTTCTATTAAACTTGCAGCAAGGTTGATTGAAATTGCTCCGGAATCTTTATCACGTGTATTTTACTCCGATAGCGGTGCAACATCAGTCGAAATCGCTATTAAAATGGCTTATCAATATTGGCAAAACGAAGGAAATAAAAAGAAAACAAAATTTGTAGCGCTTAGTAATGGATACCACGGCGATACAGTTGGTGCCATGAGTGTCGGCGCAATAGACTTGTATCACCGAATGTACAGTAAATTAATGTTTGCATCTTATACAATTCCTTTTCCTTCTGCTTATCATCACCCATCAGGAAATGGAGACATTGCGAAAGAAGAATCATTGCAAGCAGTACGAGAATTATTTGAAGAGAATAGTGATGAAATTGCGGGCGTATTTGTTGAGTCCATGGTACAGGGTGCTGGCGGTATGAATTTAATGCCTCCTGGCTATTTAAAAGGACTGGAAAAACTTTGCCGGGAATTTGATGTTTTTCTTATTGTAGATGAGGTGGCCACAGGCTTTGGCCGTACCGGAAAAATGTTCGCTGTCGAACATGAAAATGTACAACCTGATATTATGACGATTGCCAAAGGAATTACAGGTGGATACTTACCGATTGCGGCAACATTAACAAGTGAACGTATTTATAATGCTTTCTACGCCGATTATTCGGAAATGAAAACATTCTTCCATGGGCATTCATATACTGGAAATCAACTAGGTTGTGCAGCGGCACTCGCAAACTTGGATATTTTTGAACGTGAAAACTTAGTAGATGAAGCTGCCAAAAAGTCTTCCTATGTAAGCGAGAAGTTAGAACAAATTGCTGCGCTTCCACATGTGGGTGACATCCGGAAACTTGGTCTAATTTGTGGGATTGAACTAGTTGAGGAAAAAGCAACGAAAAAAGCCTTTCCTGCAGAAAAACGAGCGGCTTATCATGCGACGATCCGCATGAGGGAAAATGGATTGCTCACTCGTCCGCTAGGTGATGTCATTGTCTTTATGCCTCCGCTTGCTGCGTCCTACAGTGAGCTAGACGAGATGCTTTCAATTATAAAAGATGCGATTGAAGAAATTTCAATTTGAAAGTAAGAAACATCCGTAAAATCGAATTATTGACAATTTGCGCCGAAGCATTGTGATTATCGCAATGCTTCTTTTTTTATTTGACTGTAGGTCTTCTTTCGGCACGTATCCTTGTGAATACAGCACACCGTAAACTGTACTATTATCATGTTGGTTACTAGTGTAACAGAATTGGTATTTGGAAAATAACTACGATGAATCTAACCGATACGATGTGTACAGTTTGTGAATAAAATGTAACGGTAACAAAATTGTCATAATACAGCGTTGATAATATTGTAACAAAAATGTGTTCGATTGTTCACAGAAATTTCTTGTTCCCTCGATATACTATAGAGAGATAGAATTTTTGGAGGGGTGCTCTTTATGGATGCGTTAATGCTGGCAAGGATTCAATTTGCTTCCACGACATTGTTTCACTTTATATTCGTTCCCTTATCTATTGGCTTAGCATTACTGATTGCAATTATGCAGACGATGTATGTCTTTAAAAAAGAAGAAATCTATTTAAAGATGACGAAATTCTGGAGTATCTTCTTTCTAATTAATTTTGCAATCGGTGTCGTAACTGGGATTTTTCAAGAATTTCAGTTTGGTATGAATTGGTCAACTTATTCTCGCTTTGTCGGTGATATATTTGGCGCGCCATTAGCATTAGAAGCACTGCTCGCTTTCTTTTTGGAAGCAACATTTATTGGTTTATGGGTTTTTGGCCGGGATAAATTGCCGGAAAAAATTCACCTAGCTTGTATTTGGCTTGTTTCGATTGGAACGATGCTTTCGGCTTTCTGGATTATGGCGGCAAACTCGTTTATGCATAATCCTGTCGGTTTTGTTTTGCAAAACGGACGTGCAGAAATGAATGATTTCCTAGCCTTATTATCAAACGAAAAATTATGGGTTGCTTTTCCACATACTGTTTTGGGTAGTTTTGCTACGGGCGCATTCTTCATTATTGGTGTAAGTGCTTGGTACATTTTTAGAAAAAGAGATGTTGATTTCTTTAAACGCTCAATGAATATTGCATTGGTTGTGGGATTATTATCGGGGCTAGGTATTGCCTTCACAGGTCACTCGCAGGCAACGTATTTAATGCATGCCCAACCAATGAAAATGGCGGCAGCTGAAGGTTTATGGGAAGACAGTGGAGACCCAGCGGCCTGGACCGTGGTTACAAGCATAGATGTAGAAAATAAAACAAGTTCAAATCGAATTGATATCCCTTACTTATTAAGTTATCTAGCTTATGGAAAATTTAGTGGGAAAGTTGAAGGGATGAACACATTACAAGAAAAGTATGTATTGCAATACGGTGACGGTAATTACGTGCCACCGGTTAAAACGACATTTTGGAGTTTCCGAATTATGGCTGGAACTGGCGGCGTTTTAATCGTATTAAGTGCATTCGGATTACTTTTATCATTTAGAAAGAAATTGGAAACCAGTACCAAATATTTAAAGTTTATGGTTCCTGCAATATTTCTACCATTTATCGGGAATTCTTTTGGTTGGATCATGTCTGAAATTGGGCGCCAACCATGGGTTGTAAACGGCTTAATGAAAACAGCGGATGCTGTTTCACCAAACGTATCGGCTGGGAAGGTTTTATTCTCATTAATTACTTTTTCGACCATTTACTTAATTCTTGGGCTAGTGATGGTCTACTTGTTCATCAGGGTGATTAAACAAGGGCCTCATGAAAAAGTAAAAGAGGATGTTTCAACTTCCGATCCTTTTGAGACAGGAGAGATGCAACATGCTACTAAGTGAGCTTTGGTTTCTATTAATAGGCGTTCTCTTCGTTGGGTTTATGTTTCTTGAAGGGTTTGACTTTGGCGTCGGTATGAGTACAAGGTTTCTGGCGAAGAATGACTTGGATAGACGAATGCTCATTCAGACGATTGGGCCAACTTGGGCAGCGAACGAAGTGTGGCTTGTTACAGCTGTAGGGGCGATGTTTGCAGCTTTTCCTCACTGGTATGCTACTTTACTAAGCGGGTATTATATGCCTGTGATTGTCCTGTTGCTAGCATTAATTGCAAGAGGCGTGTCTTTTGAGTTTAGGGATAGAGTTGAATCAGAAAGATGGGTAAAAACATGGGATTGGTCGATTTTTATCGGCAGTATTTTCCCTCCATTTATACTAGGTTTGACTTTTGCAAGTTTAATTAAAGGTTTACCAATTGATGCAGATATGAATATGTATGCAGGGTTCTTTGATATTGTGAACACCTACACAGTTGTAGGCGGGCTTACATTTGTCGCATTATCTTATTTGCACGGTTTAACGTTTATTTCATTAAAAACAGTGGGAACCCTTCGTACGAGAGCTCGTAAAGAAGCGCAGAAATGGTATGCGATTACGGGTGGACTTGTCTTTTGGTTTATCATCTTAACCGTTTTTTATACAGAGGCATTCTCTGCAAAAGGACCTATTTTAATTCCATTATATATTCTAGTCGGAATTCTATATGGTGCCCTAATGCTTCTATTACGCAATAAGAAAGAAGGATTTAGTTTTACGGTTACAGGAATTATTCTGATTATGATCACCGCATCATTTTTTATCGCACTATTCCCAAATGTGATGATTAGTTCATTAGATGTTGCTCATAATATAACAATTTACGAGGCGGTGTCTGGGGATTATTCTCTTCGGATTATGACAATTGTCGCAGCGACGATGATTCCAGTTGTTCTTGGGTATACATTTTGGACCTATTACGTATTCCGTAAACGTGTGTCTAAAAAGGAGAATCTCAACTACTAATGGATAAGAATCTGTTTCATTATAAAGGTAGTAAACCGGTGATGGCGTTGATTGGATTTTTAACGCTCGGTCAGGCAGTTGCGATTATCTTTCAAGCATTATATTTATCGAAAGCAATTACAGGGATGTTTCAAGGGGCTGCTTGGTTGGCAGTCTTTCCCTCGCTTTTAATCTTTCTCGTGGCGCATATTTTGCGCCACTTTTTGCAATGGGGAAGAGAACGAATTGCTTATCGATTTGCGGATCGTACGGCGCTAACATTGCAAGAGGCTTTAATGAAGAAAGTATTTGACCTAGGGCCCAGAAGTGTTGGTAAACATGGTTCGGGCAATATTATCACCTTAGTGTTAGAAGGAATTCCTCAATTTAAAACGTATTTACAGTTGTTTATTCCTCGTTTAATGTCTATGGGCATTATTCCATTTGTGTTATTTATCTATGTTTTTACAGTAGATCGATTGTCGGGGATCATTCTAGCGGTTGTGTTGCCGATTCTCATTGCTTTTTTAATATTGCTTGGCTTTGCGGCGCAAAAGCAAATGGACGCACAAATGGATACGTACAGACTTTTATCACGTCATTTTGTTGATTCGCTTCGAGGTCTTGTCACTTTGAAATATTTAGGGCGAAGTAAATCACATCAAAAAGCGATTGAAAATGTGAGCGACAAATACCGGATTGCAACAAATCGAACGTTACGCGTTGCTTTTTTATCTACTTTTGCACTAGATTTCTTTACGAGTATGTCCATTGCGATTATTGCGGTAGAGCTTGGTGTACGATTAATTAGCGGGCATATTGGTTTAGAAGCAGCGCTCGCCATCCTCATTTTAGCACCGGATTATTTCTCACCTGTCCGGGAGCTCGGGAATGACTATCACGCGACGATGGATGGGAAAGAAGCGGGTGAACAAATTCGTGGCTTATTAGCGGAAAAAACAATCGCTCAAAAGAATTTGCCATCTACACCGACTTGGACAGAAGATCGTCAGTTAACTTTCCATGAAATTGGAATGAAATCAGAAGAACGAGATATTTTACGAAATATTAATTTTTCGGTAAAAGGCTATCAAAAAATTGGTATCGTAGGGATGTCGGGTGCAGGGAAATCTTCTTTGATTGATTTATTGTCTGGATTTACGCAACCGACATCGGGTAAGATTTCGGTAGATGACGCCGAATTCAACCATCTTTCGTTACCAGCTTGGCAAGACCAATTGACGTATATTCCACAGCATCCTACGATTTTTTCGGGAACAGTTGCAGACAATATTCGTTTTTATGAACCAGGTGCGACGCGTGAAGAAGTAGTCCGCGCGGCAAAATTAGCAGGCCTTGAGGAATTAGTTCGTCATTTCCCAAATGGTTTTGACGAGAAAATTGGGCAAGCAGGTCGCACATTAAGTGGCGGGGAAGAGCAACGCATTGCACTTGCACGGTCGTTATTGCAAAACCGCTCAATTCTTTTGCTCGATGAACCGACAGCCCATTTAGATATTGAAACGGAACATGAAATTAAAGAGACGATGTTACCGTTATTAGAAAATAAATTAGTGTTTTTTGCTACGCATCGTTTGCATTGGATGAAAGATATGGATCTTATTTTTGTCATTGAGGATGGTCAAATTATTGAAACGGGGACACATGAAGAACTCGAGAATAAATCTGGTGCATACGACAAGTTAATTCAGGCACATAGAAGGGGAATGATAGGATGAAGTTATTTCAAACGTATATCGTCCCATATCTGAAAAAATATAAGAAGGCGATGATCGCGACCATTCTTTTAGGTGCATTAGCTGTCTTATCGGGTGCCATGTTAACATTTTCTTCGGGATATTTGATATCAAGAGCTTCCGAAATGCCGGAGACGATCTTACTTCTCTATATTCCTATCGTGTTGGTGCGTACGTTTGGTTTATCCCGTGCGGTCAGTCACTATTTGGAGCGGTTGGCTGGTCATAACGCTGTCCTCAAAATCTTATCGGAAATGCGTGTAAAATTATACGGCATGCTTGAACCACAAGCGTTAATGATTCGCGCTCGCTTTCAAACAGGAGATTTACTTGGGACATTAGCGGATGATATTGAACATTTACAAGACGTTTATATTCGGACGATTTTTCCAACGGTTGTGGGTCTCTGTTTATTCGTTTATGCGACCGTCATGTTAGCCCTTTTTGATTGGCTTTTTGCAATTTGGATTGCACTCTGTTTAGGTGTGATTGTATTTGTTTATCCGATGGTTTCATTATATACATTGAAAAAACACCAGCGCGATGCGAAAAGGCAACGTGGCCATTTATACCGAACGTTAACAGATGCTGTATTTGGCATAAGTGATTGGTTAATTAGCGGAAGAAAAGAGCGTTTTATTGCAGGTTTCATGAAGGATAGTAAGTCTAGTCATAAAATGGAAAGTAAGCTCGCTTACTGGAATCAATCTCGTGGGTTTCAACTGCAAGTTATATCTGGTGTGATTTTATTGATGGTTGGCATTTGGGCAGGGAATATGGCTGGTCAAGGGGAAATTGTCCCTGCTTATATTGCGGCGTTTACATTAGTTACGTTGCCGATTTTAGAAGGGCTTATCCCGCTTTCGCATGCGATTGAACGGATTCCAGCTTACGGAGAATCCTTGCAACGAATTGAATCGATTCAGCAGTTTGTGCCGGAAGAGGAAACAAGCGAAGGAAATGTGCAGACATCTAAGGAAGCAGATTTATCAATTAAAAACGTATCTTACCGCTATGAAGGTGAGCAAGCCGATGCACTTCACCAAATTTCGTTAGCGATTCCTCATGGTCGAAAGCTTGCTTTGCTTGGAAAGAGCGGTGCCGGAAAATCCACTTTAATTCAATTACTGCAAGGTGCCATACAACCAACTTCAGGCGATGTGCTCATTAATGAACATTCGCCAGTCGAATATGGGGAACAAATTTACGACGTAGTGGGCGTCTTAAATCAAAAACCGTATTTATTTGCGACGACAGTGGAAAACAATATTCGTTTAGGCAATCAACAAGCGACAAAAGAAGAAATTGAAACAGTGATAAAGCAAGTTAGATTGGACAAATATATTAACTCCCTGCCTAATGGTTTACAAACACAAATGGAAGAAACAGGGCAACGTTTTTCAGGCGGAGAACGACAACGAATTGCGCTTGCAAGAATTTTATTGAAAGACACGCCGATTGTGATTTTAGATGAACCGACAATTGGATTAGATCCATTTATCGAGAATGAATTGGTTGATACGATTATGTCGAGTTTACAAGACAAAACCGTTATTTGGATTACACATCATTTAACAGGTATCGAACGAATGGATCAAGTGTTATTTTTAGATAAAGGGCAGATTGCGATTCAAGGAACGCATGAAGAATTGATGCGTACGAATGAACGTTATCAACAATTGTATAAGCTTGACCGCGGGGAAGGTTAATTAAAGGAGAGTCAAAATGGTTTGTTTGTAAATGACCATTTTGGCTCTTTTTATTATGGCTGAATCTTTTTAAGTGTAGCGTTCCTCTGTGGTAAAATAGGGGTATTGTAAATACGAATGTAAGCGTGAGGAGATTAGATATATGAATCAGACACAAACGGGTCTCAAGCCGTTTATTAATTTAATTTTATCAACGAAAATCCCTAAAACCACACTAATCATTGGGATGACTGGAAGTATTTTAACAACGCTCGCAGGATTAGTTGTTCCAATTCTCACGAAAAACTTAGTGGATGGTTTTTCCGTAGCCTCCCTGAGCTTCCCTTTGCTTATCGCAATTGGGATTGCATTTGTTGTGCAAGCAATCATTAGTGGCGTCTCCATTTATTTACTCGCGGCGGTTGGCCAGAAAATCGTCGCAAGTCTGCGGGAGAGAATGTGGTTTAAACTCGTTCGTTTGCCTGTCGGTTATTATGACCAAAATTCTAGCGGTGAAACAGTAAGCCGTGTTGTCAATGATACGAGTGTCGTGAAAGATTTAATTACCGACCATTTTCCACAGTTTATCGCAGGTATTATTTCAATTATTGGTGCTGTCACGTTGTTGTTAATTATGGATTGGAAGATGACGCTTCTGATGCTTATCGCAGTACCAGTCACTTTAGCGATTATGATTCCACTTGGCAAGCGCATGGCGAAAATTTCGCGTGGTTTGCAAGATGAAACTGCAACGTTTACTGGAAATGTTCAACAAACACTTAGTGAAATACGTTTGATGAAAGCATCTACCGCGGAAAGAGATGAAGAAGCGAAAGGTTTATCTGGCATTGAGAAACTGTTAGGATTTGGATTAAAAGAAGCACGTGTTTTCGCGTTCATTGCGCCGCTCATGCAGTTTGTCATTATGCTCGTCATTGTTGTGATTATTGCGTATGGTGGCATGCGCGTTGCAAGCGGCGAGATGTCAACAGGAACGCTTGTCGCATTTCTATTGTACTTGTTCCAAATCATTATGCCGATTACGACGTTTGCGATGTTCTTTACGCAATTGCAAAAAGCGAAAGGGGCAACGGAGCGTATTATTGACATATTGAATGTTCCTTTAGAGAGCGGACAAAATGGTATTGAAATAGATATTGCGAATCAGCCAATTGAAGTATCCAATGTTTCATTTTCATACACAGAAGATGAACCGGTCATTGATGGGATTTCATTCCGCGCAAATCCTGGGGAAATGGTTGCCTTTGCCGGACCGAGTGGCGGCGGAAAAACGACTGTATTTGGTTTACTGGAACGCTTTTATGAACCAACTGCTGGTGAAATTAAAGTGGGAGATACGCCGATTCAAGAGATTTCAATCCAGTCATGGCGCAGTCAAATTGGATATGTCGCGCAGGAAAGTGCGATGATGGCAGGAACAATTCGTGAAAATTTAACGTATGGTTTAGAAAATCGTGATGCGATTTCAGATGAACGACTATGGACAGTTACTGAAATGGCTTATGCGGACCAATTTATTAAAGAGTTTACAGATGGATTAGATACTGAAGTCGGCGAACGTGGCGTAAAACTTTCTGGTGGGCAAAGGCAGCGTATTGCTATCGCAAGAGCTTTTTTACGTGATCCGAAACTGCTTATGATGGACGAAGCGACTGCAAGTTTAGACAGTCAATCCGAAAGTGTCGTTCAGCAAGCATTGAGTCGCTTAATGGAAGGCCGTACAACATTCGTCATTGCACACCGTCTATCTACAATTGTGCATGCTGACCAAATTATTTTTATTGAAAAAGGTCGGATTACGGGAAGAGGCGCGCATGAAGAATTAACGCAATCACATCCGCTTTACCAGGAATTTGCAGCACAGCAGCTGACTGAGTAACTTGAAAATCGCTTTACGGAGATATTTCTGTATAGCGATTTTTTCTGTCCACAATTTAGAGAGGCACCTTATATTTGAAAATAAGTTATCAACGTTTATTTGTGAATAGCCACGTTCGAAAAGTTTCTATCCAGGTTAATTTCGATTTCATCAACACTTCTTGTTTATAAAATCGGTAAATTGTTAGCAGTCTGAATATCTTTTTAAATAAATATTGATTTCATTCACATACTCCCCATTTTTATTAACAAATGGATTGTTGGACAGCATTTCTTTGTTAATTTCCACAGGATTACTCACATATGTTCAAGTCATGGATTCCACCATCTGTACTTATCAACAATATTGGAAGTATGAGTAAAATGTTTGTAGGGAATAAATGAAAATCCATAATACAATTAATCTCCGTTCCAATCGGACGCTTTCCGCGGGCACGGCCTCAGCCGCTTCCCTCGCTACGCTCAGTCCAGGGTCTTCGGCTCGCGCTGTTCCCGCAGGAGTCGCCGATTTCCACTACGATTAATTCGAATGCACATAGAATAATTTAGATATAAAAGCATGAAAAAGGGTCTTCTTCTTATATAGTGAAGTTTGCAGACAAACACTAAATGAGAGAACCCACGTGATTAAAAATAACACGAAATTACCACATTGAAATAGATTTATTTAGAACACTTCAACCCAAACTTATTCAGACGCGTTCACCCAGCTCTTAACAGAGCTAGATCAAGTTATAGCCGATAACCGTGATAAAGCACGCTTTCAATTGAAGGACAAACAAAAAATGACGATGGACTCTTTATTTGGACCGATAGAAGTGAGTCGAAATTATTACTATGACAGGAAAAGTGAGAAATACGTAAGTTTATTAGATCAATACTTACAATTTGAAGGCGTAAAAGGGTTAAATCCCTTAGTTCAAGAGAGGGCAATGGAACTAGCAGTTGAAGGGCAATCTTATAGAATTGCTTCTAACACATTAGAAAAATTACTTGGTTATTCAGTCATTAGCCATGAATCAATACGTTAACATCTTTTACAAACTAAAACTATAAAAAATTTATCTGTCGTACCAATGAGGCCTGTTCTTTTCGTTGAAGTTGATGGACTCTACGTGAAAAGGCAAAATAGAAGAAATAAAGGGCGCGAAGAAAAGATTGCAGCCGTTCACGAGGGTTGGTTATTGAATGGAAAGCGCACAAAACTTGTAAATAAACGTCACTATGTCCATCAAAGAAAACACCCCTTTTGTAAGGTTTTTGAACGTTTTTTTAATTGATACATAGCTATAATATGTAAGTTATTTGCGTTTATAGAAACTTATATAAGGAATCTCTGTTGATTGGAGTGCAGAGCGGCGACTCCGGTGGGATTAGCGTGACAGGTGAGACCCCGCAGGAGCGCGGTTTTCGCGACGAGGAGGCTCACCGCACGCCCCACGGAACGCGTCCGCTCGGAACGGAAATCAACATATTTTATTTGGCATTAATAAAAATGGAATACCTAACTATTCAAGAAGAGAATCCCTATGCTAAAAATAGTACTCACAAAAACTTGACTCAATCATATTGGAAAGTGCCAAGATTCCCTTGTTAGAAATATGGTATCTTTACCTTATAGAGAAAAGAGGGGATGGCATTGTCGCAGCGCGTTGCTTTTTTATTTGTCTTGTTTGGCGCAATTCTTTGGGGGACGACGGGAACAGCGCAAACGTTTATGCCGCAAACGATTCATCCATTAGGCGTTGGGGCATCTCGTTTAGCGGTTGGTGGATTTACATTACTAATTGTTTTACTCATTATGCGTAGGGTTACTTTTCATAACTGGCCATGGAGGCCGACAATTTACGCCGCCATTTCAATGGCGGTATTCCAGTATTTATTCTTCACCTCAGTCAGATTAACTGGCGTTGCGATTGCTACGGTTGTCACGATTGGTAGCGCACCGGTGTTCTCTGGTCTAATTGAATGGGTGATTGCGAAACGTCGCCCGACACGTGTATGGGCTTCCGCTACTTTACTAGCAATTATCGGTTGTGGATTATTGTTTATAAATAAAGAAGGGGTCGTTGTCAACCCGATTGGCGTTATCATGTCACTTTGTGCGGGTTCTTTATTCGCGATCTACACACTTGTGAATAAGGAAGTGCTTGACTCTGTTCCAGCTGTACCCGCGGTTGCGGTGATTTTTTCAATAAGTGCATTGATGCTTTTTCCATTTTTATTTATTTTTGAAACGGAAGGCCTATTTACAGGCAGAGGCATTGCAGTTGTTTTATTTCTAGGATTTGCGACTACAAGTATCGCTTATATTTTATTTTCAACGGGGTTGAAGTATATTCCATCTTCCTCGGCAGTAACATTGTCGCTTGCGGAGCCGCTCACAGCCGCATTATTAAGTGTCATTGTTGTAGGGGAGAGGCTATCCGCTACTTCATGGGCAGGGGTTGCGTTACTACTAGGTGGGATTCTAGTACTTACGCTTAGCGGAAGGCGAAAGGATGCTAAAGTCAGCAAAATTGTTGGCGAATAAAGGAACTCCTTCTTTTATCGCGAATATAAGTTAGAGATATTTGTAAAAGGAAAGGAGACAAATTAGTCGTGAAAGTACTGGTTATTTTTTCCGTTATTTATATCTTTCTTGCTTTAGTTAGTGATTATTATTTGAAGAAAAAACTCCAAATTGACCGGAAAAAGACGCAGTTGCCGAAGAAAGCGAAAGTATTACAAACTTTGTTCCTTTCAATTGTTTTCGTCTTATATATTGCCGCTGCAATCTACATCATTTTTATTCCCGATAAAAACAACATTCTACTTATTGTAGTGCCATTTTTAATCGTAGTGGCATTGATTCGTGGCGTCTTTCAAAGAATTTACAATCGACAAGCGAAAATTTGGATATTGGAATATAATCAAGCCATTTGGTATGTAGTTTTGTTCATCGTTGTATATTACATATATCCTGTAATAATGGGTTGAGAAAAGGTAGAAAGCGTCTTTCTACCTTTTTAAATATTTAAATCCGTTGGTATATCGCGTCTAATCGCACGCAGTAAAACAAGAAAAACGATATCCATGATAAATGCAATAAGCATTAGGGATAAAATAATCATCTCCCAATAATCCCCTGCCGTATTTGGTGTGAAAGTTGAAGCGGCAAGGAAGATTAGATTAGCGATAATATAAATCTTAAAAGTACGCTCTGTTCGATTAATTAACATAGGATTGTCAACAGCGGTAACAATTTCTATTAATAATTGAAAGATAAAAAATACAACGATTAGTTGAAGTATCATGAGCAATGTTGAATAGGCATTTAGTAAAATATGGGTTTGTTCTTGGACGTTTATAAAAATCGTAGGGAATGAAACAAAAATCATCGCGATTGCAAATGCCCGGGCTTTTTTTGCAGTAGGAAATCTTTTTCCTAATGTTAGACACCCGGTTGCAATCATAAAATAGCCAAGCGGTTCAGGAAGAAGATCGATGCCAAGTTCAATCCGTACAAAGACGAATAAATAGCCCCAAAACAATAAGTTTAATGCTTTTTTCACCTAGCATTCTCCTTCGCTTGAATGATTTTTTGTAGATCTTTATTATCCAAGTACAGTGGCTGACTATATAATGGACTTTGATCAGTGAACGGGTGTCCAGACGCCGTCGTGCCAGAGAGGGTTAGAGATGACTGGATAGAACCGAAAAACTGCGGCGAAATAGCCCAGTAAATATAAAGGTTTTCACCTTTATTAATTTCAATGGGAAGTTCAAGTTCATCTAAATGAATGCCGGGGATATCTTGCTCATCACTTTTTATTGGCAATGGGTCAAACTGTTTTGCTGCCGTAGCAGAATCAATTTTCACTGTAATAAATTTTTGAAAAGCCTCACTTACATCAATGGAAAACGATTCAATTGTTAGGTCATCCTCCGCTTCATACCAGTTCATTGACCAATCATTTCCGCCTGAACCGCCTATAGGAGTCAGTGTATGATTTACTTGATCTTCGGAGCGAAGTGTTACCTCTCCGATAGAAGTAGTAAGCATTTTCCCATCGTTGAATAGGACAACAGCTGTATTTGTCGTTAAGGGTTCATCTTGTAAACTATTTTCGATATCGAATGGATCCATTTGGATATGAACTTGCCGTAAAGAATAGTAAGGGAACGTTTGAATAGGTTCTGCCGACTCATTTTCTAGTGCATATCCACGAATCCCATTTAAATTGATTGAAGAAATAACTGAAGAATCATTGGTGTTTGTTAAATAGTAAAATGTTAAATTACTTCCCTCATATACAACGGTGTCGATTGCATGTTCTAAAAAGATGGGTTCTTGAAGTTGTTTGGATTGGGCATATAACGTATTCACAATCCAACTTCCGCTAATGAATAATAAAGCCACCCAAAATAATCGACCGTTCATATAGACCCTCCTTTTTTTATGTTAATTACCCCATTATAACAAGTTCCCTTCATAACAACTATGCATTTCTTAAGAATTTCTTCATAATTAAGGTGTACGAATGTTAAGATTTGAGCAGTACAATAGATCATGTAGATACGAGAGATAGAAATTGATTTATCCAAAATTTGAAAAGAACTGAGGTGGGGAAAATGGCTGCTTTCACAGTGCTTGTTGCGGATGATGACCAAGATATCCGCGATGGGATTGAAATTTATTTGAAAAATGAAGGATACAACGTATTAAAAGCTGCGGATGGACAGGAAGCGCTGACGTTGCTTGAAAATCATGAGGTTCATCTCCTTATATTAGATATTATGATGCCGAATATGGATGGGATCACGGCGACTTTTAAAATTCGTGAGGCCCAGAACATTCCTATCATTATGTTAAGCGCAAAAGCCGAGGATTCCGATAAAATTCACGGTTTGTCAGTCGGCGCGGATGATTATGTAACGAAGCCGTTTCATCCAATGGAACTAATGGCGAGAGTGAAATCACAATTGCGCCGTTATGTTCAATTTGGCACATATGAAGGGCCGCAGCAGAAAATTGTAGTAGATGGATTGGAACTTGACGAAGAGGCAAAGACGATTACTGTTGATGGTGAAGTCGTGAAATTTACGCCGATTGAATATAGAATTACCGAATTACTGATGAAGCACGCGGGACGGGTATTTTCAATCCATGAAATTTACGAGCGTGTATGGAATGAAGAAGCGTATAACGCGGAAAATATCGTTGCGGTGCATATTCGAAAAATTAGAGAAAAAATTGAAGCAGACCCGAAAAATCCTCGGTATGTAAAGGTGGTGTGGGGCATTGGATACAAAATCGAGAAATGATTATTCCGTCGTTTGGTCGATCATTGCAATACTTATTGCTGTGGCAAGCATTGCCTATTGTTTTTCAGCGGTTATTGCAGTGGTTGAAAATGGCTGGGGAAGAACAACACAAATGATTAGTTATATTGCCCGCATTATAGGAGGGGGCATCGGTTAATGAAAAACAAAAACTATATGGTAATTGTATGGTCAGTCCTCGTTGCATTAGTCATTATGTCGATTCCAACGGCGATTCGATTGGGCCCCGACATGATAGGGAAAAAGTTTGTTGATTCACATGAGTTCCAAGGTGAGATGGAAGGTTTTTATTATACGCTTAGCACAACCGTATTAAACCCTATCCAGTTCGAAGAAGCAAGGGAAAAAATCATTGTCACAGATGAAGAGATTGAAGAACATCGAATGCGCTACGGCAATCTCTCTGACCAAGTGATGAACATACAAGAGCAATACGAAGGTCGTATTACAGACGCAGAAGCATCGGGAAATGAACAATTAAAAGAAACCCTGATTAAAGAACGCGATACGAAAATTGCCGACATAGAGCTGAATTTTGAAAGTGATGAACATGTTGAAAAGAAAGTGTTGGCAGGGAAAGTTTCCGCACTAAAACAATTTTTAACGGAAAATCAACAATCAGCTAGAAGCGCTTTTCCGATTGCTTATCATTTAACAGATGTGAAAACTGGAGAAGTTTTTACGCAGGGTGATGTTGAAGTTCCCGCAATTTATAAAAAAACGTTTGGTGAAGTAGACGATTATTTTAAGGCGAATACTGTAATAAGTGAAAGTGAGTATAATCATTATTCGGTTTCCTATTATGATGATGGTTATGAACTAACTGCAGCTGATTTTGCGAATATCCAGCAACCAGTTCGACAATTTGAAGGAGTTATCGTCGTCTCAGAAAAAGCGTTACAAGGAAGTTATTTAAAAGATCATCTTGCAAGTTTTAATAAGAAAAAATATAGAAACTATACTTTATGGATTCTTTCGATTGGTGCACTCTATCTTTTATTGACTAAAGTAAAGTTTAAGAAAGAATGGGTAACGGAAAATCGATTTGTGCAATCTTATAATGGGTTGAAAATTGATGTGAAAGTATTTATCTTCATGTTTTCACTCTTACTAACTTTTGAGTTTATCCACCGAGATGCGACTGGGGCTTTCTTTTACAATGATTATTATTCGGGGGCATGGCCAGACCAATTATTTTGGTTGATTGTTCTAGCAATGAGTATATTATTTTTAGCCTTCCAACTTGTGAATAGTATAGAGCGGTGGAAACAAGCGGGCGTGTTTGAACGGGATTTTGCAGAGAGTTATGTAGTGAATTTCTTAAAATCATTCCAAACGATGTTTTTAAATCGAACATTAGGCGTTCAAATGTTTATTCTGCTCATTGGTTTTTTCTTAGCTGGTTTCGGTTTTGCAGTAGTAGCGATTCAACCGTTTTTGATACTTGCCTATTTGCCTGCCGTATTCTTTTTAGGATTGCCGGTCCTCTATATTTTTGTAAAGCGTTCGGCTTACTTAAACCGAATTTTCTCTTCGACTGAAAAAATGGCAAACGGCACATTGCATGAAGAAATTAAAGTGAAAGGGAAGTCACCACTTGCAAAACACGCGCGTCATTTAAACCGACTGCGTGAAGGGGTACAAATTTCAATTAGCGAACAAGCGAAAAGTGAACGGTTAAAAACAGAATTGATTACGAATGTGAGTCATGATTTAAGAACGCCGTTAACTTCTATTATTACGTATACCGATTTATTGAAATCAACGCACTTAACAGATGAGGACCGCTTAAAATATGTAGATATTATCGATAAAAAATCAGCTCGTTTAAAAACTCTTATAGAAGATTTATTTGAAGTGTCAAAAATGGCGAGTGGAAATTTAGAACTCCATAGACAAAAGGTTGATTTAACGCAGTTATTGCAACAGGCATTAGCAGAACATGAGGAAGAGATTTCAAATTCAGGACTTGATTTTCGGGTTCAATTACCAGAATCCGCTATCGTTGCTAACGTAGATGGGCAAAGATGGTGGCGTGTATTGGACAATTTAATTGTCAACGCGTTGAAATATTCGATGTCCGGTACGAGAGTTTATCTTTCCCTTGACCGTGTTGGTGACCGTGCTCAATTCGTTGTAAAAAACATTTCTAAGTATGAATTAAGTGAAAATAGTGATGAACTGTTTGAACGATTTAAACGAGCAGACACCTCACGTCATACAGATGGCTCAGGACTAGGGCTTGCTATTGCACAATCGATTGTTGAAATGCATGATGGTGAAATGGAAATTGATATAGATGGCGATTTGTTTAAGGTAACGGTGGAAATACCGGTAGAATGATATTTATTGGATGAGTTTTCTTTGTTGATGTGAAAACGTCTAAGCGAAATTGTGCTTAGGCGTTTTTTCTATTGGTGGGGATTAGATGCTCCTAAGTATAGCGTTGTGAACTTTCGGGGAGACGTTGTAGACTGACATATCGATTTGAGACACGTATAAAACAACAGTCGCTAGGCTGCTTCTACAAAATATTCTCTTGGTGAAAGGTAGCCTAGTTTTTCCTGAATACGTTCTTCATTATAATAATTTAAATAGTCAGTGACGCGTTTAGTGACTTCTGCATTACTAAGTGAATTGAATTTAACATACTGAAACTCTTCAGATTTCAAGCTTGAGTGGAACGATTCTATAACTGCGTTATCCCAACAATTCCCTCTCCGTGACATACTGCATACCAGATGATTTGCCGTTACATAATCTTGGAATGCGTATGATGTGTACACGGTACCTTGATCGCAATGAATGATAACTCCTTCAGGGTTGTTGCGGGCTTCTAATGCCCCCTTAAGGGTATCGATGACAAGGGATGTCTGTTGATGATCGTACAATTTGTAGGCTACAATTTCATTATTATATAAATCCATAATAGTGGAGAGATATTTTGTTTTACTACCATATTGAATATAGGTAATATCAGTTACCCACTTCTCATTTGGTGCACTTGCAGTAAAATGACGATTAAGCAGATTAGGTCTGATTACGACTGTTTCACCTTGTGACTTCCATTTTCTTTTAGGCTTAACACGACATTGTACATTATGCTTTTGCATGATTGATTGAACCGTATTACGATTTAATCTAATCCCATATTCTTTCTTTAACAGAGCTTTAATTTTTCTGTGTCCATAGCGATACTTAGTTTTCTTGCACAGTTCAATGATTGCCTCTTCTTTGGTTGAAAGTGATTTCTCACGCTCTTCGCCAAGCCATCTATAATAGTTTGAACGGGGAACTTGTAATGCCGATAAGATAGAGGTAATTGTGTATTTTCCTTTCATTTCCTCTACAGTTCTAATTACCTCTTCTTTTCCAACCCCCTTTTTATCTCTAAATACTTTTTTAGCACTTCATTCTCCATTTTCAATTGAGATAGCTGATGATCTTGTCTCTCTTGTCCATTCTTGAAATCATAACGAAAACCATAGGCATACTGTTGGCCGATTGGTTGATCAAAGCGATAAGTTTCATTGTTTTTATACCACTTCATCCAGCTTGCAATTTGCGCTCTATTTTTGATTCCATGCCTCTCTAAAATCTCTTTATCTGTAAAGTTACCACTTAATTTATCTTTCACAACAGCCCATTTAACTTCACTTGAATATCTGTTTCTTTTCAATATAAAAACCCCCGACGTTATCGCTTTTTACTAGTGTAACACTTTGATGTTGTTTTATATTGTCCCAAGAATTTGGGTTAGCCCATTGCAAAGTTTCCTCGTAGTGTTGCGAACTTTTGGGAAAGCGTTGCAAAGTTTCTTGGGCGATGCGAACTTTTATGAAAAGGTTGCAAAGTTTTCTTGTAGTGTTGCGAACTTTTAGGGAAACGTTTAGACTGACATATCGATTTGAGACACGTATAAAACAACAGTCGCTAGGCTGCTTCTACAAAATATTCTCTTGGTGAAAGGTAGCCTAGTTTTTCCTGAATACGTTCTTCATTATAATAATTTAAATAGTCAGTGACGCGTTTAGTGACTTCTGCATTACTAAGTGAATTGAATTTAACATACTGAAACTCTTCAGATTTCAAGCTTGAGTGGAACGATTCTATAACTGCGTTATCCCAACAATTCCCTCTCCGTGACATACTGCATACCAGATGATTTGCCGTTACATAATCTTGGAATGCGTATGATGTGTACACGGTACCTTGATCGCAATGAATGATAACTCCTTCAGGGTTGTTGCGGGCTTCTAATGCCCCCTTAAGGGTATCGATGACAAGGGATGTCTGTTGATGATCGTACAATTTGTAGGCTACAATTTCATTATTATATAAATCCATAATAGTGGAGAGATATTTTGTTTTACTACCATATTGAATATAGGTAATATCAGTTACCCACTTCTCATTTGGTGCACTTGCAGTAAAATGACGATTAAGCAGATTAGGTCTGATTACGACTGTTTCACCTTGTGACTTCCATTTTCTTTTAGGCTTAACACGACATTGTACATTATGCTTTTGCATGATTGATTGAACCGTATTACGATTTAATCTAATCCCATATTCTTTCTTTAACAGAGCTTTAATTTTTCTGTGTCCATAGCGATACTTAGTTTTCTTGCACAGTTCAATGATTGCCTCTTCTTTGGTTGAAAGTGATTTCTCACGCTCTTCGCCAAGCCATCTATAATAGTT
Organism: Sporosarcina ureilytica; assembly: GCF_001753205.1. Taxonomy (GTDB): domain Bacteria; phylum Bacillota; class Bacilli; order Bacillales_A; family Planococcaceae; genus Sporosarcina; species Sporosarcina ureilytica. The sequence continues at coordinate 7,314 of NZ_CP017560.1, read as the reverse complement.
TGAACGGGGAACTTGTAATGCCGATAAGATAGAGGTAATTGTGTATTTTCCTTTCATTTCCTCTACAGTTCTAATTACCTCTTCTTTTCCAACCCCCTTTTTATCTCTAAATACTTTTTTAGCACTTCATTCTCCATTTTCAATTGAGATAGCTGATGATCTTGTCTCTCTTGTCCATTCTTGAAATCATAACGAAAACCATAGGCATACTGTTGGCCGATTGGTTGATCAAAGCGATAAGTTTCATTGTTTTTATACCACTTCATCCAGCTTGCAATTTGCGCTCTATTTTTGATTCCATGCCTCTCTAAAATCTCTTTATCTGTAAAGTTACCACTTAATTTATCTTTCACAACAGCCCATTTAACTTCACTTGAATATCTGTTTCTTTTCAATATAAAAACCCCCGACGTTATCGCTTTTTACTAGTGTAACACTTTGATGTTGTTTTATATTGTCCCAAGAATTTGGGTTAGCCCAGTTGCAAAGTTATCTCGTAGCGTTGTGAACTTTCTGGAAAGCGTTGCAAAGTTTCTCGAGCGTAGCGAACTTTTCATAAAGCGTTATAAAATGAAGACAGCAATTGGTCAATTTTGCTCAGGTTAGCTTTGCATAAAAACGGCTAAACTGTAGCACATAGGAGCGGTTGTTTTTGTCCTCTAGTATTTGTTCGATAAACAAGAGGAGAAGAATGCTGATGACGGGAATGTAAAATCAACATTTTTTATAAACTTACCGTCTTAGTTATTGTTAAGCCGCACCAGTAGAAGAAAAGTTTCCATTATCTTTGTAAAAGGAGTGATGAGAAATGTCAATGGGACATAAAAATTATCCAAACAAAGCTGATTATGAACCAAACGTGGACAAATATACTGTAGACACTGGCGAATTGCCGCTTTCCGACCCAGCCGAATCGAATGCAACGGAAGTGTTTCGAAAGAATGAAGCGAAAACTGAAGAAGGGCGCGTACAGTCCGCATTTGGTCAAAATAAGAATAGGAAATCATAATCGTATCACCGCTGGACATTAAATATGATGATGCTCGGCGGTTATTTTAATTTAGTATACCTTAGTTTTGATCTTGAGTTTGCCCAAAATTAGAGGGAAATCAGCAAATATAGTATTATTTCTGTGACTAATCTACTAAAGTTGAAATATATCGTTGACAATTTATTCTTTTCAGTCTATACTAATTTTCAATCAATTAAATTTACAAATGAGTTTTTACAACTACATATATCTCTTATTAAGAGCGGCGGAGGGAATAGGCCCTATGAAGCCCGGCAACCAGCAGATATCTATCTGAAAAGGTGCTACATCCTACAGGTTTACGAAACCTGGAAAATAAGAGGAGGAATTTTTCGGCCCTCTTCTTATGAAGAGGGCCTTTCTTTATTTAATCAAGAAAAAAATGGATTTAAATCACGATAAATCCGAGTATACGAATTGGATAACAATAAATTAAAAGTAGGAGGAAATGAAAATGAGAAAATGGATTAAATTTTTAACAGTTATTGTTAGCGTAACGTTCATCTTCGCAGCCTGTTCATCTGCCGGGGGAGAGGAAAATAATAAACCGAAAAAAGTTTTTGGATTATGCGTATTACTCGCCAACAAGCCTTGCGCTTAAAGAGTTTGGCTGGGCAGAAGAAATATTTGAAGAAGAAGGCATTTGAAGTGGAGTGGGTGCTAAGTCAAGGGAGTAATAAGGCGCTGGAGTTTCTAAATCCAAAAGTGTTGACTTTGGCTCCACGGCAGGCGCAGCAGCATTAATTGCGAAGTCAAATGGTTCTCCCATTGAGTCTGTTTATATTTTTTCAAAACCTGAATGGACAGCGCTTGTGACAACGGGCGATTCAAACATCGCATCAGTAGAAGATTTAAAAGGAAAGAAAGTAGCCGCAACATTAGGCACCGACCCATATATTTTCCTGCTCCGTTCATTAGAAGAAGTAGGGTTGTCATCCAAGGACTTGGAAATTGTGAATTTACAGCACTCTGACGGAGCGAATGCACTTTTAACGAATCAAGTCGATGCGTGGGCCGGGTTGGATCCGCATATGGCAAAAGTTGAAATTGATTCCGGCGCAGCATTATTTTTACGCGACCATGATAAAAACACATATGGAACGTTGAATGTACGATCAGAATTTGCAGAACAACATCCAGAGGTTGTAGAAAAAGTAATTGAAGTATATGAAAAGGCAAGAAAGTGGGTTGTAGAAAATCCAGAGGATGCGGCTGAAATCCTGGCGAAAGAGGCGGATATGGCACTCGAAGTTGCGCAAAAGAGTTTAGAGCGAAACGACTTTTCGGACCCGATCCCAGGCGCGAAGCAAATTGAAGCACTGAACGCAGCTGGTGAAGTATTGCAGGCTGAAAATGTCATTAAAGAAAATATTGATGTTGAAAAAATTGTTAGTGAATTAATTATTGAACGGTATTCAAAAAAGGCAATCAAATGAAATAGGGGGAAAAGACATGACGGTCAAAATAGATGAAAATGAATTGCTTGAAGCGAAAGAGAAATCGGTTAAAGTCGGTGCTGAATTAAAAAAGGTGAGGGGTTTCGCGCTTGGCTTCATTATTCCGATTGTTCTTTTAGTCGTATGGGAAGCAGCCGTCCGTTTCAATTTACTCGACGCTTATGTCTTTCCCGCTCCGACAACGATTTTACAAAAGATTATTGAATTAGCGAAAGAGGGAACGCTTTGGGCATGTAGGCATTACATTCTTTCGCGTATTGATTGGATTTCTAGCAGGAACAGTAGCCGCGGTAGTATTGGGTCTGTTGTCGGCTACTTTAAATGGTTTGAACAGCTGATGGACCCGTTAATTCAAGCATTTCGTTCGATTCCATCTTTGGCTTGGGTCCCATTGTTCATTTTTGTGGATGGGAATTGGAGAAGCTTCGAAAGTAATGTTGATTGCTGTTGGTGTGTTTTTCCCAATTTATTTAAATATCGTTTCAGGCATTCAAGGGGTTGACCGTAAGTTAATCGAAGTTGGGAAGATTTATCATTTTACACCGTTACAAACGGTTCGCCGTATTATTTTTCCAGCTTCGCTTCCATCATTTCTAGTCGGTTTACGCAGCTCGGATTAGGATGGATGTTCGTTGTCGCTGCTGAATTAATGGGGGCGAGTCAAGGGCTTGGCTATTTACTTGTTCTTGGTCAAAATACGTATTCACCTGAACTTATTATTGCCAGCATTATTTTATTTGCAATCATCGGAAAAACGACTGATTACTTACTGAAAACATTAGAGGCACGCGCTTTAAAGTGGCAAGACAATCTACAAAACCAACTGTGAAGGAGGAACTATGATGTTAAAAGTAAAACAGGCATCAAGAACATTCAATGACGGACTTGCAGGGTTTAAAAACATATCATTTTCCATTCAGGAAGGCGAAACGGTTGGGATTTTAGGAACGAGCGGGTGTGGGAAAAGTACGCTATTGCGCGTTTTATCGGGATTGGATCAGGATTTTGAAGGGGATATCGAACTAGCAGGGATAGGCGAGCAGCCAATCGGAATGATTTTTCAAGAACCAAGATTAATGCCGTGGCTCACAGTCAAAGAAAATATTCTATTCGGCGCGAAGGACGCGAAGAAAGTAGATGTTCAAGAGTATTTGAATCTTGTCGGCTTATCTGATTTTGGAGATCATTATCCAAAAGACTTGTCAGGCGGGATGGCACAGCGGACTGCAATTGCGCGTGCACTCATAGGTCAGCCGGATGTCTTACTTCTTGATGAACCATTTAGTGCACTGGACGCTTTCACCAAAATGCAGCTGCAAGATTTATTGTTAAAAATTCAAAAGAAACGTTCAACAACGATGATTATAGTCACGCATGATATTGATGAAGCACTTTACTTATGTGATCGGATTTTCATCCTCGGCGGACAGCCGGGAACCTTACAAGCACAAATGTCTATCGAGACTACAAAGCCGAGAGATAGAGGAGATTCATTTTTGGCATCAAAAAAGGCGGAAATTTTGGACGTTTTACATATCGATAAGGAGGTCGACTAAACATGGCAATCGAAGAGGTCATTTATCCATATGAAGGAAATTATAATATAACGGCGGAACTGCCTGTACGAGAAGATTTCTCGTGGAAAGCAATTGAATCAAATTTTAGCTGGTCTGAAACGGGAAAAATAAATATGGCTTATGAATGTGTGGATCGCCATGTTGCGGATGGTTTTGGAGACAAAATTGCGCTCCATTACTTCGGGGAAGAGGAAGAATATACATTAACGTACCGTGAGTTGAAAGAGAAATCGGATCTGTGGGCGACTGTTTTGAAAAAGCGCGGAGTGAAAAAAGGAGATTTCGTCTTCATCTTTTTATCGAAACACCCTGATTGCCATATCGCCATGCTAGCTGCCATTAAACTTGGTGCTGTTGTCGGTCCTCTATTTGAAGCGTTTATGGAAGATGCGGTGAAAGAGCGGATTGGTGATTGCGAAGGAACTTATTTAATTGCCTCGCCGGAATTAATTAAGCGTGTACCGCGTGCGGAATTGCCTTCATTACAAACAGTTTGGATTACAGCGGAGCCTGAACAATGCAAGGGTGATGAGATTTCATTGTACGCAGAAGCCCGAGCGATTGAAGCCGAAGAAGACATTATCGAGTGGGTGGATCTAGAAGATGGGTTGAATGTTCATTATACAAGCGGTTCAACAGGTCGTCCGAAAGGCATTATCCACGCGCATCGGGCAATGATTCAGCAATACATTACGGGCAGATGGGTGTTGGATTTAAAAGAGGATGATATCTATTGGTGCACGGCTCACCCTGGATGGGTGACAGGAACGGTTTATGGTGTTTCGCGCCACTTCTGAACCGGGCGACAACTGTTATTCACGGGGACGATTCAATGCTGACGAATGGTATTCCGTATTGGAAAAATCAGGCGTCACAGTTTGGTATAGCGCGCCGACTGCATTTAGAATGTTGATGGCGGAAGGCGACGAAAAGTTAGCGACTATGATTTATCTAAAATTCGCCATATTTTAAGTGTCGGTGAACCGTTAAATCCTGAAGTAATTCGTTGGGGAATTAAAGCATTATCCAATCGCATTCATGATACTTGGTGGATGACAGAGACGGCGCACAGCTGATTGTCAACTTGCCGTCAGAGAAAATTATTCCAGGATCAATGGGAAAACCATTCCCAGGCATCGAAGCGGCAATTTTAGACGATGATGGCCAAGAACTGCCATCTGGTGAAGTAGGGCATTTAGCGCTGAAAGCAAATTGGCCTGGCATTATGCGTGAAGTATGGAAAGACCCTGCTAAATATTCGACGTATTTTCCTTTTGAAGGATGGTATGTGTCGGGAGATTTGGCGACGATTGACGAAAATGGTTACATTTTCTTCCAAGGAAGAAGTGACGATATGATTAACTCTTCAGGTGAACGAATCGGTCCATTTGAAGTGGAAAGTAAACTCATTGAGCATCCAGCTGTCGCAGAAGTCGGCGTTATTGGTAAACCGGATGCGGTAAGAGGCGAGATTGTAAAGGCGTTTATTGTCCTGAGGAATGGTTATGAAGCAAATGATGTATTACTGCAAGAGCTTCGTCAATTTGTTCGAAGAGGGCTTGCAGCACATGCCGCGCCAAGAGAAATTGAATTTTTGGATGAGCTGCCTAAAACACCGATTAGCGGGAAAATCCTTCGACGTGAATTAAAGGCGAGGGAACTTGAAAAAGTTGGTGTTTGAATAGTGGTTGAATGATGATACCGAGACAAAGTTGATTTCCGTTCCAGCCGGACGCTTTCCGTGGGCGGGCGGTGATCCTGTTATGCATTCCTGCTCCCAAACGCTTCGCTTTTCGGTCGCAAAAGCCGTTCTTCGTGACGGCTTTCGCTAATCCCACAGGAGTCGCCGCCTTCCACTACAATCAACAAAATTAACACTTTAAAATTGTTGAGTAGTAGACATATTTAAAATCAGCATTCCAATAGTTAGTGAAAATTAAGTAATAATGTAATTCTATTATATAACAAACAAATTAAAAACTATTAGGGGAAATTATCATGAGTAAAGATGTATTAGTAGCGAGTAAAGAGGCATTGTATCAAAAATCATATTTTAACCGTCTTGGAGAATTAAGTGCATTGGCGCCAGATGCTTTTAAAGCATTTGTACAGTTTGACAAGGCTGCTTTAGCTGAAGGGAAATTATCGGTAAAGCTGAAAGAATTAATCGCGATTGCTGTAGCACATACAACGGGCTGCCCGTACTGCATTGATGTCCATGTGAATGCAGGAAAAGCAGAAGGCGTAACAAAAGAAGAATTATCTGAAGCAATCCTAGTGGCAACTGCATTAAAAGCAGGATCTGCACTAGCACACGGTGTGAACGCGCTTAATGCATACGATGAAATTGAAGATGAGGAATTATATAAAGCATCTTACTTTAATAGATTAAAAGAATTTTCAGCGCTCAATGGGGATGCATTTAAAGCATTTGTTGATTTTGATGGGCAGTCATTGAAAGGAAGTATTTTAACTGTAAGAGAGAAAGAACTAATCGCGGTTGCGGTTGCACATACAACGGGATGCGCGTATTGTATCGACATTCATACAAAGGCTGCAAAGAAGGCGGGCGTTACGAAAGAAGAACTGGCAGAGTCAATTTTTGTCGCAACTGCATTAAAAGCAGGTTCGGCTTTGGCGCATAGTGTGAATGCGTTGAATGCGTATGATTCGTAATAGGATTAATAAGAGAGAATGTAAAGCAGAAGACTTAATGGAGAAAGAAAAGCTAATCACAACAAATAAAAAAAATAATAATCCATCTCAAGCTATCCGCCATTTATTGGTTGGGTAGCTTTTTTATATGGCAATGAATGCATATGTTCAAGACAGTTTACAAAGAAGGCTTTTAAGGTTTCACAAAAAGTTACGTTGATGAGTTCATGAACGTACTTTAAGTTTTGTTTTATGAACAGTAGAGAACGCTTTAATTGTTTATACGAACACTTCAACAAGGATAAAGGTGTTGACTATATAGTTAAATTAGTTAAAAAATCAATTTCCGAGGAGGGATAATTTGAACGTTTTAATTGCTTCAATGTCGAATTTATTTCTTGAAGCATTTCAACTAGCCATAAATAATCGGCGTCCATGTTGGCAAGTATCGACACACCTGATACAAACACCATCTTTTAATCACTCTTTAGAGCAAAAGATAAAGATCAAAGTATCGATATTTGCAGTGATAGAAATAACCGATTATCAGCATTTTTCAATAGCGATTAACAGCTTAAAAGATGTGATAGGAGAA